>DATFHM010000252.1:0-48779 GCA_035248385.1 Nocardioides sp. | reverse complement strand
GACCGGGACCCTCCCGGGTCGCTCTCGAGGGGCGAACCGGCCTCCGCGAACTGGGGGCGGGTGGAGCTGGCGCTTCTCCCCCGGCCTCAGCCACTCGGACGTCGGTTCGCTTGTCCACGACCTGCACGAGCGAACGAAGCGTTACTTTTCGTCAGGGTCGGTGTGTCTGTCAACCGTCTGCTGACCTGCACAAACGCGTAAAACCGCAGGTCAGGACCGGCCGTCTGGCGCGCAGATTTCCGAGAAAAAACCTGTTCTCGTCGGCGTGTCGTTGTGCGGCACGCCGGGGCGTGTGTCACTCAGCGGTGACGGGCCGGTTCTCGTAGTAGGTCCGCAGCACGATGGTGGTGCGCGTGGCGACGTTGGCGACCGCCCGGATGCGGCCCAGGAGGTCCTCCAGGTCCGACGGCGAGGTGGAGCGCACCTTGATCAGGTAGGACTCGTCGCCGGCCACCGACCAGCAGCCCTCGACCTCCCTGAGCACGGTCAGCTTCTCGGGTGCGTCGTCGGGCTGCGAGGGCTCGAGCGGCCGGATCGCGATGTAGGCGGTGAGCGGCAGGCCGATCTCGGCGTAGTTGACCGTGGCGCCGTACCCGAGGATCAGGCCACGCTGCTCGAGCCGCTTGACCCGCTGGTGCACCGCGGAGGTCGACAGGCCGGTGGCCTTGCCGAGGTCGGTGAACGACATCCGACCGTCCGTCGCCAACAGCTCGAGGATCTGGCGGTCGGTGGCTTCGATCGGTTGCGGCTTGCTCACGCGGTCACCTTATTGCACCCACTACGGTTGCGGCGTGGAGGAACGTCTGCTTCTGCTCGACACGGCCAGCATGTACTTCCGTGCCTACTTCGGCTCGCCGGAGATCCTGGCGCCCGACGGCACCAACGTGAACGCCGTGCGCGGGCTGCTCGGCTACATCTCCCAGCTCGTGGAGCAGTACCGCCCGACCCACCTCGTGTGCTGCTGGGACGACGACTGGCGCCCGCAGTGGCGGGTCGACCTGATCCCGTCGTACAAGGCCCACCGGGTGGTGGAGGAGGTCACCGGAGCCCCGGTCGCCGAAGGCAGCGGGGAGCGAAGCGACCGACGCTACGTCGAGGAGGTCCCTGACCCGCTCCAGGTCCAGGTGCCGGTGATCCGCGAGGTGCTCGCGGCCTTCGGGATCGCCGTCGTCGGCGCGCCCGGCTACGAGGCGGACGACGTGATCGGCACGCTGGCGACGGGCGCGGGCATGCCGGTGGACATCGTCACCGGCGACCGCGACCTCTTCCAGCTGGTCTCGGACGCCGAGGGAGTGCGGGTGCTCTACATCGGCAAGGGCGTCGGCCGGCACGAGCGCGTCGACGAGGCCTGGGTGCTGGAGAAGTACGGCGTGCGCGCCGACCAGTACGCCGACTTCGCCACCCTGCGCGGCGACACCTCCGACGGCCTGCCGGGGGTCAAGGGCGTCGGTGAGAAGACCGCGGCCGGCCTGCTGCAGAAGTACGACGACCTCGCCGGGATCGTCGCGGCGGCGGCCGACCCGGCGTCGGCGATCGCCGGCGGCGTACGGCTGAAGCTCGCGGAGGCGGCGCCGTACCTGGCCGTGGCGCCGCAGGTCGTCGCCGTCGCGCGCGACATCCCGCTGGACCGTTCCGGTCTCGCGCTGCCGAGCGCCCCGCAGGAGGCGGAGGCCCTCGCCGACCTCACCGAGCGCTGGGGTCTGGGCTCTCCCGTCGAGCGGCTGCGCTCCGTCCTGTCCGTAACACCGATTTAATTCCATTCGGTAATAGTTCGAAATCCGCCCTCCCTAACTTCGTCGTCAACCGGGGCACGGCGAAGTGCCCCCTGGCCCGGTGCCTGCGATCGACGCAGCACCGATGACCGAGAGGGTTGGATCGACGTGTTCCACTCACGCGCCCGTCTGCTGACGGGCTCCGTTGTCGCACTCACCACCGCACTCAGCCTGAGCGCCTGCGGATCGAAGGGCGGTGACTCGGCCGGCGCGACCTGCATCGACACCTCCGGCGACTCCGTCAAGGTCGGCTTCCTCAACTCCCTCTCGGGAACGATGGCGATCAGCGAGAAGGTCGTGTCGCAGTCGTTGCACATGGCGGCCGACGAGATCAACGCCAAGGGCGGTGTCATGGGCAAGAAGCTCGACATCGTCCAGGAGGACGGGGCCTCCGACCCCGACACCTTCGCGCAGAAGGCCGGCGAGCTGATCACCAAGGACTGCGTCGCGGCCGTGTTCGGCGGTTGGACCTCCGCCTCGCGCAAGGCCATGCTGCCCGTCTTCGAGGGCGACGACTCCATCCTGTTCTACCCCGTGCAGTACGAGGGGCTGGAGGCCTCGCACAACATCTTCTACACCGGGGCCACGACGAACCAGCAGATCATCCCCGCGCTGGACTACCTGAAGAAGAAGGGCATCAAGTCGCTGTTCCTGGTGGGCTCCGACTACGTCTTCCCGCGCACGGCGAACAAGATCATCAAGGAGTACGCCGCCGCGAACGGCATCGCGATCAAGGGCGAGGAGTACATCCCGCTCGGCTCGACCGACGGCATCACCACGATCGTCAACAAGATCAAGGCCGCCGGCGCGGACGCCGTCTTCAACTCGCTCAACGGCGACCAGAACGTGGCCTTCTTCAAGGAGTACAAGAACGAGGGCCTCTCGCCGCAGCAGATGCCGGTGGTCTCGGTCTCCATCGGCGAGCAGGAGGTCCCGGGTGTCGGCGTGTCGAACCTCGTCGGCCAGCTGACCGCCTGGAACTACTACGAGACGCTCCAGTCGCCCGAGAACGCGACCTTCGTCAAGGACTTCAAGGCCTACGCCAAGGACTCGAAGGCGGTGACCGACGACCCGATGGAGGCGGCGTACACCTCGCTCTACCTGTACAAGGCCATGGTCGAGAAGGCCGGCTCCTTCGACCCGGAGAAGGTCATCGCCGCCGCCGGCGGGGTCAGCTTCGACGCCCCCGAGGGCAAGGTCACCGTCAACGGCGAGAACCACCACATCGCCAAGACCTTCCTGATGGGCCAGGTCCAGCCGACCGGGCTGATCGACGTGATCGGCAAGTCCTCCGGCCCGATCGAGCCCGACCCGTTCCTGAAGACCTACCCGTGGTGGAAGGGCTGACGCCCCCTCCCACCCGCGCCACCGCGTGAGGTGTCCCGGGTCCGTCCGCGGACCCGGGACACCTCCCGGTACGGCGTCACCCCGTCCGACCAACGCGAGGGGATCCGCGTGCAAGCCTTCCTGCTCCAAGTCTTCGCCGGGCTGTCCATCGGCTCGGTCCTCCTGCTCATCGCCATCGGGCTGTCGCTCACCTTCGGGCAGATGGGCGTCATCAACATGGCGCACGGCGAGCTGATCATGGCCGGCGCCTACACGGCGTTCACCGTCCAGCAGGTGCTCACCAGCGCCGGCGTCTCGCTCCTGCTCTCGATCCCGATCGGGTTCCTCGTCAGCGGCCTCATCGGCCTGGTGCTGGAGGCGCTGATCATCCGCTGGATGTACCACCGGCCGCTGGACACGCTGCTGGTCACCTTCGGCGTCTCGCTGGTCCTGCAGCAGCTGGCACGCGACATCTTCGGGGCACCGGCCAAGCAGGTGCTCGCCCCCGGGTGGCTGTCGGGCTACGTGTCCGTGGGATCCCTCGACCTGGCCAAGGCCCGGCTGTTCATCCTGGCCGTGTCGCTGCTCGCGACGGGCGCGGTCGCGGCGACCATCATGCTGACGCCGCTCGGCCGCCGGCTCCGCGCGTCGGTGCAGAACCGCGACCTCGCCGAGACCCTCGGCATCTCCACCCGCCGCATCGACCAGACGGCCTTCTTCATCGGCTCCGGCCTGGCCGGGATCGCCGGCGTGTGCCTGACGCTGATCGGCTCGACCGGACCGACCATCGGGACGACGTACATCGTCGACGCGTTCCTCGTCGTCGTGGTCGGCGGGATCGGGCAGATCCGCGGCACCGTGCTCGCCGCCTTCGTCCTCGGGATGCTGCAGTCCCTGTTCGAGTACACGACGTCGGCCTCGATCGGCCGGGTCATCGTGCTGCTCCTGATCGTGGTCTTCCTGCAGGTGCGACCGCAGGGCCTGTTCACCGTGCGCTCCAGGAGCCTGGTGTGAGGGCCCTCGTCAGCGCGATCCGGCCGCGCGCCGCGGCTCTCGTCGCCGGCTACCTGCTGCTCGCGATCGTCCTGCTGTTCGTCTGCCCCGCGGTGCTCGGCACCTTCCAGATCAACCTGCTCGCCCGGCTGGTCTGCTACGCGGTCGTCGCGGTCGGCATCGGTCTCGCCTGGGGACGTGGCGGCATGCTGACCATGGGCCAGGGGGTCTTCTTCGGCCTCGGCGCCTACGCGATGGCGATGCACCTCAAGCTCGCCGATGCCGGGCCGAACGGCGTACCTGACTTCATGTCGCTGTACGGCGACGGCCACCTCCCCGGCTGGTGGGAGCCGTTCCGCAGCCCCGTCTTCACCGTGGCGGCCGCGGTCCTGCTCCCTGCCCTCGTCGCGCTCGTGCTCGGGTTCGCGATCCTGAAGCGCCGCGTCAAGGGCGCTTACTTCGCGATCCTGTCCCAGGCGCTCGCCTACGCCTTCGCGCTGCTGCTCATCGGCAACATCCAGTCCACGGGCGGGACCAACGGGCTCAACGGCTTCCGCAGCTTCTTCGGCTACAACCTCTACGTCCCGGCCAACCAGGTGATGATCTACACCTTCGCCGCGGTGATCCTCCTGGTGGCGCTGGCGCTGATGGCCTGGCTCTACGCGAGCAGGTACGGCGAGCTCCTCGTGGCCGTCCGCGACGCCGAGGAGAGGGTCCGGTTCCTGGGCTACGACCCGGCGAACGTCAAGATCGTCGCGTACGTCCTTTCGGCCACGCTGGCGGGCATCGCGGGCGCCATGTTCGTGCCGATCGCGGGCATCATCTCCCCCTCCGCCGTGGGCGTCGTGCCCTCGATCGCGTTCATCACCGGCGTCGCGCTCGGCGGCCGGGCGACGCTGCTCGGACCCGCCATCGGTGCCATCGCCGTCGGCTGGGCCCAGAACCAGCTGTCCTCGTCGTTCCCGTCGTTCTGGACCTACTTCCAGGGCGGGCTGTTCATCGTCGTGGTCGCCCTCCTGCCCGGTGGCCTCGGACAGCTGCCGGCCCTGGTCGGACGCCTGGCCGGGCGGACCACGGCCCGGATCCGGACGTCCCGGCCGCTCCCCAGCCGGACCGAGTCGCTGCCCGCGGAGGTGGGTGCACATGAGTGAGTACCTCGAGGTCCGCGACCTCACCGTCACGTTCGACGGCTTCAAGGCCGTCGACGGCGTCGACCTGACCGTGATCAACGGCGACCTCCGCTTCCTGATCGGCCCCAACGGCGCCGGCAAGACCACGGTCGTCGACGCGATCACCGGCCTCGTCCGCTCGACCGGCTCGGTCCGGTTCGGATCGCTGGCCGTCGACCAGCTGCGCACCCACCGGCGGATCCGGGCGGGGGTCGGCCGGACCTTCCAGACCGCCACGGTCTTCGACGAGCTCACGGTTCTGCAGAACCTGGACATCGCCGCGGGCATCCACCGGTCGTCCTGGTCGCTCCTCGGGTTCCGCCGCGGTGTGCCGGACGCGGTCGCCAGCACCCTGGAGCAGATCGGCCTCACCGCCCACGCCGACCGACCCGCCGGCGTACTGGCGCACGGGCAGAAGCAGTGGCTGGAGATCGGGATGCTGCTCGTCCAGGACGCCCGCCTGATGCTGCTCGACGAGCCCGTCGCCGGGATGAGCGCAGAGGAGCGTGAGGAGACCGGCGCGCTGCTCAAGCGCATCGGAGGCGACCGCGTCGTCATCGTCATCGAGCACGACATGGAGTTCGTCCGGAACTTCGCCGACAGCGTTACCGTGATGCACGCCGGACGCGTCCTCACCGAGGGCACGGTCACCGAGATCCAGGCCGATCCGCGCGTCCAAGAGGTCTACCTCGGGCGAGCCGTCGCCGGGGCGGAAGGAGGGGGCGCATGAGCACGCCGATGCTGGAGCTGCGCGGGGTGACCACCGGCTACGGGCCGACCACGGTCTGCCACACGGTGGACCTGACCGTGCCCCGCGGCGGTGCCGTCGCCGTGATGGGCCACAACGGCGCGGGCAAGACCACGCTGCTGCGTGCGGCCGTCGGGCTGCTGCCGGCCAGCCGCGGCTCGATCCTGCTCGACGGCGAGGACGTGACGAGGATGCGCCCCAACAAGCGGGTGGCCCGCGGCCTCGGCTACGTGCCGCAGGGGCAGCTGAGCTTTCCGCAGCTGACCACGATGGAGAACCTTCGGCTGGTCGCCGACGGACGGCGCGACGGCGCCACGCTCGTCGCCGAGGTGCTGGACACCTTCCCCGCGCTCGTAGCGTTGGCCGACCGCAAGGCGGGTCTCCTCTCGGGCGGCCAACGCCAGCAGCTCGCCATCGCGCGCACGCTCATCACCTCTCCCCGGATGCTGATCCTCGACGAGCCGACCGAGGGCATCCAGCCCAACGTGGTCGCCGAGATCGAGTCCGTGATCGGCGCCCTCACCGCGCGGGGAGACCTGTCCGTGCTCCTCGTCGAGCAGCACGTCGGGTTCGCCCTGCGCATCGCCGACCGCTACTACGTCCTCGAGTCGGGCCGGATCACCTCGTCGGGTGCCGCCGGCGAGGAGGCCCTGTCCGCGGTCCGCTCGGCGATGGCGGTCTGAGATGCACCTGACCCCCTCCGACACCGAGAAGCTCCTGCTGTCCGTGGCGGGCATGGTCGCGCGCGACCGACGCGCCCGCGGAGTCCTGCTGAACCACCCCGAGAGCGTCGCACTGCTGTCCTGCTGGGTCATCGAGGAGGCGCGCGCCGGCGCGAGCGTCGTCGACCTGATGCAGCGCGGCCGGGAGGTGCTGACCCGCGCCGAGGTGATGCCCGGCGTACCGGAGATGCTCCGCGAGGTCCAGGTCGAGGCGACCTTCGCCGACGGCCGGAAGCTCGTCACCCTGCACCACCCGATCGCCTGAGACCCGCCAGACCAGGAGGAACGATGTCAGCCAACGAGAGCGGCCCGGGTGCGATCCGCACCGGCGAGGGCACGGTGGTGCTCAACGGCGACCGCGGCCCCGACGAGCGGGCCACGCTCGTGTTCACCAACACCGGCGACCGGCCGATCCAGATCGGCTCGCACCTGCACCTGCCCGACGCCAACGCGGCGCTGGCGTTCGACCGTGCCCGGGCCCACGGGTTCCGGCTCGACATCCCGTCCGGGACCTCGCGCCGGTTCGAGCCGGGTGCGTCGCAGGAGCTGGCGATCGTGGCGCTGCGTGGCCGGCGCCGGGTGCCCGGGCTGCAGCTGAAGGAGACGGGAGCGCTCGATGGTTGAGATCTCCCGGGCGTCGTACGCCGCCCTGTACGGCCCCACCGTCGGCGACCAGGTCCGCCTCGGCGACACCGACCTGTGGATCGAGGTCGAGCGCGACCTCGTCGTCGGCGGCGAGGAGGCCGTCTTCGGCGGCGGGAAGTCGATCCGGGAGTCGATGGCACAGTCGACCACCACGGCCGCCGAGGGTGCGCTCGACACCGTGATCACCAGCGTCGTCGTCCTCGACCACTGGGGCGTGGTGCGCGCGGACGTCGGCATCCGGGCCGGACGGATCGTCGCGCTGGGACGGGCCGGCAACCCCGACATCGCCGACGGCGTCCATCCCGACCTGGTGATCGGCCCGAGCACGGACGTCATCTCGGGCGAGGGACGGATCCTGACCGCCGGCGCGATCGACGTGCACGTGCACCTGCTGTCGCGGTCCCAGGTCGTCGAGGCGCTGGCCACCGGGATCACCACGATCGGCGGTGGCGGCACCGGCCCGTCGGAGGGGTCCAAGGCCACCACGGTGACGCCCGGGCCGTGGCACCTGACCGCGGTCCACCGCGCGCTCGACACGCTCCCCGTGAACGTGCTGCTCATGGGCAAGGGGAACACGGTGAGCGCGGAGGCGCTCGCCGAGCAGGCGCTGGCCGGCGCGGCGGCGTACAAGTGCCACGAGGACTGGGGATCGACGCCCGCCGCCATCGACGCCGCCCTGCGTGCCGCAGACGAGCACGGTCTCCAGGTGGCGCTGCACTCCGACAGCCTCAACGAGGCGGGGTACGTCGACTCGACCATCGGCGCCATCGCCGGCCGCGGGATCCACGCCTTCCACGCCGAGGGTGCCGGCGGCGGCCACGCGCCGGACATCCTCACGGTCGCCTCGTTGCCGCACGTCATCCCCGGGTCGACCAACCCGACGCTCCCCCACACGGTCAACACGGTGGCTGAGCACCTCGACATGCTGATGGTCTGCCACCACCTGAACCCGAAGGTGCCCGAGGACCTGGCCTTCGCCGAGTCGCGCATCCGCGCGACGACGATCGCCGCGGAGGACCTGCTGCACGACATCGGCGCGCTCTCCATCACCTCCTCGGACGCCCAGGCCATGGGCCGGATCGGCGAGGTCGTGTGCCGCACCTGGCAGGTCGCGCACGTGATGAAGCAGCGCTTCGGGGCCCACGCCGACCTGGCCGGAGGGCCTGCGGACAACCTGCGCGCCAAGAGGTACGTCGCCAAGTACACGATCAACCCGGCGATCGCGCACGGCATCGACGACGAGGTGGGCTCGGTGGAGGCCGGCAAGCTCGCCGACCTGGTGCTGTGGGACCCCCGCTTCTTCGGCATCAGGCCGGAGGTCGTGATGAAGGGCGGTGCGCTCGTCTGGGGTGCGCTGGGCGACCCGAACGCCTCCATCCCCACGCCTCAGCCGGTGCTGATGCGTCCCACCCTGGTGGAGGACGGGAGCGACTACTCGGTCAGCTTCGTCGCCCCGAGCGCTCTCGAGGACGGTCTCGCGGAGCGGCTGGGGCTGCGCCGGCGGCTGGCCGCGGTCAAGCCCACCCGCGGCATCGGCAAGGCCGACATGGTCAACAACGCGGCTCTCCCCCGGATCGAGATCGACCCGTCGACGTTCGCGATCCACGTCGACGGCGAGCTGGTCGAACCCGCCCCGGCCGAGGTGCTCCCGCTCGCCCAGCTCTACTCGATGTTCTGAGAGCGCCGTGCACGCCGACCTGATGGTGATGCTGCTGGCCGACGCGCGCCTGCCGGTCGCCGGGCACACCCAGTCCAACACCCTGGAGGCCGCGGTGAGCGCCGGCCTGGGTCGCGCCGACGTACCGGGCTACCTGCGCAGCAGGCTCGCCACGATCACGGTCGTCGACGCGGCCACCGCCGTCGTCGCGCGGGCACAGGTCCTGCGGGACGGTGCCGCGGCCGACCTCGGCGCCGTGGAGCGCGCGTGGGCGGCACGGACGGCCAGCCGTGCACTGCGCGAGGCGTCGCGCGGCCAGGGACGGGCCCTGCTCCGCCTCGCGGGCCGGTTGTGGGAGTCCGCGCCGGCCCTCGACGCGGTGCGTACCGTGGCGGCGCCGAGCCGGCCCGTCGTCCTGGGGGCGGTCGCGGCCGCCACGGACGTGCCGGCGGACTCGCTCGCGCGCCTGGTGGGGTACGACGACGTGCAGACCGTCTGCGCGGCGGCGCTCAAGCTGCTGCCCTTGGACCCTGCCGAGGTCGCGTCGTGGGCGCTCGCCGCCCTGCCGCAGGTCGACCAGCTCGCCGGGGTGGTGGCGGGCTGCGTGGCACCCGACGACATCCCGGCCCTGACCCATCCCCAGATCGAGGCGTGGGCCCAGAGCCACGCCCACACCACCAGGAGGCTGTTCCGTGCCTGACCACACCCACGACCACGACCACGCCCACCTGCACGGCGGCCACACGCACGGCCGGGCCCTGCGCCTCGGCGTCTGCGGTCCCGTCGGCACCGGGAAGAGCTCGCTCATCGCCCTGCTGTGCCGGGAGCTCGCGACGCGGCTGGAGCTGGCGGTGGTGACCAACGACATCTACACCGACGAGGACGCCCGGTTCCTGCGCTCGGCCGGCGTGCTCGAGGCCGACCGGATCCGGGCCGTGGAGACCGGCGCGTGCCCGCACACCGCGATCCGGGACGACATCACCGCCAACCTGATGGCCGTGGAGGACCTCGAGCACGACTACCCGGGCGTGCAGCTGGTGCTCATCGAGTCGGGTGGCGACAACCTGACCGCGACCTTCTCGCCCGCGCTGGTGGACGCCCAGATCTTCGTCCTCGACGTGGCCGGTGGCGGCGACGTGGCCCGGAAGGGCGGTCCCGGCATCGAGCGCGCCGACCTGCTGGTGGTGAACAAGACCGACCTGGGGCCGTACGTGGGCGTCGACGTCGAGCGGATGGTCGCCGACGCGGAGGCGGCCCGTGATGGACGGCCGGTCATCGGGCTGTCGCGGACCGACCCCGGCAGCATCGACGCCCTCCTCGCCTGGGTGGGCGAGGTGCGGGCGCGGCACGACGCCGGCGACCTGGTGCCGGTCGATCCCGGGCCGATGGCGCGCCACGTCCACGCCGACGGGCACGACCATGCCCACGCTGGTTGAGCGCACCGCCCGGACCCGGATCCGGGTCACCGCGGGCACGGACGGCAGCCGCGCGCGCGCTCGCACCGCCGTGACCCTGTCCGACCCCACCGCGTCCGGGCTGCGGCCGATGTTGGTCGACCACGACGCGGCGGGCGCCCGGATGTCCCTCGTCCCGGACGGGGCGCTGCTGCTGGCCGGTGACCGCGTCGAGATCGACATCGAGGTCGGCGCGGGCGTGCGGCTGGACCTCGTCGAGCCGGGCGGCACCGTGGCGTTCCCGATGCACGGCGCGAGCGCGTCGTGGGACGTCCGTGTCGACGTCGCCGCCGGCGGCACGCTCACCTGGGCCGGCGAGCCGTTCGTCGTCTCGGCGGGTGCGCGGGTACGCCGTACGACACGGGTCCGCTGCGCGGCCGGCGGCCGGGTCGCCCTGCGCGAGAGCCTCGTGCTGGGCAGGTACGCCGAGGCGGCCGGATCGGTCCACCAGTCGACCGTCGTGGTCGACGACGCCGGCCGGCCCGTGCTCGTCGAGGACCTGGACCTCGACCAGGACTCGGTGCCTGCCCTGCTCGGCGGCGCGCGCGTCGTCTCCACGGTCCTCGCGCTGGGCGTCGACGTGGACGGCCCGGCGTGCCCGGAGAGGTTCGACCTGGATGCGCCGGGAGCGGTGCAGTGGCGCTCGCTGGATCTCGAGGCGCACCGGTCCCGGACGGCGGCGGGGTGGCAGGTGGCCCTGGCGGCCCTCGCCGTGAGGGGCGAACCTCAGTGAGCGCGCGCGATCTGGTCCGCGACGCGGAACTCGAGGCCGTCGGCGACCGCGACGTACACGTCCTGGTCGAGGAGGTTGCCGTCGAGCCGCATCAGGCCACGCGGACCGGAGTAGAAGTGACCCGACGGCATCGCGGACACGCTGGCGACGTCCAGCGACCCGGCCAGCTCGCCGAGACGAGCCAGGAAGAGCAGGCTCTCGTAGCAGGACTCGCCGATCGCGTTCAGGGTCGGGGCCCAGCGGCCCCAGCGGGCGTAGTAGCTGGTCGCGAGCTCGGCGCTCTCGGCGGTGTCGAGCGCGTCGAAGTAGGCCGCGGCGGCGTACATCCCGTCGTTCGCCGCCGCGCCCGAGGCCAGCAGCGTGTTCTCCTCGACCGCCGGGCTCAGCCGTGGGAGCGCGGCGGTCAGGCCGGCGCGGGCGAACTGCCGGTTGAAGTGCACGGCGTCCTGGCCCATCAGCAGCATGATCACCCCGTCGATGGGCTGCTGGGCGAGGTCGGTGATGACCGCGCCGAAGTCGGTGGTGCCGAGCGGAAGGTAGTTCTCGCTCACCACCTCCGAGGGGGTGTCGTGCAGCGCGAGACGTGCCGTCGTACCGGTGACCCGGGGGAAGACGTAGTCGTTGCCGACGATCGCCCAGCGCCCCACGCCGAGCTGCTCGCGCATCCAGTGCGCCGCGGGCAGCAGCTGGTTGATCGGGCGCTCGCCGAGCATGAACACACCGGGCGTCTCGTCGCTGCCCTCGTGCATGGCGCCGTAGGCGTAGACGACCCGGCCTCCGACGCGGCGCACGATCGCGCGGCGCACCGCCGAGATGTGCCAGCCCGCGATCGCCTCGACGCGGCCGGCATCGACCAGGGCGGCGACCTCGTCGGCCACCACCGCGGGATCACGTCCGCCGTCCACGATGACGAGCTCCACGCGCCGGCCGGCGATCCCGTTGCCGCGATTGAGCTGCTCGATGGCCAGCTCGGCGCACGCGAGGCAGGACGGTCCGTAGATCCCCGTCGGGCCCTGCATCGGCACGACCAGCGCGATCGGGAGGACCTCTGCCGGCCGCGGGCCGTGCGACAGGATGGTCGAGGGCACGGCACCTCCGCGCTGTCGCTGGTCGGGTTGCCGGCGTCATTGCGGGCTGTCGATGCTCCCTCGGGGTTGCGCCGACGTCGCTACGATAGTGGAGATCAGCAGGTGCGGCAGTGTGATCCTTACCCGACGGTGACGAGGAGCATCCGGTGGCGACGGTGATGTCGGGCGAGTCATCGAGTGCGGCGGTGCGCCTGCGACAGGCCGAGCTCCAGCTCAGGCAGCACCTCGATCCCCTCCTCCGCGAGCACCACCTGCTCATGGATCACTGGCGGATCCTGGCCGTCATCGGTGACAACCCCGGGATCGGAATGTCCTCGGTCGCGGCCGCCGCCGTCGTGCCCGCCGCCACGCTGACCCGGCACGCCGACCGGCTGGTCGAGCTGGGGCTGGTGCTCCGCCACGTGGACCCCGCCGACCGCCGCCGGGTCGTGGTGTCCCTCTCCCCGCGCGGTCAGGCCCTGACCGCCGAGCTGCACGACGCCGAGCGGCGCGCGCTCGCCCCGGCGGACGGCGCTCCGCTCACCGTCGGCTGAGCGGACCTCCTACTCGCCGGCGACGATGCCCCGGCGCAGCGCTGAGACCAGCTGACGGGCGGTGTCGCGGACGGGCGTGCCGGCCGCGGCGTCCGCGATCTGCCCGGCGAAGTCGACGAGCTGCTTCATCTGGCGCACGAAGTCGCCGGCGGTGAGGTCCGCGCGGCGCAGGACCTCGTCGAGCCGCTCACCCTCGGCCCACCGGTAGGCGGTCCACGCGAAGCCGGTGTCGGGCTTGCGCAGGAAGTCGAGCCGGTGGCCCTTCTCGAGCAGCTCCAGCTCCTGCCACAGCCGCATCATCGCGTCGACGGTGGTCGCGACCGCGCCACCGGGCACCGGCGGAGGGGCCTCCTCGGGCCGCCGTGCCTCGTAGACCAGAACGGACAGGACGGCACCCAGCTGGCTGGGCGTGAGGTCCTTCCAGAGGCCCAGGCGGAGCGACTCGGCGGCCACCAGGTCGAGCTCGGAGTAGATCCGCATCAGGCCGCGGCCCCGAGGGGTGACCTCCGGGTCGTCGCCCTCAGTGAGGTAGCCGAGCGTCTCAAGCACCTCGCAGACGCGGTCGAAGGTGCGCGCGACGGTGTTGGTACGCCGCTCCACCCGCCGGGCCAGGGTCTCCGTGTCGCGCTCCAGCTTGAACCAGCGCTCGGCCCAGCGCGCGTGGTCCTCCCGGTCCGGGCAGCTGTCGCACGGGTGCGCCTTCAGCTCGGCGCGCAGCGTGGCCACCTCGGCGGCCACGGCGGGGTCCTGGGTGGCCTTCTGCAGGCGCGGCTTGACCACCGAGAGCGGCAGCGGTCGCACGGCCTCCTTCAAGGCGAGGGCGACGTCGCGACGCTGCTGCGGGTTGCGCGGGTCCAGCTTCTTGGGCAGCCGGATGTGGCCGACGGCCTCGACCGGCACCGGGAAGTCGAGCATGCCGAGCCGGCGGCCCTGCTTCTCCGCGGTGATGACGAGCGGGCGGTGGCCGTTGTCGGACAGCCCGGGGTCGACGACGACCGCGGGTCCGGCGAACTTCCCGCCCGGGACGACGATGATGTCGCCGGCCTTGAGCTTCTCCAGCGACGCCGAGGCCTCGGTACGCCGGTCCGCCTTCCGCTCGCGGCTGGCGTCCTTCTGCACGTCGCTGATCCGGCGGCGCAGCGCGGCGTACTCCATGAAGTCGCCGCGGTCGCACCGCGCGGCCTCGGCGTACCCCTCCAGGGCGTCCTCGGCCTTGCGCAGCTGGCGCGCGAGACCCACGACCGCACGGTCGGCCTGGAACTGCGCGAAGGACTGCTCGAGCAGCTCACGGGCCCGGTGCTTGCCGTAGGAGTGCACCAGGTTGACCGCCATGTTGTACGACGGCCGGAAGCTGCTGCGCAGCGGATAGGTGCGCGTCGACGCGAGGCCGGCGAGCTCGCGGGGGTTCATGCCGGGCTGCCACAGCACGACCGCGTGGCCCTCGATGTCCAGGCCGCGGCGGCCGGCACGGCCGGTGAGCTGGGTGTACTCCCCCGGCGTGATGTCGGCGTGCGTCTCGCCGTTCCACTTGGTCAGCTTCTCCAGCACCACGGTTCGCGCCGGCATGTTGATGCCGAGCGCGAGGGTCTCCGTGGCGAACACGACCTTGATCAGGCCGCGCAGGTAGAGCTCCTCGACGACGTTCTTGAAGGCGGGCAGCATGCCCGCGTGGTGGGCCGCGATGCCGCGGGAGGCGGCGTCGAGGAAGTCGGTGTAGCCGAGGACCTCGAGATCGGCCGCCGGGAGCGAGCCGAGCTCCTTCTCGACGTACGAGATGACCTTGTCGCGCTCCTCGGCGCGGTTGAGGCGCAGGTTCGCGGCGACGCACTGCTCGACCGCCGCGTCGCAGCCGGCGCGGCTGAAGATGAAGTCGATCGCGGGCAGCAGCTGCTCGCGCTCGAGCCGCTCGATCATCTCCACCCGGGACGGGATCCAGACCCGGCGGCCGTTGCCGACCTGCCGGGGGTTCTTGGACGATCCCGGCTTGCCGTGGCGCGGCGAGCGGCGGTCGCGCATCAGCCGGCTGCTCGCCCAGTCGTCGCGCGCGATCCGGAGGAGCTCCTCGTTGACCCGCGCGCCCTCGCGGACGAAGCCGGCGGCGGCGTCGATCTCGGAGGACGCGAACAGGTCCATCAGCCGCTTGCCGACCATGACGTGCTGGTAGAGCGGCACCGGCCGGCGCTCGGCCACGATCGTGCGGGTGGTGCCGCGCACCGCCTCGAGCCACTCGCCGAACTCCTCGGCGTTGGAGACGGTGGCCGACAGCGAGATCACCGACACCGACTCGGGCAGGTGGATGATGACCTCCTCCCACACCGCGCCGCGGGAGCGGTCGGCGAGGTAGTGGACCTCGTCCATGACCACGTAGCCGAGGCCCACCAGCGTGCGCGACCGGGCGTAGAGCATGTTGCGCAGCACCTCGGTCGTCATCACGACGACCGGCGCCTCGCCGTTGATCGTCGTGTCGCCGGTGAGCAGCCCGACCTTGTCGCCGTAGCGGTCGACCAGATCGGCGTACTTCTGGTTCGAGAGGGCCTTGATCGGGGTCGTGTAGAAGCACTTGCGGTCGGTGGCGAGAGCCAGGTGCACGGCGTACTCCCCCACGACGGTCTTGCCGGCGCCCGTCGGTGCGGCGACGAGGACGCCGTGCCCGGCCTCGACCTCGCGGCAGGCCTCGACCTGGAAGTCGTCGAGGGGGAAGCGGTAGCCGGCGGCGAAGTCGTCGAAGGTGCTGCTCATGCGATCACCCAGGCCGCCGCGGGCACGCACTCGATCGTCAGGGGCAGGGCGCCGAAGCGTCCCCCGTCGGCGTGCGCGACGACGCCCGGCGCCGCCACCGTCACCTTGCGGACCTGCACGAGCTCCCACCTTCCGATCGACCTGATGATGACGACGTCGAGCAGTCCGTCGTCGACGAGCGCACGGGGTGCGATCGGCTTCCCGCCCGCGAACGTCGGGGTGTTCGCGATCGCGACCATGGTGGCCTCGACCATGCGCTCCTCGCCGTCCAGGGTCAGCACGTAGGGCAGCCGGCGCGTCTGGCGCAGCGACCCGAACGGCGTGAGGACGGTGGCGAACCACCGGTCGCCGGATCGGCCGAGATCGAGGCGCTGCGGTCGACCGTTCGTCAGCCGGCGCGCCGCGGCGGCGCCGTCACCGCGCGGCAGCCCGATGGTGCGCGCGAGGTCGTCGTGGCGTCCTGCCGGGAGCACGCCGAGCGGGAGCGTCGTGCCGGCGACGAGCTGGAAGCCGAGGTTCACCATGCCGTCGCCACCGCAGACCAGGAGCGCGTCCACGCCGTCGGCCACGGCCTTGGCGGCCAGGTCCTCGGCCTCGGAGCGGTCGCGGGCGTCGAGGCGGCGTACGTTCCAGCCGGCGGCAGCGAGGACCGGGAGCGCCGCATTCCGCACCGCGGCAGCGCGTCCGCGGCCCGCCGACGGGTTCGTCACCAGGGCGACGTCGCGGATGGGCTGGGGCACGCCCTGAAGCCTATGTGCAGGTCAGTGACCGGCGCGGAGCCGCACGCCGTAGTGCGCCGGACTGGTGCCGACCGCGTGGGCGAACCGGCCGATGGCCTCGAGCACGAGACCCGCGTCCTGCGCCGTGCCCGGTACGCCGAGCGTGAGCCGCTCGCCGTCGGAGAGCAGCTCGACCTGGCCGTCGCGCCAGGCCTGGTGGATGCGCGTGCGGGTGGGCTCGTCGACCAGCGGGGCCGGGCACGCGACGTCGGCCGCGAGGAAGTCGCACGCCAGCTCGCCGCTGCCGTCGTCGCTGCGCAGGACGCCGGGCACGGTGGGCCGCCCGAGCGCGCACTCGGCGGACCAGGTCACGTCGTCAGCGCCCAGCCAGTCGGGGAGCTCGAACGGGTCGACGCTCTCCCACTGCCGCGGACCCATCAGATCTCGCTCATCTCGTCCGGCGACAGCCCCTCGTTGAGGTCGCCGCGTCCGCGCCGGCGGTCGTTGAGCCGGGCGATGACCTCGGAGACGAGGAAGAGCAGGCACATGGGCAGCGCCATGAACGTCATCGTGAAGGGGTCGGTCGACGGCGTCGCCGCGGCGGCGAAGATGAAGGTGCCGACGATGATCCACGGCCGGTAGGCGCCGAGCTGGCGGCCCTTGACGATGCCGGCGAGGTTGAGGAGCACCACGAAGACGGGGATCTCGAAGGCGATGCCGAACACCAGCAGGGTGCGGCTGAAGAAGGAGAGGTACTCGTTGAACTCGACGAGGTTCTGGGCGCCCGCCGGGGTGAACCCGATCAGGATCTGCAGGCCCTTGGGGAAGGTCACGTAGCCGAGCACGACGCCGACGAGGAAAAGTGGCCCGGCGATCGACATGAAGACGTAGGACCACTTGCGCTCGTGGGCGTGCAGGCCGGGGAGGATGAACGCCCAGATCTGGTAGAGCCACAACGGGCTGGTGCCGATCAGCGTGGCGAGACCGCAGAGCTTGAAGTAGAGCATGAAGCCGCCGGCCGGACCGCTGGTGATGATGGCGGTGCGGTCGTGGCCGAGGATGTCCTGGGCCTTGTTGTACGGCCCGACCACCAGGTGCAGCAGCTGGTGGTAGAAGAACATCGCGGCCACGAAGCCGAGGAGCAGGATCAGGGCGCTCTTCAGGACGCGGGCACGCAGCTCGCGGAGGTGGTCGGACAGGGCCATCCGACCGTCGGCCGAGACCGGGTGGACGGGCTTGCCGACGAAGAGGGAGACGACGCCGGACAGGGACACGTCAGTGCTGGGTGGAGCGCTGGATCAGTTGTCGACGATCTTGCCCTCGATGGGCTTGTCCGCCTCGGTCTCGGCGGCCTTGTCCTTGTCGTCGTCACCGTCGCGCAGACCCTTGGTCTCCGCCTTGAAGATGCGCAGCGCCTGGCCGGTGCCGCGAGCGAACTCGGGCAGCTTCTTGGCGCCGAACAGGAGCACGACGACGGCGAGGATGACGATCAGTTCCCATCCGCCGGGCATCTCGAAGAGGGGGTACATCGCAGTCTCTCAATCGTTCGTCGTGTCGGCGGTTGCCGTTGCCCCCATGCTACGCCCCCGGCGATGAGTAGAGCGCGAGGGTCTCGCGGGCCCGGACGGTCAGGTCGGTGGCGAACTCGCTCGGCTCGAGCACCCGGGCGTGCGGCGCCAGGCGCAGCATCAGCCGGATCAGCCAGCGCGGATCGGCCACCACCAGGTCGGCCTCCAGGCCGCCGTCGAGCTGCTCGCGCACCTCGCGCATCGGGTAGTAGTCGGTGGCCCAGCGGGCCTCGGGGTCGAGCCGGAGGGTGACCACGGTGCCGCGTTCCGGAGAGTCGTCGAAGGGGCCCTCGGTCAGCGCGCGGGGCGCGCACCGGGGCGAGGTGACCGGCGTGTCGAGCACCTCGGCGGAGTCGATCCTGTCGAGCCGGAACAGCCGGTCGCCCTCCGCCAGGTGGCACCAGGCGTCGAGGTAGGAGAACCGGCCGCTGGTGGCCACGCCGAACGGGTCGACGATCCGCTCGGAGACCTCGTCGCGGGCGGGGACGTGGTAGCGGATGCGGACCTGGACGCCGTCGTCGGCGGCCTGCTGCAGCCGGGCGCTGAGGGCGACCTGGGCGGCCTCGCCGGGGTGGGTCGCCACGACCGGCCGCACGCTGGCAGCCGCCTCGAGCTTGGTGAGCACGCGATCCACGAGGGCACGTACGTCGGCGGGCGACCCGTCGCGCAGCGTGTGCAGCGCGACGATGACCGCCGACGCCTCGGTCGGGCTGAGCCGCATCGGCCTCGACAGGTAGTCGGCGTTGTCGATGCGGATCACGCCGTCGGCCAGCGCCGCGCCCGACTCCGAGGAGATGGCGTCCAGGTCGACGTCGATGAGGTCGTCGGGAAGACCGCCGGGCAGGCCGCACATGAACAGGACGCGCAGGTCGGAGAGGACGGCCTCGGGAGTGCTGCCGAGCAGCTCGGCCGCCTCGGCCAGGCGCACCTGGTCGCGGGTCTGCAGGAACGGGACCAGGGTGAGCAGGCGGGCGACCTGGTCGCGGGCACCCGGGGCGGGACGGGCGCTCATGCCACCAGCTCCTTCAGGCGCGCGACGACCTGCTCGCGCAGCTCGGCGGGCTCGACCAGGACCACGTCCGCACCGTGGTGCAGGACCTCCTCGACGAGGTTGCGGCCGACGCTCTCGAGCGTGATCCGGTCCCAGCCCGACCGGGTGTCCGGGCCGGCCACGCCGGGCTCCACCTTGGCGGCGCGGCGGCGGAACCCGTGGCCGGTGTCGGTGCGGGCGAGGAGCACCGCCTCGGCGTACCTCGACCGGGGCGCGAGGCGGGCGATGACCGCGCGCAGGTCGGTGTCGGGCGGGACGTCGTACGCCTGCGTCGGGCCGACGGTGCGGACCGGGCTGCGGAACCGGTCGAGGCGGAACACGCGCTCGTCCTGGCGCCCGGTGTCGTAGCCGACCAGGTACCACCGGCCGGAGGACCGTACGACGCCCCAGGGCTGCACGTTGCGCCGCGCCGGCTCCTGGTCGGGGCGCTGGTAGTCGAACATGATCGCCTGCCGCTCGCACACCGCCTGCCAGCAGGCGGCGAACGAGGGCTCCTCGGCGTTCGGGCGGGGCTGCCCGATGTCGAGGGCGCTCAGGTCGACGCCGACCCCTGCCGCGGAGAGCTTGCGTACTGCGTCGGTGGTCGCCTGCGCCATCGTGGCGTCCTGCCACACCCGGGTCGCCAGACCGACGATCGCGGCCTCGTCGGCGGTGAGCTCCACCGGCGGCAGCGCGAACTCCTCGGCCGGGATCCGGTAGCCCTGCTCGTCGTCGAACATGGGGTCGATCTGGGCGACCTCGATCGGGACGCCGAGTCCGCGCAGCTCGTCCTTGTCGCGCTCGAACATCTTCTCGAAGGCCTCGGGCCGCGAGTCGGCGTAGAGCAGCTCGCGGATGCGGTCCTTGGCGATCGGGCGCCGCTGGACGAGCAGCATGATCAGCAGGTTGAGCAGTCGCTCGCTCTTGGGGACCGGCATGTCCGAGATTCTGCCCGAGAGATCGCTATTCGTTCAACTGTTCGACTACCTCGCTGGGGACGAGAAGCCGATCAGGCGGCGCCGAGGATGTCGATGACGAAGTAGAGGGTCGAGTTGGCGGGGATGGAGGTGCCCTGAGCGGTCTTGCCGTAGCCGAGCGCCGGCGGGATCTCGACCAGGACCCGGCTGCCGACGGGGACGCCGACCAGGCCCTTGGTCCAGCCCTTGATGACGCTCGTCTGCATCGCCTTGTTGACGTCCACGTTCAGGCCGAGCTGGGCGTAGAGGTAGCGCTGGGTCGAGAAGCTCTCGTCGAACGGCTTCTTGCCCCGGTAGACCGAGCCCAGGTACTGCACGCCGACGGTGTCGTCGGCCGTGACGGCCTGGCCGCTGCCCTTGATGAGCGTGGCGACCCGCAGCTTGCCGTCGGGCTGGGGCGTCCCCCGGAAGCTCAGGTTCGCGGGCAGGTTGTTCTTCGTGACGATCCTCGGCGCCCACGACGGCGACTTCTGCGGGGTCCCGGACGGCGCGGAGGCCACGCCGACGATGTCCATCACGAGCACGATGCCGTCCTCGTTGCCGACGTTGTAGCGCAGCGACGGCAGCTCGGACCAGATGGTGGGGAACACCTTGTCGACGCTGCCGGCCACGGCGATGCGGCTGCCGACCTTCGTGCCGACCTTGACGTAGTTGATGAGCTCGCTGGTGAACACGTCGCCGAGCACCCGCGGCTGGGTCGGCGCGGCCTGACCGACCTGCAGGCCGACGGCGCCGGTGTCCTTGCCGAAGGTCGTGATCGGGGTGTCGTCGGTGGCGGTGTCCGCGACGGCGAAGTTGACGAGCACGTGGTCGCCCTGGGCGAGCGCCGCGCCGGTGCCGTCGATGAGCGTCTTGGTCGTCGCGTCACCGGCGGCCATCTGCTTCTTGAAGGTGAAGGTCGGCGCCTGGCCGAAGCTGCCGGCGATGCCGACGGCGTCGAATCCCTTCGCGGTGTCGCTGCTCCCGCACGCGGCGAGGGAGAGGGCGAGGGCGGGAACGACGGCGAGCGCGGCTACGCGACGGAGACGGGTCGACACGGCCGCAACCTTAGCCAACCGGGGTGAGTACGCCGGTCACATCCCGTCGATCAGCCGCTGCACCCGCTCGTCGTACGCCCGGAACGGGTCCTTGCACAGGACGGTGCGCTGCGCCTGGTCGTTGAGCTTGAGGTGGACCCAGTCGACGGTGAAGTCGCGCCGGCGCTCCTGGGCCTTGCGGATGAACTCGCCGCGCAGGCGCGCGCGCGTGTTCTGCGGGGGCACCGACTTGGCCTCGAAGATCTTCAGGTCGGTGGTGACCCGGGCGACCGCGCCACGCTTCTCCAGCAGGTAGTAGAGACCGCGCCCGCGGTGGATGTCGTGGTAGGCGAGGTCGAGCTGGGCGATCCGCGCATGACCCAGCGGCAGGCCGTGCTTGGCGCGGTAGCGCTCGATCAGCTTCCACTTGATCACCCAGTCGATCTCGCGATCGATCAGGCTCAGGTCGTCGGCCTCGACGGCCTTCAGCGCCCGCTCCCACAGGTCCAGCGTGCGCTCGATCACCGGGGTGCTGATGCCGCGACGGTCGACGAAGTCGCGTGCCTTGCCGAGGTACTCGGCCTGGATCTCCAGCGCGCTGGCCTCGCGGCCGTTGGCGAGGCGGACCTTGCGCCGGCCCGTCATGTCGTGGGAGATCTCCCGGATCGCGCGGATCGGGTTCTCGAGGGTGAGGTCGCGCATGACGACGCCCTCCTCGATCATCCGCAGCACCAGGTCGCAGCTGGCGACCTTGAGCATCGTGGTGCTCTCGGACATGTTGGAGTCGCCGACGATGACGTGCAGGCGGCGGTACTTCTCCGCGTCGGCGTGCGGCTCGTCGCGGGTGTTGATGATCGGGCGTGAGCGCGTCGTCGCCGACGAGACGCCCTCCCAGATGTGCTCGGCCCGCTGGCTCACGGAGTACGCCGCTCCGCGCGGCGTCTGCGTCACCTTGCCGGCGCCGACCATGATCTGGCGGCTGACCAGGAACGGGATGAGCACGTCGGCCAGTTTGCTGAACTCCCCGGCCCGCGAGACCAGGTAGTTCTCGTGGCAGCCGTAGGAGTTGCCGGCGGAGTCGGTGTTGTTCTTGAACAGGTAGATCTCGCCGGCGATGCCCTCGTCGTGCAGCCGCTGCTCGGCGTCGAGCAGCAGGCCCTCGAGCACCCGCTCGCCGGCCTTGTCGTGGGCGACCAGGTCGGCGACGTCGTCGCACTCGGGGGTGGCGTACTCGGGGTGGCTGCCGACGTCGAGGTAGAGCCGGGCGCCGTTGCGCAGGAAGACGTTGGAGCTGCGCCCCCACGACACGACCTTGCGGAACAGGTAGCGGGCGACCTCGTCAGGGCTGAGCCGGCGCTGCCCCTTGAAGGTGCACGTGACGCCGTACTCGTTCTCGATCCCGAAGATCCGGCGGTCCATGCACCAACACTAGTGCGTCGGAGGTCACGGCGTCCGTAGCCTGACGCACATGATCGATAGTCCCGACATGCCCCGGACGGTGGCCCGCTGGCACCAGGCCGCCGCGGCCCGCGACACCGACGCGCTCGACGACCTGCTCGCCGAGGACGCCGTCTTCCACTCCCCCGCCGTGCACACGCCGCAGGAGGGCAAGGCGATCACGAAGCACTACCTCGCCTCGGCCTTCGACGTGCTCGGACCGACGCTGACCTACCACCGCCAGTGGTACGCCGAGAGCTCGGCCGTGCTGGAGTTCACGGCCGCGCTCGACGGGCTGTCGGTGCAGGGCGTCGACATGTTCGAGTGGGACGCGGACGGCCGGATCACCGACTTCACCGTGATGGCGCGGCCCTTCAAGGGCCTGGTGAAGCTGATGGAGCTGATGGCGGAGCGGCTGGCGCGCTGACCGCGACTGGCAGGTCGGGGTCCGGGTACCGGGTCCCATGGAGTCCACCCTGCCGGTCTGGTTCGACCACGCTCGGCCCTCGCCGCGGGCGCCGGTGACCGAGCCGGCGACGTACGACGCCGTGGTGGTGGGCGCCGGTCTGGCGGGCATGCTGACCGGGCTGCTCCTCGCCCGCGCGGGTCGCTCCGTCGCGGTCCTGGAGGCGCGTCGCCTGGGCGACGGCACGACCGGGCGCACCACCGGAAAGGTGAGCCTTCTGCAGGGGACGAAGCTGTCACGCGCGTCCCGCGTGAATCCGCCCGAGGTGGTGCGCGCGTACGTCGAGGCGTCGCGCGAGGGACAGGCGTGGCTCCGCCACTTCTGCGAGCACCACGACGTCCCGTTCGACGTCCGGTTCGCGACGACGTACGCCACCACCGACGTCGGCGTCCGACGGGCCCGGGCGGAGCTCGACGCCGCTCGTGGAGCCGGCCTGGACGCGCAGTGGTGCGAGGTGTCCGAGCTGCCCTTCCCCGTGCGCGGGGGCGTCCGGCTCGACGACCAGCTCCAGGTGGACCCGCTCCGCCTTCTGGACGCGGTGGTCGACTCCTTCGAGGCGGAGGGAGGAGTGCTGCACGAGGGCAGCCGGGTGCTCGCCGTCCGGCGGCACGACCGGGACGTCGAGCTGGAGACCGAGAGCGGCATCCGCCTCCGCGCCGACCACGTCGTGGTCGCCACCAACCAGCCGATCCAGTACGCCGGCGGCTACTTCGCGCGGATGCGGACCTCGCGCTCCTACGCCGCCACGCTGCGCCACGGCGAAGGCGTGGATGGCTGGATCCCGCTCGGGATGCACCTCTCGGCCGATCCGCAGGTGCGCTCGCTGCGCGCCGTCACCGGTGGCGGCGCACCGATGGTGATGGTCGGCGGCGCCGGCCACCCGACCGGGCGAGGCAGTGCCTCGGCGCACCTGGACGAGCTCGTGCGGTGGGCGTCGGGCGTGCTGCCCGGCGCGGCTGTCGTCCATGCCTGGTCGGCGCAGGACCAGAGCCCCGTGGTCGGCCTGCCGTACGCCGGACCGGAGCTGCCGGGAGAGCGCAGGGTGCACGTCGTGACCGGCTTCGACAAGTGGGGGTTGAGCACCGCCCCCGCTGCCGCGCTCCTGCTGGCCGCCGACCTGCTCGGCGGCAAGCCGCCACCCTGGGCGGGCGCGTTCCGGACCTGGTCGGCACGCGACGCCGCCGCGCTCCCACGGGCGGCCAAGCACAACGCCGAGGTCGCTGGGCGCCTGGTCTGCGGGCACCTGGCGCAGCTGCGCCCGGGAGGTGGCCGGCCGGTGTGCACCCACCTCGGCGGCGTCATGACGTGGAACGACGTCGAGCAGTCGTGGGACTGCCCGCTGCACGGATCCCGCTTCGCGGGCGACGGGACCGTCCTCGAGGGTCCCGCCACCCGACCGGCGGAGATCTGACCTGCCAGCGGTGCTGTGCGGCTGGTGCCCGCCGACCAGTGATCAGGCGAGCAGCTGCGCGATCCGCTCCGGGACCAGCCGGCTGAACTTGCGCGGCTGGATCCGGGTGCGGTCGAGCACCGCCACCTCGAGGTCGTCGACCGGGATGACCCGGTCCTCGCTCGCGGTGTGCCCGATGGCCGCCACAGCGACCTTGAGGGCGGCGGACAGGTCGGCGCCGGCGACGTAGTGCTCCTGGAGGTACGTCGACATCGTCTCCGCGTCGCCGCCCATCACCGCGTAGCCGTGCTCGTCGGCGACCCGGCCCTCGTAGGTGAGCCGGTAGATCTGGTCGGCCTCGGGCTCGTCACCGATCTCGGCGACGAAGATCTCGACCTCGTACGGCTTCTCGCCGCCCGAGGAGAAGATCGTGCCGAGGGTCTGGGCGTAGGCGTTGGCCAGGCCGCGACCGGTCACGTCGGAGCGGTCGTAGGCGTAGCCACGCATGTCCGCGAGCCGCACGCCCGCGATGCGCAGGTTCTCGAACTCGTTGTAGCGACCCACCGCGGCGAAGGCGATCCGGTCGTAGAGCTCGGCGATCTTGTGGAGCGCCTTGGACGGGTTCTCGGTCACGAACAGCACGCCGTCGGCGTACTGCAGCGCGAGGAGGGAGCGACCCCGGGCGATGCCCTTGCGGGCGAAGTCGGCCCGGTCCTTCATCAGCTGCTCGGGCGAGACGTAGTACGGCATGCTCATCTCATTCGCCCCCTTCGATCGGAGCCAGCGGGCCGTCGGGGCGACGCATCCGCTCCCCCACCACCTGGTCGGCGAACGCGCCGATGGTGGCCTCGTCGAGGCGGGCCCCGCCGGCGCCGGTCACCACCCACACGACCGGGAAGATCCGGCGGGTGAGGTCCGGGCCCCCTGTGGCGGAGTCGTCGTCGGCCGCGTCGTACAGGGCCTGGAGGCAGACGCGCACGGCGTCGTCCCGGTCGAGGTCCGGACGCCAGAGCTTCTTGAGAGCGCCGCGGGCGAACATCGAGCCGGAGCCGACCGTGAAGAACTGGGACTCCTCGTGGCGGCCGCCCGTCACGTCGTACCCGAAGATCCGGCCGACGCCCTTGGCGAGGTCGTAGCCGGCGAACATCGGGACGACGGCGAGACCCTGCATGGCCATGCCGAGGTTGCCGCGGATCAGGGCGGAGAGCCGGTTGGCCTTGCCGTCGAGCGACAGCGGCGCGCCCTCGATCTTCTCGTAGTGCTCCAGCTCGACCTGGAACAGCCGCACCATCTCGACGGCCAGACCGGCCGTGCCGGCGATGCCCACCACGGAGAACTCGTCGGCCGGGAAGACCTTCTGGATGTCGCGCTGCGCGATGACGTTGCCCATGGTCGCGCGGCGGTCGCCCGCCATCACGAGGCCGCCGGGGAACGTCACGGCGACGATCGTGGTGCCGTGCGGTGCGATCTCGGCCGCCGAGCCCGCCGGCAGGCTGCGGGCGGGCAGCAGGTCCGGCGCGTTGTCGGCGAGGAAGTCGGAGAACGAGCTCGAGCCCGGTCGGAGGTACGCCGCTGGGATGCGGGCGTCTCCGCCGGCCTGCTGAGTCACTCGCCGCCCTTCTGGATGAACGACTTCACGAAGTCCTCCGCGTTGGACTCCAGCACGTCGTCGATCTCGTCCAGGATCGCGTCGACGTCGTCGTCGAGCGCCTCCTTGCGCTCGGCGACGTCGCTCTCGGTCGCGGCCTGGGTCTCCTCGACCTCGTCGTCGCTCTTGTGCGGTTGCTTCTGCTCCTGCGCCATGTTCCGACCCTATCCATTCAGCGGCTGAGTGCGCGGACCAATTGCTCCGCCGTGGCGCTGTCGTCGATCAGCTGGCCCACGTGCGCCTTCGTGCCGCGCACCGGATCCATCGTCGGCACGCGCTGCAGCGAGTCGCGCCCGGGGAGATCGAAGATCACCGAGTCCCAGGAGGCGGCGGCCACCGACTCGGCGTACTTGTCCAGGCAGCGGCCGCGGAAGTACGCACGGGTGTCCTCGGGCGGCTCGCTGACGGCGCTCTCGACGAGGTCGTCGGTGAGCAGCCGCTGGATCCGGCCGCCGGCGAGGAGGCGGTGGTACAGGCCCTTCTCCGGGCGGATGTCGGAGTACTGGATGTCGATCAGCTGCAGCTTCGCGTCATCCCAGCCCAGGCCGTCGCGGTCGCGGTACTGCTCGAGCAGCTTGAGCTTGGCCACCCAGTCGAGCTGGTTCGCGAGGCTCATCGGGTCGCGCTCGAGCCGGTCGAGCACGTCCTCCCAGCGACGCAGCACGTCGGCGGTCTGCTCGTCGACGTCGGTGCCGAACCGGTCCTCGACGTACTTCTTGGCGAGGTCGAGGTACTCCAGCTGGAGCTGGATCGCGGTCAGCTTGCGGCCGTCCTGCAGCGTCATCGTGTGCTGCAGGCTCGGGTCGTGCGACACCGCGCGCAGCGCCTTGACCGGGTTGACCACCGACAGCTCGCGGGACACGAAGCCGTCCTCGATCATCGCCAGGACCAGCGAGGTCGTGCCCACCTTGAGGTACGTCGAGATCTCGGCCAGGTTCGCGTCGCCGATGATCACGTGCAGCCGGCGGTAGCGGTCCGGGTCGGCGTGCGGCTCGTCGCGGGTGTTGATGATGGGGCGCTTCAGCGTCGTCTCGAGGCCCACCTCGACCTCGAAGAAGTCGGCACGCTGGCTGATCTGGAAGCCGTGGTCGCGGCCGTCCTGCCCGATGCCGACGCGGCCGGCGCCGCAGAACACCTGGCGGCTCACGAAGAACGGGGTGAGGTGCTTGACGATGTCGGCGAACGGGGTCTGCCGGCGCATCAGGTAGTTCTCGTGGGTGCCGTACGACGCGCCCTTGTTGTCGGTGTTGTTCTTGTAGAGCGCGATCGAGGGGTTGCTCGGCAGCCGCTGCGCCAGCTGCTGGGCGGCGAGCATGATCCGCTCGCCGGCCTTGTCCCAGCGGACGATGTCCAGCGGCGTCAGCACCTCGGGCGTGGAGTACTCCGGGTGCGCGTGGTCGACGTACAGGCGAGCGCCGTTGGTGAGGATGACGTTGGCGAGACCGAGGTCCTCGTCGGTGAGCTGGCTCGGGTCGGCCACCTGCCGGCTCATGTCGAACCCGCGCGCGTCCCGCAGCGGGGCCTCCTCCTCGAAGTCCCACCGCGCGCGGCGGGCCCGCACCGAGGCAGCGGCGTACGCGTTGACGACCTGGGACGACGCCACCATGGCGTTGGCCGACGGCTGTCCCTGCACCGCGATGCCGTACTCGACCTCGGTGCCCATCACCCGTCGTACGCTCATGCTTCCAGCGTACGGCGTCGGGCTTCGCGGCAACCGTTATGAGACTTCTTGGTCGCCTTCGGGGCCGGTGAAGGCGTGGCGGGGTTGGTGTCCGGGGTGGGGGTGTCACCGGACGCTCCCGAGGCTCTGCCTGCCGGGGCGAGAGTGGGGTCCCCGCCCGGCAAAGCATTTCGCATGAGTCGCTGACTCCTGCACGTTTGCCGGGCACCCCAATCGCCCCGCCAGGCAGACCTCGTCCGCGCCCGGCGCCACCCCCACCCCGCTCGGGTCGGCGAGTCGGGGCTGCTCAGGTTCCACCGCCGGACGTCAAAGCGGACGGTAGACCCCATGGGTCGGGTGACCCATGGGGTCCAGCGGAGCGAGCGCCACGCTGATCAACCGCGAGCCTGCTCAGCCCTTGCCGCCGCTGACCTTGACGGTGAAGGTCGTGAAGTCGGTGCCGCAGTCGAAGGCGCCGCACGCGAAGGCGAAGGTCACCGAGGCCGCCTTGCCGCCACGGAACAGCCCGTTGTCGCCGCTCACGGCCATCGACCACGGCTGGGCCGAGCCGTCAGCGCAGGCGGGGAAGGCGGAGCCGAAGCCTCGGATCAGCAGGCGACCCACCCGCTGCGTGAGGTCCGCGTCGATCTCGGTCTGGGCGCCGGCGGTGCAGGTAACGTGCCCCGTGAGGAGCACGCTGCCGTCCTTCTGGAAGCGTGCGGTCGGGTCGACGGACACCGAGACCTCCGGCGTCGGGGGCGCCGGCTCGAGGGTGACGTCGACGTGGCCACCGTTGCCGGCCCCGTCGGTCTGGTCGTCGAAGACCAGGATCGTGTACGTCGTACCGGCCGTCGCGCTGAAGCCGACGCCGCCGGGGGCGCACCCCTCGACCTGCCAGGCGCCCGGGCCTCCGGTCGCGACGATGGCGCCGGCCGAGTAGTCGGCGTTGAGCCCGAGCAGGTAGTTGCCGTCGGCGGCGGGCGTGAACTGGTACCAGACGCTGGCGTCGGTGGCGGGCGCGCCGCAGTCGGCGTTCAGCGCGGTGTCGTCGGCGTCGGTGGTGGCCTGGGTCGTGTCGGCGCTGACGGTCGTCGGCACGGCTCCGAGCGTGGTGGTGCCGGCGAGGGTGTCGTTGGTCGGCCCGGCGGCGAAGGCCGGCAGCGGGTGCACCACGGTCGCGCCGAGAACAGTCAGCGCGACCGTGGCCAGGGGAGCAATGCGGGAGAGGGACATGGGCAACGCCTTCCGGGTGGGCGCGCCCCGGTGGCGCACCGTCCCTGGTGTGACGCGCCTCACGCCCGCCCGGTTGCGGGGGTCAGAGGTACTGGCCGGTGTTGGAGACCGTGTCGATGGATCGGCCCGGCTCGGTGCCCTGCTTGCCGGTGATGAGCGTGCGGATGAACACGATCCGCTCGCCCTTCTTGCCGGAGATGCGGGCCCAGTCGTCGGGGTTGGTGGTGTTCGGGAGGTCCTCGTTCTCCTTGAACTCGTCGACGCAGGCCTGCAGCAGGTGGCTGACCCGCAGGCCCTTGCTGTTGTGCTCGAGGAAGTCCTTGATGGCCATCTTCTTGGCGCGGTCGACGATGTTCTGGATCATCGCGCCCGAGTTGAAGTCCTTGAAGTACAGGACCTCCTTGTCACCGTTCGCGTAGGTGACCTCGAGGAAGCGGTTCTCCTCGGTCTCGGCGTACATCCGCTCGACGGTCGCCCGGATCATCCCGGCCACGGTCGAACCGGCGTCGCCACCGAACTCGGCCACGTCGTCGGGGTGCAGCGGCAGGGTGGTGGTCAGGTACTTGCTGAAGATGTCGCGCGCCGACTCGGCGTCCGGGCGCTCGATCTTGATCTTCACGTCCAGCCGCCCGGGCCGCAGGATCGCGGGGTCGATCATGTCCTCGCGGTTCGACGCGCCGATGACGAGCACGTTCTCGAGCAGCTCGACACCGTCGATCTCCGACAGCAGCTGCGGGACGATGGTGTTCTCGACGTCGGAGGAGACGCCCGAGCCGCGGGTGCGGAACAGCGAGTCCATCTCGTCGAAGAACACGATGACCGGCGTCCCCTGGCTCGCCTTCTCGCGGGCACGCTGGAACACCAGGCGGATGTGCCGCTCGGTCTCGCCGACGTACTTGTTGAGCAGCTCGGGGCCCTTGATGTTGAGGAAGTACGACTTCCCCTCGGCACCGGTCTTCGCCGCCACCTTCTTGGCGAGCGAGTTCGCGACCGCCTTGGCGATCAGCGTCTTGCCACAGCCCGGAGGACCGTAGAGCAGGATGCCCTTCGGCGGCTTGAGCTCGTGCTCGGCGAAGAGCTCCGGGTAGAGGTAGGGCAGCTCGACCGCGTCGGTGATCTGCTCGATCTGCATCCCGAGCCCGCCGATCGAGTCGTAGGAGATGTCGGGGACCTCCTCGAGGACGAGCTCCTCGACCTCGGACTTGGGGACCCGCTCGTACGCGTAGCCGGACCGCGAGTCGAGCAGCAGCGAGTCACCGGCCCGCAGGGGCTGGTTGAGCAGCGGCTCGGCGAGGCGTACGACGCGCTCCTCGTCGGCGTTCGCGATGACGAGGACCCGCTCCTGGTCGGCCAGGATCTCCTTGAGCATGACGACCTCGCCGACGGTCTCGAACTCGAAGGCTCCGACCACGTTGAGGGCCTCGTTGAGCATGACCTCCTGGCCACGCTGCAACGCGTCCAGCTCGACGGCCGGGCTCACCGCGACCCGCAGCTTGCGGCCGCCGGTGAAGACGTCGACCGTGTCGTCCTCGTTGCGCTGGAGGAAGGTGCCGAAGCCGGCCGGCGGCTGAGCCAGGCGGTCGACCTCCTCCTTGAGCTTGAGGATCTGGTCACGGGCGTCACGCAGCGTGCCCGCGAGCCGCTCGTTCTGGGCAGTGACGGCCGCGAGAGAGCGCTGGGCCTCCATCAGGCGCAGATCCGCTGCCCGGTCACCGGGGTTCATGTTCGACATGTGCCACCTCCTCTTTCCAACCTACTCGTCAGCGTGGCGGGAGGAAGCCCCTTTTGGCCTGCGTCGGCGTGCCGAACGGGTCAGTCCTCGTCGACGACCGGAGGGATGTCGGCCGGACGGGGCCCGGTGTAGTCGGATCCGTACGCTCCCGGAGCGGGTCGGCGGGTCTTGCGCGGAGGCCGCTCCCCCGCCGCCAGTCGGCGCGCGGTGACCAGGAACGCTGTGTGCCCGATCATCTTGTGGCCGGGGCGTACGGCGAGGCCCTCGACGTGCCAGTCGCGCACCAGCGACTCCCACGCCTGCGGCTCGGTGAAGCCGCCGTGGACCCGCAGCGTCTCGACGAACCGGGACAGCTGGGTGGTGGTGGCGACGTACCCGCAGACGATGCCGCCTGGGTAGAGCGCGTCCGCGACCGCGTCCACGCACTCCCACGGCGCCAGCATGTCGAGGATCACCCGGTCGGCGCGGATGCCGCGGGCCGGGAGCTCCTCCTGGAGGTCGCCGAGGTGGAGGTCCCAGGTCGCGGGGTCCTGGCCGAAGAACTGGCCCACGTTCTTGCGGGCCACGTCGGCGAACTCCTCGCGCCGCTCGAAGGACGTGAGGCTGCCGTAGGGCCCGATCGCGCGCAGCAGCGAGCAGGTCAGCGCGCCGGACCCGACGCCGGCCTCGACGACGCGGGCGCCGGGGAAGATGTCGGCGAGCGCCACGATCTGGGCGGCGTCCTTCGGATAGACGACGGCGGCGCCTCGCGGCATCGAGACGACGAACTCGCTGAGCAGCGGCCGGAAGACCAGGTACTCCCCACCCGTCGACGCGGTGATCGTGAAGCCCTCGTCGCGCCCGATCAGGTCGTCGTGCTCGAGGTGGCCCTTGTTGGAGAAGAAGCGCTTCCCGGCGACGAGCTCGAAGTTGTGGCGACGGCCCTTGGCGTCGGTGAGGCGCACCCACTCGCCCTCGCGGAGGGGGCCGCGGTGGACGCCGGACAGCGCCTCGGCAGGAACGTCACCGGGTGGCTGCTGCTCGTTCGTCACCGGCGCAGGTTATCGAACCGCGCCCGTGCCGGAGTCAGCGGATCAGGCGGGCGACGTCGGCCGTCGCGAGCACGCCGTACACCTCGCCGGAGGGGTCCACGAGGACGTACTCGCTGGCCGGGGTGGCCCGCAGCGCCTCGAGCAGCTCCGGGCCGGTGATGTCGGACCGCAGCGTCAGGCCGGGCTCGAGGCGACGGGTGACCGTGGAGGTGGCGACCCAGGGCCGCCGGTCCTCGGGCGTCGCCCGCACCGCGCGCTCGTCGACCACCCCCACCGGGATGCCGTCGTGGGTCACCGTGACGATGCTGCCGGCCTCGGCCTCCTGGGCCCGCCGGATCGCCTCGCCGAGCGGCAGGTCCTCGGGTACGCCGAGGGTCCGCCGCGCGAGGTCGCTGGCCCGCACCTCGAGGAAGCTGTCCTGCAGCTTCGCCGCCGCCAGCGCCTGCGAGGCGCCGGTCCACAGGAACGCCGCCATGACCACCCAGATCACGACGCCGAAGCTGCTGCCACCGGTGCGCACGGAGACGAGCAGGACCACCGCCACCAGGGCGATCGCCAGCACCCGGCCGGCCCACCCGGCGACCTTGCCTCCGGTCGAGGCGCGCCCGGAGACCGCCCAGACAGCCGACTTGAGGACGCGGCCGCCGTCCAGCGGGAGGGCCGGCACCAGGTTCAGCACACCGATGTAGAGGTTGCTCACCCAGAGACCGTCGACGACGAGCCGCAGCAGGCCGTGCGGCAGGGCGACGCTCACGCCGAGCGCGGCACCGCCCACCAGCAGCGACGTGATCGGACCGACGACCGCGATCCAGAACTCCTGGCGCGGTCGCGCCGACTCGCGGTCGATCGCCGTCGCTCCCCCGAGGAAGTGCAGGGTGATCGACCGGACCTGGAAGCCGTAGCGGCGGGCCATGATCGCGTGCGAGGCCTCGTGCAGCAGGATCGCGCCGTACAGGGCCATCGCGAAGGCGATCCCGACGACGTACTTCCACGCGCCCAGGCCGGGTTGGACGTCGTCCACCGCGGGCGCCATCAGGTAGGCGATGAAGCCCGCCACCAGGAACCACGACGGGGACACCAGCACCGGGCTCCCCGCGATCGTCCCGATTCTCAGCACCTACCGAGCCTATCCGGCGAGGTCGTGCGGCCCGACGCCGGCGAGCGTGGGCAGCTCCACCCACCCGGGCTGCAACGGCACCAGCACGTGGTTCGGTACGACGAACACACGACACCCCGCCGCCCCGGCCGACGTCGCACCCGTCGGGCTGTCCTCGATCGCGACGCACTCCTCGGGCCGTACGCCGAGGGCGGTGGCCCCCGTCAGGTAGGGCTCCGGGTGCGGCTTGCCGTTGCTCACCTGGTCGCCGGTGACCACGATGTCGAAGGTCCTCGGCGGCAGGTGCTCGAGGATCGGCGCGACGAACCGCTCGTAGGACATCGTCACCAGCCCGCACGGGACGCCGGCGTCCTTGAGGGCGAGCAGCAGCTCCCGCGCGCCCGGGCACCACGGCACCGCCTCGCGGACCCGCGCCACGACGCCGTCGAGCAGCATCTCGACGATCTGCTCCGGCTCGTACGGCAGCGGGATCTGCTCCTGCAGCAGGCGCCCGGACGTCAGCAGGTCGTTGCCGACCAGCTGCATGGCCTGCTCGTGGGTCCAGGTCCCGCCGTGCGCCTCGGCCAGCGCCACCTCGGTCGCCATCCAGTAGGGCTCGGTGTCGACGAGGGTCCCGTCCATGTCCCACAGCACGGCCTTCGGAGTCACGCCCGGATCATGTCACCCGGGTGCTGTGCGCCCCGAATGCGCGGATACGGCAGAACCGGCCCCTGAGAGCGTCGGCGGTGCCACGATGGATCCGGCTCGCCTCCGTCCTCGGGGGCATCGGACCCCGGAGGTTCTCGTGCGACGTCCCGCACTTCTCATCGCTGCCGTCCTCGTCGCCGCGACCGCCTCGCCGGCGTCGGCCGCCATCACGACACAGGTCCTCCACGGACTGCCACCGAGCATGTACGCGGGAACGCAGGGATGTGCGAACCAGAACCTCTCCGATCCCTTGCTGGTGGCGGTGACGGGCCCCGCGGGGGCGCACTCCGGGGTCGGTTCGCTGCGGATGCCCGTCTCGGCCGGTGATCTCACCGCCGTCTGGACCTCGCCCACGTACGACCTCAGCACGCTGAGCACGTGGAAGGGCGACGTGTACGTCGGCACCGGGGGCGCCGAGGCCGCCGTCGCCACGCCGGGCTACTTCCTCGTGTCGACCATCGCGACCGTCGCTGGCTCGTGGAACCCCACGGACTACGGGGGCCTCGCCTACGACGTGTACAGCTTCGCGACCGGCCAGCAGGTCGCCACGCAGACAATCGCTGCCTTCCTGACGGAACACCCCGACGAGACCGCCGCGAACTTCGGCGTCGTCGCCACCAATTGCAGCGGGACGTCGGCCACCACCGCCTACCTCGACGACTACACCATCGCGGTCGGCGGCAACGGAACGACGTACGACTTCGAGCCCGGGACGCCGGTAGGCCTGACGGTGTCGGCCCCGACGAGGATCACGGCCGGGCACGTGGCGGTCGTGCAGTCGAAGGTGACCTCGAACGGAGCTGCGGTCCGCAACGTCGTCGTGCAGCTGATCGCCGGGACCCCGGGAACCGGCCGACTGGTCGGGACCTACACGTCCGACTCCACCGGGATCGTGAGTGCCCCAGTCCGGCCCGTCGCAACGACCACCTACTACTGGCAGTTCGCGGGCAACGCGACGTACGACCCGAAGCGGTCCGCCACCCGGACCGTCCAGGTGGCCACGAAGCTCACCCTGAGCGCGAGCACGACCACGATGAAGGCAGGCCGGCCGCTGGTTCTCACTGCCAAGGCCTACCCGCACCACGCCGGCACGGTCGTCACCTTCTGGCGAAAGACCAGCGGCGGCCGGACCAAGCTCGGCACCGGCACCCTCGGTTCGACCGGCACGTTGCTCTTCGCCAAGGTGCTGCGATCAAAGGGCACGTACAAGCTGTTCGCGACGATCCCGGCGGTCGGCGGTGACGTCGGGAGCACGAGTGGCATCGTCACCGTGACGGTGCGCTGACCACCGACCGCACCACACCGAGCGGCTCCACCGTCGGCTCCGGCAGGCCCGCGGCGGCGACGGCCGCTCGGAAGCCCTCGCTGGAGCTGAACGCCTCGAAGATCTCCTGCGACGGACAGGTGTCGAGCACCAGGATCCCGTCGGCGGTCTCGACGCAGACGTGGAGCTCGATGCTCTCCGCCGGGATCTCGGCCATCAGCCGCGCGTGCCCCTCCAGCAGCGCGGCCGGGTCTCCGGTGAACCGGTAGCCACCCATGAACATGATCGGCTCCTGCTCTCAGGCCGCTACCGGCGGCTGGCGGTCGCGGCCTCGGACGCTCAGTCCTCCGGGTCGTAGCCGAGGTTGGCCGAGAGCCAGCGCTCGGTCTCCTGCACCGTCCAGCCCTTGCGCTCGGCGTAGTCGGCGACCTGGTCGCGGCCGAGCCGTCCAACGACGAAGTACTGCGACTCGGGGTGCGAGAAGTACCAGCCGCTGACCGCCGCGCCGGGCCACATCGCCATCGACTCGGTGAGCTCGATGCCGGTGTTGGCCTGCACGTCGAGCAGCTCCCAGAGGGTGAGCTTCTCGGTGTGGTCGGGGCACGCCGGGTAGCCGGGAGCCGGACGGATGCCCTTGTAGCGCTCGGCGATCAGGTCGTCGTTGGTCAGCGTCTCGTCCGCGGCGTAGCCCCACAGCTCCTCGCGGACCCGCTGGTGCATCCGCTCGGCGAACGCCTCGGCGAGCCGGTCGGCGAGCGCCTCGAGGAGGATCGCTGAGTAGTCGTCGAGGTCGTCCTTGAACTGCTTGATCCGGTCCTGGCTGCCGAGGCCGGCCGTGACGGCGAAGGCACCGACGTGGTCGGCGATGCCGGTCTCCTTCGGTGCGACGAAGTCGCCCAGGGATCGGTTCGGGATGCCCTCACGGTGCTCGCCCTGCTGACGCAGGTGGTGCAGCGTGGTGAGCACCTCGGTGCGCGACTCGTCGGTGTAGACCTCCGTGTCGTCGCCCACCCGGCTCGCGGGGAAGAACCCGATGACACCGTTCGCGGTGAGCCAGCCCTCGGCGATGATCTGGTCGAGCATGACCTGCGCGTCGTCGTACAGCTTGCGCGCGGCCTCGCCGGTCACCGGGCTGTTGAGGATGTCGGGGAACTTGCCCTTCATCTCCCAGGCGTTGAAGAACGGCTGCCAGTCGATGTACTCGCGCAGCTCCGCGATGTCGTACGCCGGGAAGCTGCGCACCCCCGTGAACGTCGGTGCCGGCGCGGTGTACCCGTCCCACGAGATCGGCGTGGCGTTGGCCCGCGCCTGCTCCAGCGACAGCATCGGCCGGTCGTGCTTCGTGGCGTGCCGGGCACGCAACGCGTCGTAGTCGGTCTGGATGTCGGCCATGAACGCGGGTCGCCGCTCGTCGGACAGCAGGGTGGCTGCCACCGGAACCGAGCGCGAGGCGTCCTTGACCCAGACCACCGGCTGGTCGTACTTCTGGTCGACCTTCACCGCCGTGTGGGCGCGACTGGTCGTCGCACCGCCGATGAGCAGCGGGATCTTGAAACCCTGGCGCTGCATCTCGCTGGCGACGTTGACCATCTCGTCGAGGCTGGGCGTGATCAGGCCGGAGAGCCCGATGATGTCGGCGTTGTGCTCGCGGGCAGCGTCCAGGATCTTCTGGGCAGGCACCATCACGCCGAGGTCGATGACCTCGTAGTTGTTGCACTGCAGAACGACGCCGACGATGTTCTTGCCGATGTCGTGGACGTCGCCCTTGACCGTCGCCATGATGACGGTGCCGTCGGTGTCCTTCTCCCCGGTCGTGCCGAGCTCCGCCTTCTCCTGCTCGATGTAGGGGATCAGGTAGGCCACAGCCTTCTTCATCACCCGTGCGCTCTTCACCACCTGCGGCAGGAACATCTTGCCCGCGCCGAAGAGGTCGCCGACGACGTTCATGCCGTCCATCAGCGGCCCCTCGATGACCTCGATCGGACGACCACCGGCCGCCTTGATCTCGGCGCGCAGCTCCTCGGTGTCGGCCTCGACGTACGCGTCGAGACCCTTCACCAGGGCGTGCGTGATCCGCTCGCGGACCGGCAGGCTGCGCCACTCCTCGGCGGCCGCCTCGACCTCCTCGCCGGTCCCCCGGTGCTTCTCGGCGAGCTCGAGCAGCCGCTCGGTGGCGGCCAGCGAGTCGTCGGTGCGGTTGAGGACGACGTCCTCGATGGCGTCGCGCAGCTCGGGGTCGACCTGGTCGTAGACGACGAGCGCACCCGCGTTGACGATTCCCATGTCGAGGCCGGCATTGATCGCGTGGTACAGGAACACCGCGTGGATGGCCTCGCGCACCGGGTTGTTGCCCCGGAACGAGAAGGACACGTTCGAGATGCCGCCGGAGACCTTCGCCCCCGGCAGGTTCTGCTTGATCCAGCGGGTCGCCTCGATGAAGTCGAGCCCGTACGTCGCGTGCTCCTCGATGCCCGTCGCCACCGCGAACACGTTGGGGTCGAAGATGATGTCCTCGGGGTCGAAGCCGACCTCGTCGACCAGGATCCGGTACGCCCGCTCGCAGATGTCCTTGCGGCGCTGCAGGTTGTCGGCCTGGCCGTCCTCGTCGAAGGCCATGACGACTGCGGCGGCGCCGTACTTCTTGCACAGGCGCGCCTGCTCGACGAACTTCTCGACGCCCTCCTTCATGGAGATCGAGTTGACGATCGGCTTGCCCTGCACGCAGCGCAGGCCGGTCTCGATGACCTCCCACTTGGAGGAGTCGATCATCACCGGGACGCGGGAGATGTCGGGCTCGGACGCGACCAGCTTGAGGAAGCGGTCCATCGCGGCGACGCCGTCGATCATGCCCTCGTCCATGTTGACGTCGATGACCTGCGCGCCGTTCTCGACCTGCTGCGCGGCCACCGACAGGGCGGTGTCGTAGTCGCCGTCCTTGATCAGGTTGCGGAACTTCGCCGAGCCGGTGATGTTGGTGCGCTCACCGACGTTCACGAACAGCGACGAGGCGTCGACGCTGAACGGCTCGAGGCCGGACAGCCGCAACGCCGGGTCGATGCTGTGCACCTCGCGGCCGGGGCGGCCGTGGACGCGCTCCGCGATCGCCCTGATGTGGGCCGGGGTGGTGCCGCAGCAGCCGCCGAGCAGGTTGACGAAGCCGGCCTCGGCGAACTCCGAGACGACCTCGGCGGTCTGGTCGGGGGTCTCGTCGTACTCACCGAAGGCGTTGGGCAGCCCGGCGTTCGGGTACGCCGAGACGAAGGTGTCGGCCACCCGCGCCATCTCGGCGATGTAGGGCCGCATCTCCTTCGCGCCGAGCGCGCAGTTGAGGCCGACGGCGAGCGGCCGGGCGTGCCGGACCGAGTCCCAGAACGCCTCGGTCACCTGTCCGGACAGGGTGCGGCCCGAGGCGTCGGTGATGGTGCCGGAGATGACGACAGGCCAGCGGCGGCCGGTCTCCTCGAACAGCGTCTCGACCGCGAAGATCGCGGCCTTGGCGTTGAGGGTGTCGAAGATCGTCTCGATGAAGAACAGGTCGGCGCCGCCGTCGACGAGGCCTCGCGCGGCCACCAGGTAGGCGTCGGCGAGCTGCTCGTAGGACACGTTGCGCGCGCCCGGGTCGTTGACGTCGGGGCTGATGGAGGCGGTCCGCGTCGTGGGACCGAGCGCCCCGGCGACGTACCGCTTGGTGCCGGTGGCGGCCGCCACCGCGTCCGCCTCGCGGCGGGCCAGGCGGGCGGACTCGAGGTTCAGCTCGTAGGCCAGCTCCTCCATGCCGTAGTCGGCGAGGCTGATCGCGTTGGAGGAGAAGGTGTTGGTCTCGATGATGTCCGCGCCAGCCTCGAGGTACTCGCGGTGGATGCCCGCGATGATCTGCGGCTGCGTGATCGAGAGCAGGTCGTTGTTGCCGACCAGGTCGGAGGGCCAGTCCTTGAACCGCTCACCGCGGTAGCCGGCCTCGTCGGGCCGGTCGCGCTGGATCGCCGTCCCCATCGCACCGTCGATGATCACGATCCGCTCCCGCAGCAGTGCGATCAGCTCGTCGGTCGCGTCCTCGCGCCATTCGGTGCTCACAGGTACACAGTCCTTCCGTCACGGAAGGCGTCCTTGGGGAGTACGCCGAGCGTGGCGGGTGTGCCATCCCGGCAGGACCCGTTGCAACGCCTCTCGGCGCGGACAACTCTACTAGGCTCGCTACGTGATGGAGTTCGAAAAGGTCCGCGATCTGGTCGACCCGGTGGTCATCGCCGCCTTCGAGGGCTGGAACGACGGGGCCGAGGCGGCCTCCGCGGTCGTGGACCACCTCATGAAGCAGTGGGACGCGCACGTCATCGGCGCGATCGACCCCGAGGACTACTACGACTTCCAGGTCAACCGGCCCGACGTCGGCATCGACGAGCACGGCCACCGGAAGCTGACCTGGCCGAGCACCCACATCGCCGTGGCCAAGCCGCCGAACCTCGACCGCGACATCATCTTCATCCGCGGCATCGAGCCGAACATGCGCTGGCGGGCCTTCGTGGCCGAGCTGCTCGCGGTCGTCGACGACCTGGGCGCCGAGCTCGTCGTGACCCTGGGCGCGCTGCTGGCCGACTCGCCGCACACCCGGCCGGTGCCGGTCAGCGGCAGCGCGTCGGAGCCGGAGCTGATCGACCGCCTCGACCTGGAGACCTCCACCTACGAGGGCCCCACCGGCATCCCCGGTGTCCTCCAGGACGCCTGCGTCCGCCTGGACATCCCGACCGTCTCCTACTGGGCCGCGGTCCCCCACTACGTCGCCCAGCCGCCGTGCCCGAAGGCCACGCTCGCGCTGCTCGCCAAGCTCGAGGAGCTGTTCCAGACCAGCCTGCCCCTGGGCGACCTCGTCGAGGAGGCCAAGGCCTGGGAGCGCGGCGTCGACCAGCTCATGGAGGAGGACGAGGACCTCGCCGACTACGTCCACAGCCTCGAGGAGGCCCGCGACACGACCGAGCTGCCCGAGGCGTCGGGCGAGGCGATCGCGCGCGAGTTCGAGCGCTACCTGAAGCGGCGCGGCGAGGACGGCTGACTAGAGCAGCACGCCGAGGGCGGCGTCGAGCAGCGTCCGGACCGTCGCCGGAGCGGTGCTGTCGGTGGCGTCGCCGGCCAGCGTCGCGTCGGCCCACGCGTCGATCGCGGCCGTGGCGCGCGGTGCGTCGATGTCGTCGGCGAGCGCGGCCAGCACCTCGGTGACGACCGGGGCCGCGTCGGCACCGGCCGGGCTGGCCAGTGCGTGCTTCCAGCGGGCGATGTCGTCGACGGCGTCGAAGAGCTGCGCGTCGGTCCACTCCCAGTCCGCGCGGTAGTGGTGGCGCAGCAGCGCGAGCCGGATCGCCATCGGGTGGATCTCGGCGTTGCGCAGGGCCGACACGAAGACCAGGTTGCCCAGCGACTTGGACATCTTCTGGCCGTCGTACGCGACCATGCCGGCGTGGCTGTAGGCCTTCGCGAAGCTGCCCTCGCCGAGCGCCTGGACGTGGCCCGCGCACAGCTCGTGGTGCGGGTAGATCAGGTCGCTGCCGCCCGCCTGGACGTCGATGTCGACGCCGAGGTGGTGCAGCGCGATCGCGGCGCACTCGATGTGCCAGCCCGGGCGGCCCTTGCCCCACGGGCTGTCCCACGACGGCTCGCCCTCGCGCTCGCCGCGCCAGACGACGGCGTCCAGCGGGTCGCGCTTGCCCGGACGGTCGGGGTCGCCGCCGCGCTCGCCGGCGAAGCGGGTCATCGTCTCGCGGTCGTAGCTCGACTCCTGGCCGAACGCCGGGTCGGCGGCGACGGAGTAGTAGACGTCGGTGTCGACCAGGTACGTCGCTCCGGCCGCCTCGAGCCGCTTGAGCAGCTCGATCACCAGCGGGATCGACTCGACGGCGCCGACGTAGTGGTCCGGCGGGATGATCCGCAGGGCCTCCATGTCGCGCCGGAAGAGGTCGGTCTCGCGCAGCGCGAGCTCCTCCCAGGGCATCTTGATCTTCTCGGCGCGCTCGAGCAGCGGGTCGTCGACGTCGGTGACGTTCTGAACGTAGGCGACCTCGTGCCCGGCCGAGCGCCAGGCGCGGTTGAGCAGGTCGAAGGCGACGTAGGTGTTGGCGTGCCCGATGTGGGTGGCGTCGTACGGCGTGATGCCGCAGACGTAGAGCCGTGCCGCGCCCTCGGGCGTGACGCTGAGCTTGCCGCCGGTGGCGGTGTCGTGGACGACGACCTCGGGACCGGTGACCGGCAGCGAGGGGATCTCCGGGGCAGACCAGGCGCGCATGCAGCGATGCTAGTGGCAGCCGTCAGAAGGGCGGCCAGGGGATGCTCGGCCAGCCGTCGGACGGGAGCGGCAGGCGGCCGGCCTGCAGCAGCCTCCGCACACGCGAGGAGAGCGCGCGCAGCTCGGCGCCGGCGAGGTGCTCGGCCAGCGCGCTGCCGAGCTCACCGGCCAGGGCTGCCTCGAGACGCGTCAGCATCGCGGCCTCGTCGTCCCTGAGGTCCGAGCCGGCCCAGCCCCACAGCACCGTGCGCAGCTTGTTCTCGTGGTGGAAGGTCACGCCGTGGTCGACGCCCAGCCGCCGCCCGTCGGCCATGGCGAGCACGTGGCCGCCCTTGCGGTCGGCGTTGTTGACGACGGCGTCGAAGACCGCCATCCGGCGCAGCGCCTCGGTGTCCTCGTGGATCAGGGTGACCGGGTGGTCGCGCTCGTCGTACCCCTCGACGACGGGGAGCCACCCGTCCGGCACGTCTCCCCCGGGCACCAGCGAGACCGCGTCGTCGTCGCCCACCGTCTGCCACTCCTGGACCATCCCGCGGCCGTGCGGGCCGTCGCCGATCCAGGTGCGCGGGACGATGCCCCAGCCGGTCGCCTCCGAGACGAGGTACGCCGCGACCTCGCGGCCGGCCAGCGTGCCGTCGGGGAAGTCCCACAGCGGCCGCTCCCCCGCGATCGGCTTGTAGACGACCTCCCGGCCGTCGGCGAGCTCGGCGAGGAACGTGGCGTTGGAGGCCGGCATGATCCGACCCTTGAGCGTCAGCACGGTGTCGTCGGGCTCAGGGATCGCGGCGCTTGAAGCCGTTCGCCCGCACGCACAGGTGCCCGTCGGGGTCGATGGGCTGACCGCAGAACGGGCAGTCGGGTCGGCCGGCGCCGACGACCAGCGCCGTGCGCTGCACGAAGGACCGCGCCGCGGCGGGCTCGAGCCGTACGACGAGCATCTCGCCCGCGTCGCCGTTCTCGTCGGGCTCCTGTCCCACCGGGAACACCTCGATCACGACCCGCTCGTCGTCGGGGTCCCACGACAGCGTCATCGTGCCGCCGCGGAACTCCTCCTCGATGGGCTGCTCGAGCGGCTCGTCGTCCTCGAGCCCGATCGGCGCGACCGCGGGGACCACGGTGCGGGTGGTTGTCTCGGTCATGACCTCGTCGAGCAGCTCGTCGACGCGCTCGGCCAGGGCGGCCACCTGCTCCTTCTCGATCGCGACGCTGACCAGGCGCGCGCCCTCGCGCGCCTGCAGGAAGAAGGTCCGAGAACCCGGCTCACCGACGGTGCCGGCGACGAAGCGCTCGGGAGGGTCGAAAGCGTGGACGATGCCCATACATCCGACCCTAGTGGCCCGGACCAGCGCCGCCACCGACCGCGGCCCCCTTCGGACGAGCCCGCCGGCTCGGCTTCGCGCCGAGCCAGGAGAGGTCGCCGTCGTGGGTGTTGGTGGCCAGCACGTAGGGCCGGTCGGGGGTGTAGCGGATGATCGAGATCGAGGCGGGATCCACCTGGATCCGCTGGAACAGGTCCAGGTGCATGCCGAGCGCGTCGGCGAGCAGGGACTTGATGATGTCGCCGTGGCTGACCGCCACCCACACCGCCCCGGGACCGTGCTCGGCCTCGACGGCGGCGTCCCGGCGGCGTACGGCGGACACGGCGCGGTGCTTCATCTCCACCATCGACTCACCGCCCGGGAAGGTCGCCGCCGACGGCTGCCGCTGCACCGTGGACCAGAGCTTCTCCTTGGCGAGCTCCTTGAGCGGGCGGCCCTGCCACTCGCCGTAGTCGCACTCCGCCAGGCCGCGCTCGGAGAGCACCCGCGGGCGCTCGTCGCGCCCAGCGAGGAGCAGCTTCGCGGTCTGCTTGCAGCGCTCCTGCGGGCTGCTCACGACCGCCGCGAACGGCACCGACGCGAGTCGCGCGCCGGCGCGGGCGGCCTGCTTCTCCCCCGTCTCGTCGAGACGTACGCCGGGGAGCCGGCCGGCCAGCATGCCGGACGCGTTCGCGGTCGTGCGGCCGTGCCGCACCAGGATCACCGTCGCCATCGTCCTCAGAGGCTAGCGTTGACCCGTGATCGTCGACAGCGCTGTCTACCGGCACGGCACCCGACTCCCCGTCGACTGCCACGTCCACGACTACGCGACCCTGCGCAAGAACGCCTCGGAGGAGGGCGACTTCGTCTGGGTCGGCCTGTACGAGCCCAGCCACACCGAGCTGTCCGACATGGCGCAGGCGTTCGGCCTGCACCCGCTGGCCGTCGAGGACGCGGTCGTCGCGCACCAGCGCCCGAAGCTCGAGACCTACCAGGGCAGCCTGTTCCTCGTGCTCAAGACGCTCTGGTACGTCGACGAGGACGACGCCGTCGAGACCGGCGAGATCAACATGTTCATCGGCACCGACTTCGTCATCACCGTCCGCCACGGCCGCGGCGCCCAGCTCAGCGACGCGCGGCACACGCTGGAGGCGCAGCAGTCGGTGCTGGACCACGGCCCGTCGGCGGTCGTCTACGCCGTGTGCGACGTCGTGGTCGACGGCTACGTCGACGTCGTCAGCGAGCTGCAGGTCGACGTCGACGAGGTCGAGGCGTCCGTCTTCTCCGACAAGCGCACCGACGATTCCAACCGCATCTACATCCTCAAGCGCGAGCTGTCGGAGGTACGCCGTGCCGTGCTGCCGCTGCGCGAGCCGATGCGCCGCTTCGCGACCGGCGGGGTCCCGATGATCGAGGCCGGTGCGATGCCGTTCTTCCGCGACGTCACCGACCACCTCACCCAGGCCGCGGAGGAGATCGACACCCTCGACTCGCTGCTCTCCACCGCCTTCGAGGCGCACATGGCGCGGATGTCGGTCCAGCAGAACGACGACATGCGCAAGATCTCGGCCGGAGTCGCGCTCGCCGCCGTCCCGACCCTGATCGCCGGCGTCTACGGCATGAACTTCAAGCACATCCCCGAGCTGTCCTGGCAGTTCGGCTACGCCTACGCCCTGGGCCTCATGGTGCTCATCGTGGGTGGGCTCTACTGGTTCTTCAAGAAGTCCGGCTGGCTGTAGGTCACGTGGGAGTCCGTCCGACACCTGGTGCCGGGCGGACTCCCGCTCGAGGGTTCTCCACAGGTGCAGCACCACGCTCTCGACAGCACGGTGCGGATCGGGGACGGTCCATCCATGGCCCTCGATCTCGACGAGCTGCGCCACCTCCTGGTGCGCGTGCAGGACGGCGTGGTGTCGCGCCGCCAGGTCCTCGCGCTCGGAGGGGATGACAACGACATCGAGCGGATGCTCCGACGGCGCGAGCTCGCCGTCGTGCACACCGGCGTGTACGTGAACCACACCGGCCGGCTCACGCGCGCGCAGGCCGAATGGGCCGCGGTCCTCGCGTTCTGGCCGGCGGCTCTGACCGAGGAGTCCGCCCTGCCAGGTCATCCCATCGACGTCGTCATCGTGGCGATCGACCGGACGAGGAGGCGCCAGTCCCTTGCCCGAGTTCGCGTTCGCCGGACCACGCGCCTGCGCGAACGCGTCGCGCCTGGGAGCATCCCGCCTCGGGTGGAGATCGAGCACGCCACCATCGACGTCATGGCCCGCAAGATCGCGGCGGATGACGTCGCGGGCGCCTTCACGACCCTCGCTGAGGTCTGTCACTCCCGCCGCACGACCCCGACCAAGATCCTCGACACTCTCGCGCGGAGGAGCCGCGTGGCGGGCCGTGCGACGCTCGAGGCGATGATGCGCGACCTCGCGGAGGGGGCGTGCTCGGTCCTCGAGCGCGGCTACCTGCTCCACGTGGAGCGGGCGCACTCGCTGCCGCGCGGCTCACGGCAGGTCAGCAGCTCCGCAACGGGCGCGGCCACGGCGCACGACGTCCGGTACGAGGAGTTCGGCGTGGAGGTGGAGCTCGACGGACGGGCCTTCCACGACAACGTCCGCGGGCGTGACGCGGATGCCCGGCGCGACCTCGCCGAGGTGGTCGCGTCCGACGTCACGACGGTGCGCGTGACCTACGGCATGGTCTTCCGGGATCCGTGCTGGACGGCGTCGATGATCGGCCGACTCCTGCAGACGCGTGGATGGTCGGGCTCCGTGTCGCGCTGCGTCCGCTGCCCGGGCTGAGCCTGAAACGGGAATCGGCCCGGCACCACGTGCCGGGCCGATTCCCATTCGAGGGCTACGACCCGGTCAGGTCGCTGACATGACGTTGGTGGCGAGCAGCACTAGCAGCACACCGCCGACGAGGACCCGGTAGGGCACGAACGCGGCGATCGAGTGGCCGGCGACGAACTTGAGCAGCCAGGCGACCGACACGTAGGCGACGACGAAGCTGATCAGGGTGCCGACGACCGTCGGGCCGACGCCGATCCCCTGGCCCACCGCGTCCTTGAGCTCGTAGAGGCCGGCGCCGGTGAGGGCCGGGATCGACAGGAAGAAGCTGAGCTTCGTGGCCGCGACCCGGTCCAGGCCGCCGATGAGACCGGCGGAGATGGTGGCACCGGACCGCGAGACGCCGGGCACGAGGGCGATGCACTGCACGACGCCGACGACGAGCGCGTCGCGCATCGTGACCTTCTTCAGGTCGCGCTGCTGGCGGGCCGTGCGCTCGGCGTACACCATCACGGCGCTCCACAGGACGAGCGCGGCGCCGACGACCCACAGCGACCGCAGCGGGCCGGAGATGAAGTCCTTGGCCGCGAGGCCGACGATCCCGATCGGGATCGAGCCGAGGATGACGTACCAGCCCATCCGGTGGTCGGCCGTGCCGCGGTATTCCGGCTTCACCAGGCCCCGGCACCAACCGAGCGCGATCTGGCCGATGTCACGGGCGAAGAACAGCAGGACCGCCGCGATCGCGCCCATCTGGATGACGGCCGTGTACGCCGTGACGGCGTCGTTGTCGATCGGCAGCCCGAGCAGCTTCTCGGCGATCGTGAGGTGGCCGGTGCTGGAGACGGGGAGGAACTCGGTGAGCCCCTCGACCACGCCCAGGACCACGGAGTCGAAGTAGTTGATGATCATCGCGCGCAAGCGTAACGGCGAGCCGCATCCACGCATCGCCCCACGCCGGACTAGGTTTTCCGGCATGCACCATCGGTACGTCGGCGCCAGCGGCCTCCGTGTCTCCCGGCTCGGCCTCGGCACCATGACGTGGGGCAAGGACACCGACGAGCACGAGGCACGCGACCAGCTCGTCGCGTTCATCGAGGCCGGCGGCGACCTGATCGACACCGCCGCGGGCTACACCGACGGCCGGTCCGAGGCCCTCATCGGCTCCCTGCTCGGCGACGTCGTGGGCCGTGACGAGGTCGTCCTGGCGACCAAGGCGGGCATCTGGCGCCGCGGTGGCGACCGGGCGACCGACACCTCGCGGGGTGCGCTGCTGCGTGGGCTCGACACCTCGCTGAAGCGGCTCGGCACCGACCACGTCGACCTCTGGCAGGTCCACATCTGGTCCGACGAGGTGCCGCTCGAGGAGACCCTGGGCGCGCTCGACTTCGCGGTGAGCAGCGGCCGGGCGGCGTACGTCGGCATCTCGAACTACGCCGGGTGGCAGACCGCCCAGGCGGCGACCTGGCAGCGCGCCGGCGTCGGCCGCGCCCCGCTGACGTCGACCCAGATGGAGTACTCGCTGGTCAACCGGCGCATCGAGCGCGAGGTGCTGCCCGCCTGCGACGCGCTCGGGCTGGGTGTCCTGCCCTGGTCGCCGCTGGGTCGCGGCGTGCTGACCGGGAAGTACCGCACCGGCACGCCGTCGGACTCCCGCGCGGCCTCGCCGGTCTTCTCCTCCTTCGTCGAGGCCTACCTCGACGACCGCAGCCGCGGCATCGTCGAGGCGGTCTGCCGCGCGGCCGACGGGTTGGGCTGGACCCCGCTCGAGGTCGCGCTGGTGTGGGTCCGTGACCGGCCCGGCGTGGCGGCCCCCATCGTGGGCGCCCGCACGGCGGCCCAGCTCAAGACCGCGCTGCTGTCGGAGGGACGGGTGCTGCCGCCCGAGATCCGCACGGCGCTGGACGACGTCTCCGAGGTGGCCGCGTGACCGAGGCCCCGATCGAGCTGCGCACGAAGATCATGCGCGGGCTCGGACGTGGCGTCGAGTGGGAGTTCGACCGGGTCGTGTTCGAGCGCGGCTTCTCGCGCAACCAGGTCACCAAGCTCCTCGTCGAGCGCGCCGAGCACGGCGGCTGGGAGCTGGACCGGCTGCAGATCGGCCCGGACGGCAAGCGCCGGGTCGTGCTGCGGCGCAAGATCATCCGGGCGATCAGGACCGCCTAGCCACCGAGAGCGACGGGCAGGGTGGTCAGCCCGCGCAGGTTGATCCGCCCGTTCCACGCCACCTCGCCGGCTCGCTCCATCGCCGGGAACCGCGCGGCCACCCGCTCCAGCACCACCCGGCCCTCGAGCCGGGCCAGCGCCGCTCCCAGGCAGTGGTGCACGCCGCCGCCGAAGGACAGGTGGGTGCGGGCGTCGGCACGGTCGAGGCGCAGCACGTCGGCGTCCGGGCCCCAGTGGTCGGGGTCGCGGTTGGCCGCGCCGAGGCCTGCCAGCACGAAGCTCCCCGTGGGGATCGTGGTGCCGCCGACGTCGTACGGCGCCAGGGTGATCCGCCGGGTCTGCTGGACCGGTGAGTCGTAGCGCAGCAGCTCCTCGACCGCGTTGGCCGCGAGATCGGGCGTGCTGCGCAGGAGTGCGTACTGGTCGGGGTTGTCCAGCAGCGCGAGGAAGCCGTTGCCGATCAGGTTGACGGTGGTCTCGTGGCCGGCGACGTACAGGAGCTGGACCTGCGCCACGAGCTCGTCGTCATCGAGGACGTCGCCGTCGTCCTCGGCCCGGATCAGCGCCGTGAGCAGGTCGTCGCCCGGGTTGTTCCGCTTCCACGCGACGATCTCCGAGCAGAGCGCGGTCAGCTCGGTGTCGGCGGCCATGATCTGCGCCGCGAGCTCCGGGTCGGCGACCGGCTCGAGGGAGCGCACCAGGGTGCCGGTCAGCTCACGCATCCGGGCGTGGTCGGAGCTGTCGGGGATGCCCATCATCTTCGAGATCACGGCGAACGGCAGCGGGAACGCGAGCTCCTCGATCAGGTCGGCCGTGCCCGCCATCGCGTCGACCAGGTCGTCGACGAGCGTGGTGATGCCCGGCTCCAGGGCGGCGATCGAGCGCGGCGTGAACACCTTCGACACGAGCTTGCGCAGGCGGGTCTGCACCGGCGGGTCCCGGTCGAGCATCGACAGCCCGCCGGCGCGCTCCTCGCGATCGCCGTACATCGCCGCGTTGAGCTCGGCGAGCGGGCCGCGCACGTTGCGCTCCTCCACCGACATCGAGGCGCGCAGCAGGTCCGAGACGTGCTGGTAGCGGGCGGTCACCCAGAACCCCAGTGGGTGCTCGTACGCCGGCCCCGCGGCCCGCAGCCGCTCGTACTCCGGGTAGGGGTCGTCGGTGTAGCCAGGAGCGAACGGGTCGAAGACGTAGGACATCTCGGTCACCCGGCCACTGTGGACCTCCCGGGCCCGCGTGTCATCCGACCCGGGAAGGATTCCGGATCAGGCCAGGTCGAGGAACCGGTCGAACACCCGCGTGCCGAACTCCAGCGCGTCGGTCGGCACCCGCTCGTCGACCCCGTGGAAGAGCGCGGTGAAGTCGAGGTCCTCGGGCAGGCGCAGCGGCGCGAAGCCGTAGGTGCGCATCCCGAGCCGGCCGAAGTGCTTCGCGTCGGTGCCCGCGCTCATCAGGTACGGCGCCACGAGCGCGCCCGGGTCTTCAGCGACCAGGCTCGTCGTCATCGCGTCGACCAGGCGACCGTCGTACGGCATCTCCCAGGGGCGCTGGTTGGAGAGGTAGTCGATGGTGATGTCGTCCCCGACGAGCTCGGCGAGGGTCGCGAAGAACTCGTCCTCGTAGCCGGGCAGGAACCGCCCGTCGGCGTACGCCGTGGCCTCGGTGGGGATCACGTTCACCTTGTAGCCGGCCTCGAGCATGGTC
>DATFHM010000251.1:0-13229 GCA_035248385.1 Nocardioides sp. | reverse complement strand
GCATCCGGTAGCTGCCGCAGTTGGCGTCGACGAGCCGGTCGAGCACCTCGAACTCGCTCAGGCCGATGCCGTGGCGGTCGTTGAGCGTCTTCTCGAGGGCGCAGCTCACGGCTGCGTGCCGGTCCAGCAGGGTGCGCCACTCGCCCACGAGCGTGGAGTCGGACGTCGCTGCCATGTCCGCACTCTAGTCGGCGTCCGTCTTTGATGCAAACGCATTATTTGCGCTTGCATTGAATGCGCATGCATGGAATGTTGGTCCCCATGACCTCCCCTGCCACCCTTCCCGCCGCCTCGGCCACCGCCGGCACCGGCTGGACGCCACGAACGTGGGCGATGCTGATGACGCTCTGCATCGTCCTCGCCCTCGATGGCCTCGACGTCTCGATGATCGGCGTCGCGCTGCCCTCGATCGGCTCCGACCTCCACCTCGACACCTCGACCCTGCAGTGGCTCGTCAGCGGCTACGTGCTCGGGTACGGCGGGCTGCTGCTCCTCGGCGGCCGCACGGCCGACCTGCTGGGCCGGCGCCGGGTCTTCCTCGTCGCGCTGGCCGTCTTCGCGATCGCCTCGCTCGCCGGAGGCCTCGTCAGCACGGGCCCGCTGCTGATCCTGACCCGCTTCGTCAAGGGCCTGGCCGCCGCGTTCACCGCACCCACCGGCCTGTCCATCATCACCACGAGCTTCGCCGAGGGGCCGGCCCGCAACCGCGCCCTGTCCATCTACACGGTCTTCGGCGCGGGCGGCTACTCCGGCGGCCTGCTGTTCGGCGGCCTGATGACCGGCGTCGGCTGGCGCTGGACCTTCCTGCTGCCCGTCCCGATCGCGCTCGCCGCGCTGGCCGCGGGCTGGTTCCTCATCCCGCGCGACCGTCCCGCCGAGGGCGGCCACGACCTCGCGGGCGCCGTCCTGTCGGTCTCGCCGATGCTGCTGCTCGTCTACACGGTCGTGAGCGCACCGGCCGCGGGCTGGACCTCGGTCCGCACGCTCGGCTCGTTCGCTCTGGTGGTCGCCCTGTTCGCCGCGTTCCTCGCGGTCGAGCGGCGGGTCGCGCACCCGCTCGTCCGGCTCGGGATCCTCCGCACGCCCACCCTGCTGCGGGCGAGCATCGCGATCGTCGCCATGGCCGGCTCCTACTTCAGCTGGCAGTTCATCGTGACCCTGTTCCTGCAGGACAGCCTGGGCTGGAGCCCGCTCCACCTCGCGCTGGCGATCCTGCCGGTGGGCGTGATGGTCACCGTGTCGGCGTTCTTCTCGAACCGCCTCGTGGACCGGGTCGGTCCGGGACCGATCATCGCGGTGACGCTGACGGCCATGGCCGTGGGCTACCTGCTGTTCCTGCGGATCGACACCACGCCGGCGTACCTCACGACGCTGCTGCCCGCCATCGTCCTCATCGCGATCGGCTGGATCGGCTTCCCCGCGGTGAACATCCTCGCCACCAACGGCATCGACGACGACGAGCAGGGCCTCGCGGCCGGCGTGCTGCAGACCTCGATGCAGGTCGGTGCCGCGATCGTCCTCGCGATCACCACCGCGCTCATCGCGTCGACGCCGGCCGGTGCCGGCCCGCAGGCCGTGCTCGACGGCTACCGCCCCGGACTGGTCTTCGCCTTCGCGGTCGCCACCGTGGGCGCGGTCGTCACCGTCGCCGGGCTCGCCCTGTCCCGGCGTACGACGACCTCCGCGGTCCTGCCCGTCGACCTCGTCGAGGAGGAGTACGCCGCCTGACCGACCGTCCTGCCGGGCCGATCCCCGCTCGCCTGCGTCGCAGGCGGGCGGGGATCGTGCGTTGGACGGCCGGCGTAGAGTCGATGCGGATGAGTCCCCGAATCGATCGCCGCATGAGGCCGCACGTCCACCGGGTGCCCAGGTGGATCACCTGGTTCGCGCTCTGCGTCGCCGCCGGGTTCCTCGGGTGGATCGTCTACCTGTCCACGGACATCACGCCGCGCGTGACGACCCACCACTACGACATCGCCTGGCTGGGGTTCGACGGGCTCGAGTGGTCCATGGTCGCGCTCGCTGGCCTCGCCGCGTGGCGGCACCACCGCTCGACCGCGATCTTCACCGGCATCTGCGCGGTCATGTTCGCGGTCGACGGCTGGTTCGACGTGTGGACCAGCCCGCGGGGGAGCGTCGGCGGCGCCGCGGTCCTCGCGATCTGCCTCGAGCTGCCCCTGGTCGGGATCTTCGCCTTCGCGACCGTGCACGCCGAGCGCGCCCAGAGCCGCGCTGCGGTGGGCGCGCCGGCGCGCTGACCGCGGCCCAGCTTCAGGAGGTGCCGCTCGCGTTCGCGCCGAGCCGGGTGAGCAGGCGGGTGAGCGTGTCGATCTCCTTCTCCGACAGCCCAGCGCGCAGCTGCGCGTCGAAGGCGACGGCCGCGCCCCGCAGCTGGTGGAAGAGCTGGTCGCCGGCAGGAGTCCGGCGTACGACGTGGGAGCGGCGGTTGTTCGCGTCGCGCGCCCGGGTGACCAGCCCGGCGCTCTCCATCGCGTTCAGGTGATGGGTGAGCGTCGCTCCTTGGATGCCGACGAACTCGGCGAGCTGTCGCTGGTTGGCCTCGGCGTTGATCGTCAGCGCCAGCAGGATCAGCCAGACGGGACGAGAGCCCCCCGCGGCGACGAGGGCGTCGTCGAAAGCGCGGGACGCCACCTTGGCGACTCGGTCGAGCGTCATCCCGATGGGTGCGGTGGCGGGAGGACCGGCCGGCGGCGTCGACATGGCCGAAGGCTAGCGAACCCAACCGTAGACGTGAAAGTGTTTGACATCGAACAATTAGATATCTAACGTTAAGGTCATGGACAACGACTTCTCCGGATCGGTCGCCCTGGTGGCCGGCGCCAGCAAGGGCATCGGCGAGGCGACGGCTCGGGCCTTCGCGCGGGCAGGTGCCGCGGTCGTGCTCGGCGCGCGCGACGGAGCGGCCGTCGGGCGGATCGCCGAGGAGATCGCAGCCGACGGCGGGCGCGCGATCGGGCTCCGGGCCGACGTCACCGACGAAGCGTCGGTGCGCGACCTCGTCGGTGCGGCGGTCGACACCTTCGGCGGGCTGGACCTCGCCTTCAACAACGCCACCGACGGTCCGAGGCCGGCGCCGCTGGCCGACATCGACGTGGCCGACTTCGACCGGGGGATCGCGACCAACGTCCGCGGCACCTTCCTCGGCATGAAGCACCAGATCGAGGCGATGCTCGCCACCGGCGACGACCGGCCGAAGGCGATCGTCAACACGGCGTCACAGGCCGGCGTCAACGGCGTGGCGAACCTCGCGGCGTACGTCGCCGGCAAGGCCGGGATCATCGGCCTGACGAAGGTCGCGGCGCTCGACTACGCCGACCGCGGCATCCGGGTGAACGTCGTGGCGCCGGGGCCGATCCTCACCCACCACCTCAGGCGGGCCGGGGACGAGGCCCAACGGCTGGCCGGTCTGTCCACGCCGATGCGGCGGCTGGGCGCCGAGGAGGAGGTCGCCCGCTGCGTCCTCTGGCTCTGCTCGCCCGCCTCCTCGTTCATCACCGGCGCGGTCGTCCCGATCGACGGCGGCCAGTCCGCCGGCACCAAGCCAGCACAGATGTACCGACAAGGAGAGGGATGGAGCCATGAGCACGAACGAGGTCCTGGAGGCCGGCCGCCGATGGGCGGAGGCGGAGACGAAGGCCGATGTCGAGACCCTCGAGCGGATCGCCGACGACGGCTTCCGGCTCGTCGGACCCTTCGGGTTCGTCCTCGACAAGTCCCAATGGCTCGAGCGCTACCGGGCCGGCGACCTGGTCACCGAGCGGCTCGACTGGGAGGACGTCTCGGTCGCCGATCACGGGGACGTGGCCATCGCGATCGGCACGCAGACCCAGCAGGCGACGTACCGGGGGCAGCGCGCCGACGGAGCGTTCCGGGTGACGCACGTCTTCCGGCGGGCCGGCGACGGCTGGCGGCTGCTCGGCATGCACCTCAGCCAGGCCGCGCCACCGCGCGCCTGACGATCAGGCCGGAGGCCCCTGCGAGCAACCGGCCGATCGCCTCGAACATCCGCAGCGTGCTGCTCATCCGGGCGTCGTCCTCGGGCAGCGGCCAGCTGGACAGCTTCACGCCGACCAGGCGGGCCGCGCGGTCGACGTACACGAGCTGGCCGTGGATGCCGAGGCACAGCGCACGCTCGCCGCCGGGCGGGACCCAGAGCTGGCTGCGGTAGTGGCCGCCGGGGAGGTACGCCGCCTCGGGACCGGCCGCGAAGGCTGCCACCAGCTCCGGCGACCCGGCGAAGAGGTCGTCGATCCAGGCCTGGCTGACGACCCGCTCGCCGGTGGGTGCGACGCCCGCCCCGAGGACGGTGGCGCCGAAGCGGGCGAGGTCGCGCAGGGTGGTGTTGATGCCGCCGTCGCACATCGCGGAGCCCTCCGAGTCGACGCAGAGGAAGGCGTCGTGCTCGGCGCCGAGCCGGGACCAGACGAGGTCCGAGACCAGGTCGGCGAGCGGTGCCTGGCCGGCCGCCTCGCAGATCCAGCCGAGCACGTCGGTCTCGCAGCTGCGGTAGTGGAACGGGCCGCCGTGCGGTCGCTCCGCGACGAGGGTCGCCAGGAAGGCGTGCAGGGTGGCAGGGCCGCCGCTCACGTGAGGCGCCCAGCCCACGGACTCGTCGAGCCGGCGTACCTCGGAGGTCGGGTCGAGGTAGTCCTCGGAGAAGCGGACGCCGGTGCGCATGTCGAGCACGTCGCGGACGGTCGCGCCGGCGTACCCGCTGTTCTCGAGCTCGGGGAGGTACGACGTGACCTGCCGCTCCGGGTCCAGCAGCCCGCGGTCCACCAGGGCTCCCGCGGTCACGCCGACCACCGACTTGCTGACCGACATCAGCAGGTGCCGGGTCGCGGGGGTCATCGGGGCGACGTACTCCTCGGCCAGGACGCGGCCGTCGTGCACCACCATCCACGCGTCGGTCTCGGTGGCGGCGACGACATCGGCCACGGTTCCGAGCTCCGGCGCGACCAAGAGGTCGGCCAGCGGCGCCGGCGCCACCGGCCAGGTGGCGACCGCACCGTCGCCTCGGCTGATCGGGGCCGTCGGCAGGAACGAGTCGATCCGCTGGAAGGACGTGCGCACCATCGCGGGCGATTGCCAGTCGGCGACGGTAGGGGTCGTCACGACCCGAACTCCGCGGCCATCGAGGTGAGGAGCCGGGTGAGCCCGTCCTCGAAGGCGTCGTCGGCGCGCCGGTGGTCCCGCGGCTGGGCGGCGAGGGCGGCCGCGAGCGCCGGTGCCTCCACGCCCTCGGGGATCTCCCACATCACCTCGGGCGCCGCCAGGTCCAGCGCCGAGCCGATGACGAAGTTGTCGACCGCGTTGAGGACCTGCATGGCGCTCGTGACCGGGATCCCCGCGTCGGTGAGGCGCACGATCATCCGGTCGTAGGCGCGGATGACCGCTGCCGAGCGCACGGTCGAGGTGGTGAGCAGGGGGACGACCCGCGGGTGCGCCGCGAAGACCGCCCGGTAGGAGCGGCAGAAGCCGGCGAGCGCCACGTCCCACGGCTCGTCGTCGAGCGTGGTCGCGTCGATCTCGCTCGCGACCTGCTCGCGCAGCAGCTCGACGACGCCGACCCGGCCGTCGACGTGGTGGTAGAGCGACGAGGTCTGCACCCCGAGCCGCCGGGCGAGCGCCGGGAGGTTCACGTCGCCGGTCTCGTCGACCAGCTCGAGCGCCGCCCGGGCGATCCGGTCCTTGTCGAGGAGCGCGGTGCGGGGCCGTCCGGCCCGGCGGCGCGTCTGCTCGGTCAATGTTGCCTCTTCCCCTCGGCTGTGATCCGGCTTACAGTACTCCAAATCCTAAATCGAAACGATTTCAATTAATGGAGCTGGCCGATGTCCACCACCACCCACGAGACGGGGCTGAAGCGCGACGCGCTCGGCAGCCGTGACCTCGTCTTCATCGTCGTCTCCGCCGCCGCACCACTGATGGTGATGGTCGGCGTCGCCCCGCTCGCGATCATGATCGGCGGCATCGGCGCGCCGGCGGCGTACGTCTTCGCCGGGGTCACCCTCGCGATCTTCGCGGTCGGGTTCACGACGATGTCGCGGCACATCGACAACGTCGGCGCCTTCTACTCCTACATCGCCGTCGGCCTCGGCCGGACCGCCGGTGTCGTCGCGGCGCTCGTGGCGCTGGTGTCCTACAACGCCCTCCAGATCGGGGTCTACGGGCTCTTCGGCGTCGCCGCCGAGGGCACCTTCGCCGACGTCCTCGGCATCGACCTGCCGTGGTGGGCGTACGCCGTCGGCGCGATCGCCGTCGTCTGGTTCGTCGGCTTCCGCAGCGTCGACTTCGGCGCCAAGCTGCTCGCGGTGCTCCTCACCGCCGAGACCGGCCTGCTGCTCGTGCTCGCGATCGCGATCCTGGTGCAGGGTGGTGCCGGCATCGGCCTCGACTCGTTCGCGCCGGCGCATCTGTTCGTCCGGCCGATGACGGTCATCCTGCCGACCGCCTTCGCCGCGTTCATGGGCTTCGAGGCCACCGTCATCTACCGCTCCGAGACCCGCGACCCGCGGCGCACCATCCCGCGCGCGACGTACGCCGCCGTGGCGATCCTGGCCCTCACGTACGCCTTCATCGTGTGGGCGATCATCCAGGCGTTCGGTGCGGAGAAGGCCGTCGGCGCCGCGGCCGCGGACCCGGTCGGCATGTTCTTCACCGCCTCCGACACCTACATCGGCACCTGGTTCAGCACCGTCATGCACCTGCTGATCGTCACCAGCATCCTGGCCAGCCTGGTCGCCTTCCACAACGCCGTCACGCGCTACGCGCTCGCCATCGCGAACGAGGGCCTGCTGCCCGACGTGCTGGCGAAGGTGCACGCGCGCACCCGGTCGCCGTACGTCGCCGGCCTGGCCCAGACCGCCCTGGCGCTGGTGATCGTCGTCGGGTTCGCGGTCGCGCACGCCGACCCCTACTCCCAGCTGCTGATCTGGGTGAACACCCCCGGCATCTTCGGCATCCTGCTGCTGCAGGTGGCGGCGGCGCTGTCCGTCGTCGTCTACTTCCACCGCCGCAGCACCACCGAAGGCGCGTGGCGCACGGTCGTCGCGCCGATCCTCTCGGCCGCGCTGATGGTCGTCGCCATGTACCTGTCGGCGCGCAACATCTCGTTCCTCACCGGCACCACCGGCACGGTCAACGAGGTCCTGCTCTGGACCATCCCGGTGACCTGCCTCGTCGGCGTCGCCTGGGCGTTCTGGCTGCGGCAGCGCCGGCCGGCGGTCTTCGAGGCCGTCGCCGCCGGGTGCGACGTCGAGCCGGTGGCGGTGACCGCATGAGCGCCGACCTGCTCCTCGTCGGCACGACGGTCCGCACCCTCGACCCACGACGTCCCGTGGCCTCGGCCGTCGCGGTCTCCGGCGACCGGATCGTCGGCCTGGACAACGACGCCCTCGCCCTGCGCGGCGCCCGCACCGAGGTCGTCGACCTGCGCGGTGCGGTGACCACGCCCGGGCTGGTCGACGGGCACACGCACCCGGTCTTCGGGGTGGCCTCGTTCCTCGGGGCCGACCTGTCGTCGTGCCGGGACCTGGGCGACCTCCGCGCGGCACTCGCTGCCGCCGGTCGCTCTGGGGATGAGTGGGTGGTTGGCTTCGCCCTCGACCACAACGTGTTCGGCGGCGCGACGCCCGCCAACGACGTGCTGGAGGAGGTGCTCCCCGGCCGCCCCGTCTTCGTCCGCCTGTACGACGGACACTCGGCCCTGGCCAGCCGCGAGGCCCTCCGCCGCGCGGGCGTGACCGGGCCGCGCGAGTTCGAGCAGCGCGCGGAGATCGTCTGCGACGCGGACGGCCGGCCCACCGGCTTCCTGCTCGAGCACGCCGCGATGGAGACCGTGCAGGCCGCGATGCCGCCGACCGACCCCGGCGTCGTACGCGGTCAGCTGCGGGCGGCGCTCGACGGCATGGCGCGCACCGGCATCACCGGGACGAACATGATGGACGCCGAGTCCGGAGCCCTGGACCTGCTGGCCTCCTTCGAGCAGCACCACGACCTCCCGGCCCGGCTGCGGGTCGCGCCGTGGTGCATGCCGGGTGGCGACGTGGAGGAGGTCATCGCGGTCCAGGGTCGGCACGGGCGGCGCTGGGCGGTCGAGGCGGTCAAGTTCTTCATGGACGGCACGGTGGAGGGCGGCAGCGCCTGGCTGGAGCACCCCGACTGCCACGGGCAGGGGGACGCCGCGTTCTGGCGCGACCCGGCGGCGTACACGAAGGCGGTGCAGCGCCTGGCCGAGGCCGGCGTCCAGACGGCGACCCACGCCATCGGCGACGCCGCCGTCCGGCACGTGGTCGACAGCCTGGAGGGTGTCGACACCGGCTGCGTCCGTCATCGCATCGAGCACCTCGAGACCATGCCGCGCGAGCTGGTACGCCGGGTCGTCGACTCCGGCCTCGTCGCGTCGATGCAGCCGCCGCACGTGGGCTACACGCGGGCCGACCACACCGACGAGTGGTCGCGCCGGCTCGGCCCGGAGCGGGCCAACCGGGCGTGGGTGTGCCGCGAGATCCGCGACGCGGGCGGCGTCCTCGTGCTCGGCTCGGACTGGCCCATCGCCGACTACGACGCCCGCGGCGTGCTGGCCTACGCGCGGCTGCGCCGTGCGCCCAACACCGACCTCGCCCCGGTCGGGCCCGAGCAGGCGCTCACCGGCCTGATGGCGCTCGAGGGCATGACCACCCACGCCGCCATCGCCGACGGAGCCGGCGACGCGGGCAAGGTGGCCGTCGGCTGCCGCGCCGACCTGACCGTCTTCACCGTCGACCCGGTGGACGCGCCCGCCGACGAGCTCGCGACGGCCCCTATCGCGCTCACCGTCAGCGGAGGATCGGTGACCCACCGCGGCGTCGGGTCGAGCTAGCCGAGGATCGTCGCGATCCCCTCGCGGTAGGTGGTGACCTCGAAGTCCGGGAACCGGGTGGCGAACTGCGTGGTGTCGAAGATGTTGTCCTGGCGGTAGCGGGGCAGCAGCTCGTTCGCCTCCTTGACCGTCGGGTTGAACCGGCCGAGGAGCTTGAAGACCGCCTCGGGGACGGTGCGGTAGGGGATGTCCCTGCCGAGGACCTCCGCGGCGACGTCGATCATCTCGGCGTAGGTCAGGCGGTCGGGGTCGATCGGCAGGTGCCAGGTCTGGCCGTAGGCGTCGGGCGTGTTGCCGATCAGTCCCATGGCCCGGCTGGCGTCGGGGGTCCAGATGAGGCTCCGCCGGGTGTGCGCGCTGATCGGCACGGTCGGGCGCCTACCCTGCTTGATCCGGTCGAAGACGGCGGTGTTGGTGAGGCTCTGGGTCTTGCCGGGCCCATAGAACTCCGGGGCACGGCAGATGACGGCCTCGATGGTGCCGGCGCGCATCTCCTCGAGGAGCATGCCCGCGATCTCCGCGCGCACGGTCGCCTTGCGACCGACCGGCGCGAAGGCGGTGTCCTCGACCTGCGGGGTGTCGGTGCGCGGGTACATGTAGGTGTTGTCGAAGAACACCAGCTTGGTGCCGTGCTTCTGGCAGGCGGCGATGGTGTTGGCCATCATCGTCGGGAATTGCTGCTCCCACAGCCCTGAGTCCATCGGCAGCCCGACGGTCAGGTAGGCGATGTCGCTGCCCTCGACGGCGGCGGCGGTCGCGTCGGCGTCGAGCAGGTTGGCCTTCTGGACCTCGTCGGTCTCGTGGATCCTGCGCGGGTTGCGGCTGACCAGCCGGATGTCGTGGGTGACGTTGTCGTGGAGGTAGCGGGTGAGCTCCTCGGCGATCTGGCCGTTGGCTCCGAGGACGGTCTGCATGGTCACTTCACTCCGGGAAGCCGCTTGGCGATGCGCAGCATGCGGGTGGCGATGCGCGCGTAGGTCTTGGGATTCATGCCGTCGGGCGCCCCGACGGGGATCAGCCGCTCGATCGCGATCGTCTGGGACTCGGTGTACTTGAGGATGCCGTGCTCACCGTGACGCCGGCCGAGGCCGGAGGCCTTCATCCCGCCCATGGGTGCGTCCATGGAGCCCCAGGCGGCGGCGTACGCGTCGTTGACGTTGACGGTGCCCGCCTCGAGCCGGGACGCGACGCGGTAGCCGCGGGCCTCGTCGGAGGTCCAGACGCTGAAGTTCAGGCCGTACTCGCTGTCGTTGGCCCTGGCGATGGCCTCCTCCTCGTCCGCGACGCGGTAGAGCGAGACCAGCGGTCCGAACGTCTCGTGGGCGTAGACCTCCATCGTCTCGTCCACGTCGGTCAGGATCGTGGGCTCGTAGAAGTACGGCCCGAGGTCCGGGCGTGCCCGGCCGCCGGCGAGGACCGTGGCGCTCTTGGCCACGGCGTCGTCGACGTGCCGGACCACGGTATCGAGCTGCTTCTGGGACACCAGGGAACCCATGTCACCCGAGTAGTCGATGGCGGGCGACAGCTTCATCGCCTTGGTCGCCTTGGCGAACCTGGTGGTGAACTCGTCCCAGATGACCTCGGGGACGTAGATGCGCTCCATCGAGATGCACAGCTGCCCGGTGTTGGAGAAGGAGGCGCGTACGGCGCCGCCGACCGCCTTGTCCAGGTCGGCGTCGTCGAGCACGAGCAGGGCGTTCTTGCCGCCGAGCTCCATCGAGCAGTCGATCAGCAGCTCACCGGCCTGGGCGGCGACGGTGCGGCCCACGGCGGTGGAGCCGGTGAACATGAGGAAGTCGGAGACCTCGATGATGGGCTTGCCCAGCTCGGCTCCGGAGCCGGTGACGACCTGGACCAGGCCCGGCTGCATGCCGGCCTCCTCGAGCAGCTCGACCGCCCACAGCGCGGCGTACGGCGTCTGCGCGTCGGGCTTGGTGAGCACGGCGTTGCCGGCCACGATCGCGGGCAGGGCGTCGCTGATGCCCAGCGTGAGCGGGTAGTTCCAGGGCGAGATGACGCCGACGAGGCCCTTGGGGTGGTGCAGCTCCCAGACCTTGGTCAGGGCCAGCTGCGCGCCCTGACGGCGCTTCGGCCTCAGGTACTCCGCGGCGGTGTGCGCGTAGTAGCGGGCGTTCATCGTGACGTCGAGGATCTCCTCGAAGGCGTGCCGCCGGGCCTTGCCGTTCTCGAGCTGGATCAGGTCGAGCACCTCGTCCTGGCGGTCGAGCACGAGGTCGTGGAAGCGCAGAAGAACGGCGGCTCGTTCCTCGACCGGGCGCGCGGCCCAGGCCTTCTGCGCGGGCCGGGCGCGCTTCGCCGCGGCGGCGACGTCAGCCGGCGAGCAGTGCGGCACCTGGCCGAGCACCCCTCCGGTCATCGCGTTGGTGACGTCCTGGCGCACGTCCGGGTCGGCTGCCTGGACCCGGGCTGACAGTGCCTTCAGCCGCGATGCGTCGACGTGGCGCGTGATCGCTGTCGTCGTTGCCATGGCGGCGGTCACCTGCTCGGGATCGAGACGGGCACGGGGATGTGCAGGGCGTTCTGGCACTCGGTGGTCACGTCGAGGCGCAGGGCCTTGATCGGCTTGAGCGAGCGCACGTCGTCGCTCAACCGCCCGCGGCCGAGCTCGAGGGAGACGCCCCGGGGCAGCAGCCGGCTGCCGGAGGCCAGGTTGTTGGTCTGGCTCAGCGTCGCGTTCCAGCCGCCGTTGAGCTCGGTGTACGACGTCAGCGTGGAGACGCTGGTGCCGCTGGGGATCCGCTGCTGCGCCGGGGTCGCCACGTCGAGAGCGATGTCGGTGCCACCCTCGTCGTTGAGCACCCGAGCGGAGGTACGCCGCTCGTCGATCTCGACGTCGATGTCGGTCACCCACTTCGGGAAGCCGTAGCCGTCGTGGCCGCGCACCTGCGCGATCTCGGTGTTCACCGGCAGCGACAGCACGTAGGCGTGGGTGCTGTCGTTGGCCAGCGTCGAGAGCAGGTCCGCGGTGCCCAGCCGGCCGTGCCGGGCCGGGCGGACGGCGATGCCCACGGTCGCCTCGGTGTAGAAGTCGATGTCGCAGACGTCGTACCGGAAGAAGACCACGGAGAACAGCCCGATGCCGGGGGCGACCTGGAGCGGGTCGAGCTCGCCGGGGAGGCGGGAGCGGAGCGCGCTCGTCGGTGCCAGGTAGGTCAGCTGCGCCTTCGACATCGCGTAGTAGAAGTTCGGCGTACGCGTCGGCCCGATCGCGGACTGCACCTCGGTCTTGGGCAGGGACCGGAAGAAGTCGACGGTCGTGACCCGCGGGTCCTGGGCGACCTCGTCCAGGTCGGGGTCCATCCGGTACCGGTCGTACAGCCCGCCCTTGGGCACGCGGACCGTGCGGCCCCCGAGCTCGACCTCGACCAGGTCCGTCGTGCGTGCGTCTGCGTTCGATGCGGGCATCAGTCTTCCTCCGGCTTGAATGTGTGCATTGCTTACATTCAGGTTGCCCTATGATGTGAGCAGAGTCAACATTGAACGCTGCGACGCGGGTCACGGGGCCTGCGGCAGCGACGAAGAGGGGCATCGTGTCCGAGGCAGCCAGGAGCAGCTACCACCACGGAGACCTGCGCGCCGCGCTCATCTCCAGCGCCATGGACATGCTCGAACGCGGCGAGCCCTTCTCGATCCGTGCCGTCGCGCGCGAGACGGGCGTCTCGGCGACCGCGCCCTACCGCCACTTCCCGGACCGTGAGGCGCTCGAGTCGGCGCTCGCTGCCGAGGGCCTGCGCAACCTCAAGGAGGACCTGGTCCGCGGCCGCTCGATGCCTGCCACGCCCGAGGAGCTCGCCGAGTTCGGCGTCGCCTACGTCGAGTTCGCACTGCGCCGGCCCGCGCTGTTCCGGCTGATGTTCGGCAACGAGTGCAACACCGACGACGAGGACCGCGTGCGCGCTGCCGCCGACGTCCACGCGCTGCTCGCCGACGCGATCACGGGGGTCTTCCCCGACGCCCCTCCGCTCGACCTCGCCCTGGGCGGATGGGGCATCGTGCACGGCCTGGCGTTCCTGTACCTGGACCGCAAGCTGACCGCCGCCTCGATCGAGGAGGTCGCGAGGCAGGTGCGCGCGTCCCTGCTGGCGGTGTTCGCCGCCCGGTCGCGGAGCTGACGTGACGAGCCTCGCTTGACCCCTCCGGGGGATCGGGCTACCTTCGATGTAAGCACTGCACACATCGAAGGAAGCAGCCGGTCATGGCCCAGCGCATCTTGAACGTCGTCACCAACGTCGCCCACTACGACGACCCCGACCACCCGACCGGGCTGTGGCTCTCCGAGCTCACCCACGCCTGGCACGTGTTCGAGGAGGCCGGCTTCGAGCAGACG
>DATFHM010000250.1:0-21851 GCA_035248385.1 Nocardioides sp. | reverse complement strand
ACCCCGACCTCGGTCGTGTGCGTGACGTACTTGAGGAACATGCCGAACAGCAGCAGCGCCCAGGTGATCGCCTCGGCGATCGCGACGCGACGGAAGACGGTGACCGGGCGGGACAGGAAGCTCACGTGGGTCGAGGGTACGGAACCGCCCCAACGAGGACGATTCAGCGGGTGCGCTGGTCGTAGGCGACGGCGGCCGCGTAGACCTGGTTCACGTAGTCCTGGGAGTGGTTGTAGGAGAAGATCGCCTGCGCCCAGCCCGACGAGGTCGCGAGGTCGTAGCCGTCGGCGCAGAGGTAGTCGGCCGTCGCGACCGCGGCGTCGAAGATGTCGTTCGGGTCCGAGGCGCCGTCACCGTCGCCGTCGGTCGCGTACCGCGACCAGGTGGCCGGGATGAACTGCATCGGGCCGTAGGCGCGGTCCAGCCCGCCGGTCAGGGCCGGCCCTGTGATCGGCGAGGAGGAGTAGCCCGACGCCAGCAGGGTCCGCCCGCCGATGGTGCCGTGCTGCGACTCCACCCAGCCGATGCCGGCCAGGGTCGTCCATCCGATCGCGCAGGGTGCGTCGAGCTGCGCCCGCCCGTAGGCCAGTACGGCGGTGGCGGGGATGCCCGCCTTCGCGGCGACCCGGTCGACCCAGACCTGCGACACGGTCCGGTTCGAGCCCGAGCCGGACGCCGTCGGCGCCCGCCCCTCGCGCGGCGCCGCACCCGCGGTGGGCTGCACGAAGCCGATGGTGCTGGCGCCGGTGGGTGCCGCGACGACGTACCAGACCACGACGCCGGCGAAGCCGAACGCGAGCAGCACCATGCCGGCCACGAAGACGAGCGGGAGACGGTGCTGCACCGGAGAAGTATCAGCCAAAGCGTCCGTTCACGTAGTCGGCGGTCCGCGAGTCCTGCGGGTTGCCGAACATCGCCGCCGTGTCGCCGTGCTCGACGATGAAGCCCGGCGTGCCCTGAGAGGCGAGGAAGAACGCGCACTTGTCGGAGACCCGGGCGGCCTGCTGCATGTTGTGGGTGACGATGACGATCGTCACCTCCTGCGCGAGCTCCTTCATGGTCTCCTCGATGACCCGGGTCGAGGTCGGGTCGAGGGCCGAGCACGGCTCGTCCATCAGCAGCACCCGCGGCTTGATCGCCATCGAGCGCGCGATGCACAGCCGCTGCTGCTGACCGCCGGACAGGCCGCCGCCGGGGGCGTCGAGCCGGTCCTTGACCTCGTTCCACAGGCCGCCGAGCTTCAGGCAGCGCTCGACGAGCTCGTCCTTCTCGTCCTTGCCGGCCTTCTTGCCGGTCAGCTTGAGGCCGGCGAGCACGTTGTCGCGGATGGACATCGCGGGGAACGGGTTGGGCTTCTGGAAGACCATCCCGATGTCGCGGCGGGCCTGGGTGATGCGCACCGAGGTGTCGTAGATGTCCTCGCCGTCGATGAGGACCTGACCGGCCAGCGACGCCGACGGCACCAGCTCGTGCATCCGGTTGAGGATGCGCAGGAAGGTCGACTTGCCGCAGCCGGACGGGCCGATCAGCGCGGTGATGCCGCCGGCCGGCATCGTCAGCGACACCCGGTCCAGCACCTTGTGGTCGCCGAACCAGGCGGAGACGTCGACCGCGCGCAGCTCGGCGAGCGCGCCGGGAGCCGCGGTGGTGGCGAGCTCGGCGTCGACGACCGGCAGGACGCTGGTCTCGTCGTAGGTCTCGTCGAAGGTGGGTGCAGACATGGTTGGTTCTCCTTGGTTGCCCGAGGTCAGTACAGGTTGGGCAGGACGACGACGACCTGCTGGGCGATCTCGATCCCGAGCAGGATCACGACCGGGACGGCGACGATCCAGGTGTGCCACCTCCCCCAGCGCCGCAGCGCCAGGACGAGCAGCACGCCGACCGCGACGACGAGCTCGAGCAGCAGCGCCATCGGCAGCCAGCCGCTCGGGTCGGAGGCCAGCGGGTCCTCGGCGGCGGTGAGCGAGCCGAGTCGCAGCACCGGCTGCGGCGTGGGCTGGGTCTTGCCCTCGAGGTCGGCGTCGACGCGGATGATGCTGCCGGAGGCGAACGGGGTGCCGGTCGCGCTGACTAGCGTCAGACGACCCGCGGTGGCCGACTTCAGCGGCGGCGCCTGGTCACCCGCCCGTCGTACGTCGACGACCTGGTACGTCGAGGTCCCCTGGCCGGTCGTCGCGGTGATCGTGTCGCCGGCCACCAGCTTGCCGATGTCGCCGAACGGGCCGCCGTACGCGGCCTGGCGACCGTAGATCACGCTGACGCCCTGCTGCCCTGGCAGCGGGCTGTCGCGCCGGTGGCCGGGGCCGCTCATGAGCGCGCGTCCGGTGGTGCCCTCGACGACCGTGGCGTCCACGCCGATCGCGGGGATGGACACGACCGCGACGGGAGCGCCGATCGACAGCAGGCGGCCGTCGACGTCGACCTGGCCGATCGGCGCGGTACCGAGCGCGAGCTCGCCGCGGAACTGGCTGTAGAGGAGTCGCTGGCTGCGGTGCTCGGAGAGGTGCGAGATCACCAGCAGGTGCAGGAACAGGCCGAGCAGCAGGGCGACGAACATGATCATCGCCCACCCCGAGACCTGCAGGAGGGTGCGCTCGGACGGCCGGGGGACGGCACGTCGGAGGTCGAGCGGAGCGGCGGTGGTGATCGGCCGGCGCTCACCGGTCCGGCGGCCACCGCCCCGGGCGCCGAAGCGGGCCCGGACTGCCTGTGCTGAACGGCGGAGCACCGCCCCGGCCTTGGCCGGGGCGGCGCTCGCTTCGATCGTCGAAGAATCCGACAAGGTCAGCTGACCGTCAACGTGGCGAGCTTCGTGGAAGCCTTCGCGCTGGTGTTGGCGTCACCGGAGTAGGACACGTAGACGTAGTACGTGCCCGCGGCGAGCCTCGGCAGGGTGCCGACGACCTTGCCACCGACGAGCGCCTTGTTGCTCAGCGTCGCCTTGGTGGTGGTGCCCTTCTTGACCACGATCGTGACCGTGCCGGTCGGGTGCAGACCGGTGGCCGCGACCGTGACGGTGACCTTGCCGGCGACGGTGTGCGACACCTTCGGGGCGACGGCCTTCACGACCGGGGTGGCCTTGGCGACGGTGTAGGTGCTGGGCGTGGCCGCCGAGGCGCCGACGCCGGCGAGCTTCGGGGTGAAGCCGTCGTCGGCGCCGCCGCCGTAGCTGAAGGTGCCCGCGGCGGGCGTCGGGACCGTGATGGTCGCGGACTCCGACACGTCGGTCTTCGGACCGGACGGGATCGCCACGGTGTGCGCGGTGCCGTTGATGGTCAGGGTGACCGAGCCACCGGCGTTGCCGGTCGACTGGGCCGCGACGGTGAAGACGGCCGAGCCGCCCGCGACCGCGTGGGCCGGCGGGGTCACGGTCAGCGTGGACTGCGACGGGGTGTCGGCGGTGAAGCCGGTGCTGCCGCAGTTGGCGTCCTTCATGAAGCCGTACGCCGCGATGGTCGCGGTGTCGAGGCAGATCTTCGAGCCCTTGCCGACGAACGTGTCGTACATGACGCGGTTCTTGGTGCTGGCGTTCGGGTTCGCGACCACGTCGGTGGCGATGATGTTGTAGACCTCACGGGTCAGCTTGGCCGAGCCCTCGATGCCGTCGGTGATGTACGCCGGGTTCGGGGCGAACGTGCCGCTGTTGTCGATGTAGGGCAGGACGCCGTGGGCCGTGCCGCCGACCGAGGAGTCGAACGGGACCAGCTTGTAGTCGGTGCCGGCGATCTTGCCGCTCGGGTCGGCGATGACGCCGTTGTGGTAGCCGAGGAACTTCGCGCCGGAGAAGGGCGTGATGACCGCGACGCCGGCCGGGACGTTGGACGCCGTGATGGCGGTCGCGTCGTGCTCCTGGATGGCCGCACCGGCGTAGTCGACCGCGCCGACGTACGGCGTCGGGGTGCTCGAGGGGGTGCCGGCGCTGGCGAACAGCGAGTCGCCCTTGTTCGAGCCGAGCGGGATGCCGCTGCTGTCGACGGCGTTGAGGCCCTTGAGGAAGAACTGACGGCTTCCCGAGCCCGCCTTCGGGACGAAGGCGTTGATCGGCTCGGTGCTGGCGCCCGCGGTCGCGCTGAGCGAGCCGTCGACCGTGGAGATGAACTTGTTGGTGCCGTCGTAGATCGAGGCGAGGTTCGCCTCGGTCAGGCCCTTGCCACCGTTGGTGAGCAGGAACGGGCTGCCGGCGGGGACCGCGAAGCTGATCGAGTCGATCGCGAACGGGATCTCGGTGATCACGCCCGAGCCCGGGCCCGTGACGTAGCCGGCGCGGTTGTCGCCGGAGGCCACACCCTGGGTGCCCGAGGCGCGGGAGAAGTCGACGTCACCGATGTTCGCGAGGCCGGCGGCGGTCACGCCGATCGAGTCCTCGAGCGCCTTGTAGCCCGCACCCGAGCCGTTGGGGCGGGGGCTCGGGGCCAGGCCGCTGCGGTAGGTCAGCGGACCGGTGCCTGTGGCGGTCCAGGAGGACATCTCCGGCATCGACCCGTCCGGGGTGTTGCCGAGGTCCTGGGAGATCCCGTACAGCACGTCCTGGATCGTGTCCGATCCGACGCCGACGAGGTAGCCGTTGGTGGTCGGGTCCTCCTGGTTGGCCGTCACGCCGGCGGCGTTCGCCGCGGTCATGGTGCCCAGCGACATGGTCGCGGCGACGGCCAGGCCCATGCCGAACTTCGCGAAGGTGGTGACCTTCATTGAGTTTTTTCCTTTCGAGAGGGACAAGTGGCTGACGGCCCCCCGATGGGTTCCAGCGCAACGGGAAGGTAGAAAGCGGCGGCGTCCGGACAGGGGTCGCTCGGTGACGTCCCGGTGAACGAAGGGCGGCATCACGGGGTCCTCCTGCGCGCCGCGCCGAGGAAGGTGGGCCCCATCACCAGGCAGGGCAGCGCGAAGCAGAGCGCAGCGAGCACCGACCAGCGCGCCACCGGGCTGATGTACGCCGCCGGGGTGATGCCGCCGGGCAGCGCGTCCGCGTTCGTGGTGACCACGCCCGGGTCCGAGGACGAGGCCCCGGGACCGCTCGGGGCGAGGCCGCCCGAGGGCACCGAGCCACCGCCGGTGGTGCCTCCGGTGCTGCCCGTGCCACCGGCGGACGTGGTCGGCGTGGGGCTCGGCGAGGACGTCGTGGACTTGTGGGAGTCGCACTGCGGGTCGCTCACCTCGGACCGGAGCTGGGTCGCCACGGCCTTGGCCTGCTTGCGGTCCGCCGTGGAGAGCGGCGCGTAGCCCGCCGGCAGCTCGCCCTGGTCGTTGCCGGAGGTCTGACCGGCACCGGCCGCGTAGTCCAGGAAGGACGCGTAGCCGCTCAGCTGGCTCAGCGAGGACGAGCACACGTTGACCACGGCGTAGGTCCGCAGGGTCAGCGGGTAGCCGCCGTCGACCGGAGCGGTCGCGTCGACCGTCGAGACACCGGTCACGGCGCTCGGCACCGAGGCACCGGCGATCTGGGTCTGCATCGCGCCGACCGTCGGTGCGACGCCCGCGCTGTCGTCCTGCGCGTCATCGACCAGCCAGGCCACCGGAAGGCCGTAGAGCGCGGCCGACTGCGAGGTGGTCAGGCCGATCTCGAACCGGGTGCCGGGCTGGGCCGCGCCCTTCGCGACGTACTGCGGCGGGGTCTTGGTGTTGTCCCAGAACGTCCGGTTGCCGGCGTTCGCGAGCACGGTGCGCACGGCCGAGTCCGCGAAGCTGCTCGCGTAGGGCAGCATGTCGATCGTGCCGTAGCCCGGCGGCGGGGCGTCGCCGGCCTGGAACTGCGACGGGTCCGCCTTCGGGAACGAGTCGATGGTCGTGTCGGTCCCCAGGTCAAGGCTCTTGTACGCCGCGTTGATCCGCATGCCCCACGGGTCGGCCTTGCCCGCGAGGAAGTTCCTCGCCGCCGTGTCAGCGCGGAGCCAGGCGAACACCGTGGCGGCCGCGTCGGAGTCACCGAAGGGCACGATGAGGCCCTCCGGCGCCGAGTTCGGGAAGAAGTTCTTGAAGCTCGGGTTGAGCTGGAGGAACTCAGGGTCGTGGATCACGCTGTCCGGGTTGCCGGCCGGCACGGTCGCACCCGTTCCCCTGCCGTCACCGGGGGTGTCGTTGCGGTAGGACTGCGTCAGCATCTTCGCGACGAGGCGCGGATCCAGCCGCAGGTTGGTCACCAGCGTGCCGTTCGTGGCCTTCTCCGCAGGCGTCGCGTTGGACGAGTAGTTCTTGTCGATCAGGTAGCTGAAGACCAGCGACGAGGTCGTCACGGGCGCGTACGCCAGGGTCGCGCCGTTGGTCTGCGCGGGGTCGACCGGCGAGGCGACGAAGTCCATGTTCGGCGAGCCGGCCGTCACCGCCGTACGGGCCGGCGGGTCACCGATGGCGGCGTACGTGAACAGCGGACCGCTGCCGTCGGACTTGCACAGCGCGGCCTGCCACGACGAGAACGCCATGGTGAACAGGTCGGTGCCGGCGGTCTCGACACCAGTCTTGCTCAGGTTGCAGTTGGAGCCGGTCGGCGTGAAGGACAGCGGGATCTGGATCCGGTCCTGCCACACCGACGCCGACAGCGGCGAGCCCGCGGTGTACGGCGAGGACGTGTCGCCGTTCTGGTACGCCGTGGTGGCGTCGGTGCCGTTGACGTTGTACTCGCCGCGCGGCACGACCACCAACCAGCAGGACTTGCCCTGAGCCGTGTACCTCGGGTCGCCACAGCCCAGGTAGGGCGCGGTCAGCGCGCTCTGCAGGTTGACGATGTACTGCCCGGTGCCGTCGGCCGCCGTCGTCGCGTAGGTGACCTCGTTGGACAGCGAGGCGTCGAACGGCGGCTTGTGCGCGTTGTCGTTGGTCCAGCCGAGGCTGCTCTTGGCCGGGTCGTTGACCGACCAGAACGGCACCAGGTTCTGGGCGATCTGCCCGAACGGCTTGTGGGTGTAGTCCGGACCCAGGCTCTGCTTGGGGTCCGCGTCGGCGCCACTGGTGAGCGCCCGCGTCGCCGCGGCCGGGCCCACGACGCCCGACAGCGACGGGTTCGGCGTACCCCACTGGCACTGCTGCGGCGTCGGGCCGGAGCTCTTGCTCGCCCAGCACTGCATGATCTGCAGGTAGTCCTGGCCGCCGCCCGATCCGGTCGGGGTGCCGCCGGTCCAGCTGACCTTGAGGCCCTGGTCGGTCAGGGAGGTCGTCTGGGCGACCGTCACCTGCAGGTCCTTGAACAGCTTCTGGTTCGGGTCCTGGGGGTCGGGGCTGCCCGCGCTCCAGTCGGGGTCGTACGTCGAGCGCTGGTCGGTCCACGGGACCGTGACGTTGCTCGGGGCGGTCGCCGTCGTCCGGGCGACGTGGTCGCTGCCGGTCGAGGTGCGGCCACCGCTGCCCCCGACGGCCATCGCGGTCGCGAAGACACCCACGCACAGGTCGAGCAGCAGCGCGACGGCCGCCAGGGTGCGCCAGCGACGGCGCAGGAACCACGGCGTCGTCATCACACGCCCTTCCGCCGGCTGATCACCAGGATCGGCGGGACGATGACGAGGATCAGGACCGCTGCGATCACGAGCAGCATGGCGTTGCGCGCCGTGCTCGAGCCGAAGCTGGAGGACACCTCGACCGGGCTCGCGGTGATGGTGGTGCACTGGCCGGTGTCGGGGTCGCAGGAGGTCTTGCCGTCGGGGTTGGTGAGCGTCGTCGCGCCGCCCCCGGTGGAGCCGGCTCCGGTGCCGGTCGTGCCCGGGCCGCTGCCGCCGGGCGCGCCGGGGAGACCGGAGCCCGTGCCTCCGCCGCCGGTCGTGATGGGCGTCGTACCTGCGCCCGAGCCGGTGTTACCAGTGCCGTCGCCCGCGTGGCTGCTGTTGGTGTCGCCCTGACCGGCGGTGCTGCTCGACTTCCCGCCGTTGGACGCGACGCCGTACTTGCAGGTCGCCGCGGCGCCCGCCTTGTCGCACTTGTCGGGGTAGAGGGCGTTCTGCGCGAGCAGGTTCGCACCGCTGGCCGAGAACGTCGGGTTGTCGGTGCAGTTCTTGATGCTGATGCCGGCGATGTGGCCGGGGATCTGGCTGAGCAGGCTCAGACCCGCCTCGACCAGGTTCTTCGGCAGCGGCGAGTAGCCGAGCAGCAGGGCGCTGCGCTGGCCCGAGCAGAGTGCGTAGTTGGCGAAGTAGCTGACGCTCTTGCCCTTGTCCGCCGAGAAGCCGGTCGTCGGCATCACGAAGTAGGAGTACGACGAGATCGGGTACGCGCGTGGGTCGGTGTCGGCGTACACACCGGTGAGGTCCTGGGTGAGGTACTCGCTGGTGCCCTTGTTCTGGTTGATCTTGGCCTTCAGCAGCGCGACCGAGGCGTTCGACGGGGTCGGGAGGACGTAGTAGCCGCCCTTGTTGAGCACCTTCGCGGCCGGCATGCCGGACTTCACCGCGTAGGAGTACTGCACGTAGCCGATCGAGCCCGCGAACTGCTTCACGTAGCCGGCGACGCCGTCGTCACCCTTCTTCGCCTGTTGGACCGTCGGCTTGTAGGCGCTGCACTGGGTGAAGAACGACAGCTCGCCACACGTCCACGGGCTGCCGTTGTAGGAGAGCCACTGGGTGAAGAGCGCGGTGGAGCCGGAGCCGTCGGCGCGCACGGTCGGGGTGATCTTCAGGCTGGGCAGCTGGCTCGCGACGGCCGGGTTGTCCTTCTTGATCGCCGGGTCGTTCCACGAGGTGATCGAGCCCGCGAAGATGCCGGCGATCGTGGGCTGCGAGAGCTTGAGGTTCTGGTACTGCTGGCCGCCGACCGAGAGGTTGTACATCAGGGCGGTGCCGCCGGCGACGTCCGGGACGTAGACGAACGAACGGCCCGGCAGACCCGGGCTCGCCCCGTTGGGCAGGCCGTAGGGGATGTCGCTGCCGGCGAAGTCGACGGTGTTGTTCGCGAACTCCTGCAGGCCGGTGACCGAGCCGTTGGAGCCCACGTTGACGGTCAGCTGGGTGTGCACGGCCGCACGCCAGGCGTCGATCGCGTTGAACGCCCAGGAGGAGCCGTCCTCCGAGACGGGCGAGTAGGTGTCGGCGTACGCCGGACCACCCGCGGTGGCGCCGAACGCGGCGAGGCCCGCGCAGAGCGCGAGGGCGGCGAGACGGGCGATGCTTCTACGCATCCGAGCTGCTCCTGGTGGTGAGGGAGGCCGTGAGGGAACGGAACCGGGCGACGAGCGCAGCGCGACGCTGCCTGCCCTTGGCCTTCTTGGCGACGTCCTGCGCGCCCGCGACACGGGCGGCGACGAAGAGGACGAGGACGAGGACGAGCAGCACGACGGCGGCGCCGAAGGCGCGCGAGACCATCGCCGGCTCGGGCGAGCTCTTGAACTGGAAGACGTCGAGCGGCAGGGACACCATCGGCCCCTTGAACGGGTTGGCGTTCAGGCTCTGCGCGAAGCCGGAGGTCAGCAGCACCGGCGAGGTCTCGCCGATGCCGCGGGCCGTCGCGAGGATGACCGCGGTCGTGAGGCCCGAGCGGGCCGTCGGCAGGACCACGTGCAGCACCGTCTTGAGCTGACCCGCACCGAGGCCCAGGCTGGCCTCCTTCAGGGTCGACGGCACCAGCCGGATCACGACGTCGGCGGCCCGGATCATGATCGGCAGCATCATCACCGTGATCGCCAGACCCGCGGCGAAACCGGACTTGTCGAAGCCCAGCGCCAGGATCACGGTCGCCAGGACGAACAGGCCGGCGACGATCGACGGCAGCGCCGTCATCGCCTCCACGATCGTGCGCACGAAGCGCGACATCCGGCCAGGGACCTCGTTGAGGTAGAGCGCGGCGGTGATGCCGAGCGGGATCGTGATCGCGAGCGCGATCGAGATCTCGATCAGGGTGCCGACGATGCCCTGGATGACGCCGCCCTTCGACAGCGGGTCCGACGGGCCGGTCGAGGACATGTCCTGGGTGAGCAGGTTGAGGTGGACCACCGCACCGAAGCCCTTGATCACGGTGAAGACCATCACCGAGACCAGGGCGAGCACGAGCAGGAAGGCGCCGGACTGGATGACGACCGAGATGACCCGGTCGCCGACCACCGGACCGGGCTCGTCGAGCCACACCAGCAGCGCGTACAGACCGAGGAAGAACAGGTAGCCGATCGCCAGGTTGGCCAGCAGGCCGTGCACCGGCGCCAGCTGGGATCCGAGGATGCCCGTCAGCGCCGCCGCGGCGACGAGCGCGCCGACGAGGTGCAGCAGGTCGCCGATCCGCACACCCGACGTCAGCCGGCGGTCCTCCCGGGTGGCGAGGACCTCCTCGCTGAAGTCACGGTCGGGGAGGACGGTGGTGGCCTGCTCCTCGCGTGCCATCGTCGCGGTCAACTCGCGGCCCCCGATCGCGAACGGGCGACCACGGTGGACGCCGCGAAGTTGATGACCAGCGTCATCAGGAACAGGGCGAGGCCGGCCGCCATGAGCGCCGAGAGCCCGAACGGGCTGGCCTCACCGAATTGCAGCGCGATCAGCGACGACACCGAGATCGCACCGCTCTGCAGGATGTGCGGCTGGATGGTGAAGACCGGGGAGATGATCATGTAGACCGCGATGGTCTCGCCGAGCGCGCGGCCCAGGCCGAGCATCGTGCCGCCGATGATGCCGCCCTTGCCGAAGGGCAGGACGACCGTGCGGATCACGCCCCACTTGGTGGCGCCGAGGCCGAGGGCGCCCTCGCGCTCGCCGAGCGGGACCTGGGAGAAGACCTCGCGCATGATCGAGGTGACGACCGGCGAGATCATCATCCCGACGACGATCCCGGCGATCAGCGTGGTGCCGGTGAAGATCGTCATCGAGGACAGCGGGGTCGAGCCGTCGACACCGTCCACCTTGAAGATCGGGATCCAGCCGAAGTGCTGCGCGATCCAGCCGGAGACCGGCGCGACCTTCGCCTGCAGGAAGAAGAACCCCCACAGGCCGTAGACGACGGACGGGATCGCGGCCATCAGGTCGATGACCGTGACCATGATCTTCCGCATCCGCAGCGGGGCGTACTCGGTGATGTAGAGCGCGGTGCACGTCGAGAGCGGCACCGCGACGCAGATCGCGACCAGGGCGATGAGCACGGTGCCGGTGATGACCGCGGCGACGCCGAAGTCGCCGGTGTCCGGGCTCCAGGCCTGGGTGGTGAGGAACGAGAACCCGGCCTTGTGCAGCGCCTGCGACGCGCGGATCGTCAGGAAGGTGCCGACGAGCAGCATGATGCCGAGCACGGTCATGCCGCCGGCGGTCGCCACGGCTCGGAACAGCTTGTCCGGGGTGTCCCGAACAAGCCTGATCTTGCGGGGCCGATCGGGCTCGGAGAGCTCGTCGACGTCGCGAATCGGGAGGGTCGTCACCGTACGTCCTGCGTCGGGGCCCACCCGGAGGGCCGTGGATCTTGCCGCGGGCGCGACGTCAGAACGGTGACCCGATCACCTGACCTGTTGGGGTGACGCCGGTGAACGCAGGGCGAACCAGAGCCGTGCAGTGGTGGTCGAGATCCTTGCCCGACCCGTGGATGTCGGTGAACGGTCGGTTAACCGACCGGGTACACCGTGCCCATCACGTTGCCGATGAGGTTCTGGAGCCCGCTCCAGTCGACGAAGCGCCCGGCGACGGAGACCTCCAGCCCGACGAGCCCCGACGGCACCGTCATCCACTGGAAGAAGTTGTAGCGCTTGTGGTGCAGGCCGTCGACGTAGGTGAACCACAGGCCGTCGTCGGGCCGGTCGCGGAGGAAGTGCAGGTCGAAGGCGTTGCCGGTGCGCACCACCGAGCGCATGGCCGCCATCTGGTCGTCCCGCTTCTGCTGCTGGGTCTGCGTGGGGTCGATCGCCTCGAACCGGAGCGTGTAGCCGCCCGATGTCGGCGCGTTCGGCGGGCGCCACCGCACCTCGGTCTGCTTGTCGATCTGCTTGCCCTTGAGCGGCTGACCGGTGGCGGCGTTGGTCGCGGTCCATCCGGCCGGGACCTCGTAGCTCCAGGTCGTCGAGCCGTCCGGTGCCACCACGGTGTGGCGGACGGTCAGCGGGACCGCCAGCGCCAGCGGTGGGTAGGAGACGTCCGGGGAGATGACGACCGGAGGCGTCGTGGAAGTCGCGCCCGTCGTCGGCACCGCTCCCCCGGCCGTTCCCTTGCCCTGGTTCGCGATCAGGGCGTAACCGCCCCCGGCGATCGCCGCGACCAGGACCAGGCAGGCGGCCAGCACCCACGGCACCCGGCGACGGCGACGGGTGGGCTCCTCGGGAGCGGGCAGCTCCGGCAGCGCCGGACCCGCGGGCGGCACCGGGCTCTCCACCGAGGTGCGCTGCAGGTAGACGGTGTCGGCGTTCGCGGACCGCGGCGCCTCGTAGAGGAAGGCGTACTCCGAGCTCGCCGCCTCGTTGCGCGCGGCCCGCAGCGCACCCACGAAGGTGGGCACGTCCCGCCAGCGCTGCTCGGGGTCGTGCGCGAGGGCGCGCAGCAGCACGTCGTCGTACGCCGCGAGCTCGGGGCGGATCTCCGAGGGCGGCACCGGCCGCTGCGGGGTGCCGAGGTCGGCGATGCCGCCGTGCCGGGCGATCCGGCCGGTCATCAGGTGGTAGGCGACGGCGCCGAGCGCGTGCACGTCGGCGCGGCGGTCGATGCCGAGACCGATCGCCTGCTCGGGTGCCATGTACGCCGGCGTGCCGACCACCTGGGTCAGGCCGCTCGCGTGCAGCATCGCCTTCGCGACGCCGAGGTCGGCGACGAGGACCTCCTCGGTGTCGTCGTCGCCCGAGCGCAGCAGCAGGTTCTGCGGCTTGAGGTCGCGGTGGATGATGCCGCGCTGGTGGAGGACGTGCACGCCGATCCCGGCCTGGGCGATCAGGTCGACGGCCCGGTCCGCGGCGATCGCGCCCTGGTCGGTCAGCGTCGCGAGCGAGCCGCGGTCGGCGTACGACATGACGAAGTAGGGGGTCTGGTCGGCCTCGCCGATGTCGTAGACCCGCACCACGTGGTCGGAGTCGGCGCGGCGCAGCATGCGCGCCTCCTCCAGGAACCGCTCCCGTACGTCGGCGCGCGCGGCCCAGTTGTCGGCGAGCGCCTTGACCGCGACCGGCGAGTCGAGGTCGTCGTCGTGGTAGAGCCACACCGTGGCGAATCCGCCCGCGCCGATCCGGTCGACGCGGCGCAGCCGGCCGAGCCGTTCCGGGAGAGTCACCTGGGTATTGTGGCGCACAGATTCGGCACGCAAACCGGTGCATCGCCGACAGGATCTTGGGAGCCCCACCGATGAACGCCGCGGAAGTTCCGGATCTCGACGAGCTGGCCACCCGCGCAGCCGCCGGCGACCGCGACGCGCTCGAGGACCTGCTCGCCGCGATCCAGCCCCGGGTCCGCCGGATCTGCGGCCGGATGCTCCTCTACCCGCAGGACGCCGAGGAGGCGACCCAGGACGCTCTGCTCCTGGTCGCGACGAAGATCCACACCTTCAGCGGCCGGTCGCGGTTCACCACGTGGCTGCACGCCGTCGCGTCGAACAGCGCCCGCTCGACGTACCGGACCCTGAAGCGGCGGTCCGCCGAGCGGGGGTACGACGAGCTGCCGCAGGCCGCCGATCCCCGCACCACCTCGGTCATCGCGGGCAGCCGGCTCGACCTGCTCGAGGCGCTCGAGGTCCTCGCCGCGACGCACCCCGAGCACGCCGAGGCGCTCGTGCTGCGCGACCTTCAGGACCTGGACTACAACGAGATCGCCCAGCAGATGGGTGTCCCGCTCGGCACGGTCAAGGCGTGGATCCACCGCGGCCGGCAGACCGTGCAGCCGCTGCTGCGCGTCGAGGGCTGAACGGCTCTCAGCGCCAGCGCGGCTGGGCGCAGACCTTCTGCGACCAGTGCCACAGCAGCAGCACGTCCCTCGGGGGCCACTGCTCGCACCGGGACAGCGGCCGGTCGTTGCCGGCCTCCCCCGACAGCCGGTCGACCCACGTTCCACCGGCGGTCCGGTGCAGCACGTCGTAGGCACCCTCGTCGTTGAGCGACACGGCCGCGCTGCCGGTCGGGTCGACGGCGACGAGCGCGCCGGCGGCCCACCACGTCCTCGTGGCCCGGTCGTAGGCGTAGTAGGTGCTGCCGTGCTCGAAGCCCGAGAACGACCCGGGCTTCGCCTGGTGGGACCTCGTCGCCGCGCCGAGCAGCTGGCGACGTACCGCCGGGGTGAGCGGGAGGTTGCGGGCTGTCCCGACGTGGCCGGTCGTGGGCGCGGTCGTGGGCGCGGTCGTGGAGGCGGTCGTGGCCGCCGGGGTCGGCGCGGCCGACGGTGAGGAGCCGCACGCACTGGTCGCGGCGAGGGCCGCGACGGCGGGAAGGAGGAGGAGGAGGAGGAGGAGGAGGAGGCGGGTCATGCCCGGTGTGATGCGGGCGCAGCCCCGACGGTTGCGCCTCAGACGCCGTGCCGGCGCTCGCGCTGCGCGTAGGCGCGGATCGCGCGCAGGAAGTCGACCCGGCGGAAGTCGGGCCAGTAGGCCTCGCAGAAGTAGAACTCCGACTTCGCGCTCTGCCAGAGCAGGAAGCCTCCCAGCCGCTGCTCCCCCGACGTCCGGATGACGAGGTCCGGGTCGGGCTGGCCCTTGGTGTAGAGGTGGTCGGCGATGTGCTCGACGTCGATCTGCTGGGCGACCTCGTCGATCGACAGGCCCTGCGCCGAGGCCTCGACCAGTAGGGAGCGGACCGCGTCGGCGATCTCGCGGCGTCCGCCGTACCCGACCGCGACGTTGACGATCATCCCGTCGACGTCGCTGGTGCGCTCGGCCGCGTGCTTGAGCCGCTCGGCCATGCCGGTGGGCAGCAGGTCGAGGGCGCCCACCGGGTTGAGCCGCCACCGCTGCTGGTCGGCGAGGGAGTCGACGGCGTCCACGATGATCTCGAGCAACGGCTCGAGCTCGGCGGCCGGGCGGTTGAGGTTGTCGGTCGACAGCAGCCACAGGGTGACGACCTGGATGCCGATCTCGTCGCACCAGGTCAGCAGCGGCTCGATGTTCGCGGCGCCGGCGCGGTGGCCGTGCGCGGTGTCGTGGCCGACGGCCTTGGCCCACCGGCGGTTGCCGTCGAGCATCACCCCGACGTGCTGGGGCAGGTTGTCGGGCATGCGGCGCAACATCCGTGCCTCGTACGCCGGGTAGAGCACCCTGCGCACGCCACGCTTCCAATCCGCCACCTGCCGATCGTAACCAGTCGCACGCCATCCGGCGGGATCGCGCTACCGAGCCAGCCACCGGGGTGTCACGATGACGCCATGACCCCTGCGAACTGGCACCCCGACCCGACCGGCCGGCACGAGCTGCGCTACTGGGACGGCACCCAGTGGACCGAGCACATCAGCGACCAGGGCGTCGTCGGCGCCGACCCGCTGGAGGGGCCGCGGGTCCCCGAGCTGACGCAGCACGCCGACGACAGCCACGCCGCGACCCAGCTGATCGACGCGCAGGGGCTGGCCGCGGTGGCCGAGGAGGCACCGGCGGAGGAGGCACCGGCCGTCCAGGCCCAGCCCGTCCAGGCCCAGCCCGTCGCGGCGCAGCCGCCGGCGTACGCCCCCTCCGACCCGAACCTGCAGAACGCCTTCGCGGGCATCTCCGGTGACCTGATCGACGGGCGGTTCTCCGAGATCAGCGGCACCGGCGCGATGCTGCAGAACAAGAAGCTGCTGCGGGTGCGCATCGACCAGCCGTTCCTGGCGCGGCACGGCGCGATGGTGGCCTACCAGGGTGCGGTCGACTTCGCGTACCAGGGCAGCGGCGCGGCCCGGTTCCTGAAGAAGGCGTTCACCGGCGAGGGGCTCTCGCTGATGCAGGTCAGCGGGCAGGGCGACGTGTTCCTGGCCGACGAGGCCAAGCACGTGCACGTGCTGCACCTGCAGAACAGCGGGTTGTCGGTGAACGGCAAGAACGTGCTCGCGTTCTCGGCATCGCTGGAGTGGAACATCGAGCGGGTCAAGGGCGGCAGCATCGCCGCCGGTGGGCTGTTCAACACCAGCCTGCGCGGCACCGGCTGGGTCGCGATCACGACCGACGGCGAACCGGTCGTCCTCAACGCCCAGGAGGCGCCGACCTTCGCCGATGCCAACGCGCTGGTCGCCTGGTCGATCCACCTGCAGACCTCGATCCGGTCGACCGTCACCGCCGGAGCGCTGATCGGCCGCGGCTCGGGCGAGGCGTTCCAGGTGGCGTTCCAGGGTCCCGGCTTCGTGATCGTGCAGCCGTCCGAGGGTTCGTCGGTCCCACCGCACACCCACTAATCTTGGCGCCATGAGCCCAGCGATCCAGCACGCCCGCGAGCGCGCGCACGCGGGTATCGAGCACGCGCGCCAGGACGTCTCCGACGTCATCGCCGAGGTCAAGCCCAAGCTCCGCGGGTGGTTCCACGCCGCCAGCACACCGCTGATCATCGCGGCCGGTACGGTCCTCATCACCCTGTCGCCGACGGCGACCACCCGCGTCGGTTCGTCGCTGTACGTCGCCTCGGCCCTGCTGCTGTTCGGCGTCTCGGCGACGTACCACCGCGGCACCTGGTCGCCGAAGGTGTGGACGATCCTCAACCGGCTCGACCACTCCAACATCTACATCTTCATCGCCGGCTCGTACACGCCGTTCGCCCTGACGCTGCTCCACGGAGCGGCGCGGTGGTGGATGCTCGGCATCGTCTGGACCGGCGCGCTCATCGGCGTCGCGCTGCAGATGCTGTGGCCGACCGCGCCGCGCTGGCTGTCCGCCCCGGTCTACATCGCCCTCGGCTGGGCCGCGGTCTTCTTCATCCCCGCCTTCCTGCACGGTGCGCTGGCGCTCGGGGTCGGGATCGGCGTGGCGATCTTCGTGCTCATCTGCGTCGGAGGCGCGCTCTACACGGTGGGCGGGCTGGTCTACGGGTTCAAGTGGCCCGACCCGAACCCACGGTGGTTCGGCTTCCACGAGGTGTTCCACGGGTTCACCGTGGCGGCGTTCATCGCGCAGTACGTCGGGGTCTCGATGGCCACCTACGCCCAGCGCTGATGGTGCCGCAGATTTCCCAAGGGATGTAGCGATACCAACGCTTCCCAGGCCGCACGACGCCTGGGAACTGCAGAATTCCCTGCATCCCTAGGGGAATCTGCCAGGCTCACCGACGCTCCAGCAGGACCAGCACCTCGGCGTGCCCCGTCTGCGGGAACATGTCGAACACCTGCCCCCGCACCACCCGGTAGCCCGTCATGACACCGAGGTCGCGTGCGAGGGTCTCCGGGTTGCAGCTGGAGTAGAGGACGTGCCGCGGCCCGCGGGCCTCGAGGTCGGCCGCGAGCGACCCGAGGCCGCGCCGGGGCGGGTTCACGATGACCAGGTCGGGGGCGGGCCGTCCGGCGGCGTACGCCGTCGCGTCGCCGACCTCGAAGTGCAGGCTGCCCGGCAGCCCCGCCTCGTCCCGCGACCGCTCGGCGGAGGCGATCGCGTCAGCGCTGATCTCGATGCCGACGACGTCGCGGCCGGGCGCGGCGACGTGCAGGGCGAACCCGCCGACGCCGCAGTAGAGGTCCCACACGGAGGCCGGCGCGACCTCGCCGACCCAGCCGGCGGCCCGGCGGTAGAGCGCGGCCGCGATGGCGGTGTTGGTCTGGAAGAAGCTGCGCGGGCGCAGGTGCAGGGTCAGCCCACCCACCCGCATCGGCAGCGTGTCCGCCTCCGTCAGCACGATCTCGCGCTCGCCCTCGAGCACCGCCGCGTGGGCCGGCTGGATGTTGAGCGTCACCACGCGCAGCCGCGGCAGCTCGGCGAGCAGGGCCGGGAGGTGCTTGCGGATCCGCGCCTCGGCCTCGGTCGAGCGCAGCACGAGACGCACCATCAGCTCGCCGTCGGGCGACTCGGTGACCAGCAGGTGCTTGAGCTCGCCGGTCCGCTCCGCGATGGAGTACGGCGCCAGCCCGGCCCGCCCGACGAACGCGGCCAGCACGGGGAAGACCGCCTGCAGCGAGGCCGGGTAGAGCCCGCAGTCGCGCAGGTCGACCCCGTCGCCGTCCGGCCCGAGGATGCCGAGCACCGGCGCCTCGGCGGTCCCGGTCACCACCAGCTTGGCCTTGTTGCGGAACCCGCTCGGCAGGCTGGCCTGCGGGGCCAGCCACTCACCGGCACCGACCGCGGCGCGGACCGCGGCGTTCTTGGCCGCCAGCTGGTCGGCGTACGGCTGACCGAGCCAGGAGCAGGAGCGGCACTCCCCCACGGCGAAGTGCCGGCAGTCGAGGACCGTCACACCTCGAAAACTACTGGGTGGCCGTCAGCAGGACGGTCAGCGCCGTGGACGCCGCGACCGCCGCGCCGCCCGCGACGAGGGCGCCGACCGGCCGGCGCACGGCCAGCCGCTCCGCTGCCTGGTAGAGCCCGGTGATGGCGGCGAGCAGCACGGTGGCGTGCAGCAGCACCGCGAGCGCGATCCCGGTGACGGCACCGGCGATGGCGAACCGGCCCCAGGTCAGGCCGAGCACCAGCGGGACCACGATCGCGCCCGCGAGACCACCCACCAGCTCGAGCCAGGTCGGGCGGTCGCCCATCCAGGGCAGCCAGCTGACCACGTCGAAGAGGTCGAGCGTGGCGATCGCGCCGAGCACGACCACCAGGCCGAGGCTGAGGAGCATCGGCACCAGGTAGCGCAGGTGCTCGCGCCGGCTCCACCGCGCGTCCCCGCTCCAGATCGTGCCGAGCGTGACGGCCGACCAGATCAGCCAGCCCCGCACCGGCCCGACCTCGAGGTCGCGCATCGCGGTGCGCAGCACCCGGTCGGCCTCGACCCGGTCCAGGACGTGCCCGTCGGTGGAGAGGTACGTCGCGGGCTCGTGCGGCCCGTGCACCAGCCCGTCGTGCAGCAGCGTGGCCGGCAGGTAGCGCCCGGTCTTGGGCACCAGCCAGGTGAACAGCGTCGGCACCGAGGTCAGGTCGGTGACGAAGGTGTCGAGGTCGGGCGGGACGAGGAGCTCGCCGTACTGCCGGTCCCGGTAGGCGATCCGCCGGCCCATCCGGAAGCGCTCCACGCCGCCGTCGTCGATCCGGATCAGCGAGATCCGCGGCTCGCGGGACGGGTCGGGCGGCTCGGTCGGCGTACCGCCGTCGTAGAAGCGGTCACGGTTGGGAGTCACCGGAGGAAGGGGAGCCACCATGGTCGCGACGCTAGTGGTCACCACCCCCTTCCACGCGGCTAGAACGTGTTCCTACAGTGGGCGCATGACCGTCCACGGCAGCGCTGCCCCCGGCTTCGAGCCGCTCCACGACCTGCTCGCGTCGAACCTCGCCGACGGCACCGACCTGGGCGCCTCGCTCGCGGTCGTGCGGGACGGCGAGGTCGTCGTCGACCTGTGGGGAGGTACGGCGGCGCCGGGCCGCGACTGGCAGCAGGACACCCTCGTGCAGGTCTGGTCGGTCACCAAGACGATGGCCGCGATCACGGCGCTGGTGCTGGTGGACCGCGGCGTGCTGGACCTCGAGGCGCCGGTGCAGCGCTACTGGCCGGAGTTCCGCGACGACCGGGTGCTCGTGCGCCATGTGCTGTCGCACACCTCGGGCTTCCCGGGGTGGACCGCTCCGCTCACGATCGAGGGCCTGCTCGACCTGCCTTACGCCAACAACCTGCTGGCCGAGCAGGACGCGTGGTTCGAGCCCGGTTCGGCGTCCGGCTACAACATGGTCTGCTACGGCCACCTCGTCGACGGGCTGGTGCGCGGAGCGACCGGGCGGCCGCTGTCCGAGGTGTTCGCCGAGCTCGTCGCCGGGCCGCTGGGCGCGGACTTCCACCTCGGGGTGCCCGACGCGGACCTGGCGCGCTGCGCCGACCTGGTGCCGCCGCCTCCCGGCGGGCTCGACCTGGGCGCCCTGCCGCCGGACAACATGCTGATCCCGACGCTGGTCAACCCGGTGCTCGACATGGCCGGCTGCAACACCGCGCCGTGGCGGCAGGTGTCGGTGGCCGGCGCGAACGGTCACGGCAACGCTCGCGCGATCGCCCGGATCCAGTCCGTCGTGTCGCACGGCGGCGAGGTGGACGGCGTACGCCTGCTGTCGAAGGAGACGATCGACCGGATCTTCGAGGTGCAGGCGGACGGACCCGACAAGGTGCTGCTGGTCCCGCTGCGCTGGGGCATCGGCTACGCGCTCCCCCAGCCGCTGTCCGCGCCCGCGGTGCCGGAGGGCCGGGTCTGCTGGTGGACGGGGTACGGCGGTGCGGTGGTCGTCAACGACCTCGACCGCCGTGTCACCGTGGCCTACGCGATGAACCGGATGGTCGACCACTTCACCTCCTCCGAGCGCACCGACGCCTACCTGCGCACGGCGTTCGCCTGCCTCGACTCGACGGACGGGGCCGGCGCGTGAAGGTCTGCATCATCGGAGCCGGCTGCTCCGGCATCACGACCGCGAAGCGGCTGAAGGAATTCGGGGTCGACTACGACCAGTTCGAGCTGTCCGACGACGTGGGCGGCAACTGGTACTTCAAGAACCCCAACGGCCGCTCCTCGGTCTACGAGTCGCTGCACATCGACACCTCGACGACCCGGCTGCAGTTCGAGGACTACCCGGCGCCCGCGTCGTACCCGGACTTCCCGCACCACACCCTGATCCACCAGTACTTCCGCGACTACACCGAGCACTTCGGCCTGCGGGACCGGATCGAGTTCGGGGTCGGCGTCGAGCGTGCGTCACGGGTGGACGGCGGCTGGCGGGTGGAGCTGTCGACCGGCGAGACGCGTGACTACACCGACCTCGTCGTCGCGAACGGGCACCACTGGAAGCCGCGGCTGCCCGACTGGGCGCGCGAGGCGGACGACTTCGACGGCGAGGTGCTGCACAGCCACCACTACGTCAACCCGTTCGAGCCCGTCGAGATCCGCGGGAAGACCGTCGTCGTGGTCGGGATGGGCAACTCGGCGATGGACATCGCGTCCGAGCTGTCCTCGCCGTGGATGGCCTCGAAGCTCTATGTCTCGGCGCGGCGCGGGGTCTGGGTGCTGCCGAAGTACCGCAACGGGCAGGCGGCCGACAAGGTGATGGCGCCGCCCGACGTACCCAAGGACGTGGCGCTCGCCGCCAGCCGGCAGCTGATCCGGGAGCTGGTCGGCTCGATGAGCAATTACGGCCTGCCGGAGCCGGACCACGAGCCGCTGTCGGCCCACCCGTCGGTGAGTGCCGACTTCCTGACCAAGGCGGGCTCCGGCGACATCCACATGCTGCCGGAGATCCGTGGGCTGTCGGGGCGTCAGGTGCAGCTCGTCGACGGCTCGTCGATCGAGGCGGACGTGGTCATCTGCGCGACCGGCTACTCGATGGAGTTCCCGTTCTTCGGTGCCGGCGAGGCGGACCTGCACCCCGACTCCGACCACCGCTACCCGCTGTTCAAGCGGATGATCAAGCCCGGCGTCGACCATCTGTACTTCATGGGGCTGGCGCAGTCCTCGCCCACGATCGTCAACCTCGCCGAGCAGCAGTCGAAGCTGCTCGCGCGGCTGCTGACGGGCTCCTACGTGCTGCCGCCGGTCGAGGAGCAGCTCGAGATCATGGCCGCCGACGAGGCCGCGCACCTGGAGCAGTACTACGCCTCGCCCCGGCACACGATCCAGATCGACTTCGGTCGCTACTGCGTCGACCTGATGAAGGAGATCGAGGCCGGGGAGGCCCGCGCTAAGGGTTGATCTCGTCGGGCGTCGTGACCGGGCGCTCGCAGACGAACCCCTGGCAGACGTACGCCGCCGGGTGGCCGTCGACCGGCGTACGGCCCTCCAGGAGGGGGATGCCGGTGGGCTGCGGGGCGCTCACGACGACGGCGCCGGGGATCCGCAGCGCGCGGTCCTCGAGCGCGTCGCGGTCGGCGCCGGGCTCGCCGACGACCGCGACCTCGATCGGCCCGCCCGACGCCAGGGTGGCCGCCGCGGCGAGGC
>DATFHM010000249.1:0-5253 GCA_035248385.1 Nocardioides sp. | reverse complement strand
ACGCCGACACGTCGTTGGCCTTGGTCTCGATGATCGGCAGACCGGTCATCGAGCCCGCGCCCATGTCGTCGGACAGCTTGGCGCAGCGCTCGAGCAGGCGGCTGTGCAGGTAGAAGACGTCGCCCGGGTAGGCCTCACGGCCCGGCGGACGGCGCAGGAGGAGCGACACGGCGCGGTAGGCCTCGGCCTGCTTGGTCAGGTCGTCGAAGACGATCAGGACGTGCTTGCCGTCGTACATCCAGTGCTGGCCGATGGCCGAACCGGTGTAGGGGGCGAGGTACTTGAAGCCCGCGCTGTCTGACGCCGGGGCGGCGACGATGGTGGTGTACTCCAGCGCGCCGGCCTCCTCGAGGGCGCCACGCACCGAGGCGATGGTCGAGCCCTTCTGGCCGATGGCGACGTAGATGCAGCGGACCTGCTTGGACGGGTCGCCCGACTCCCAGTTGGCCTTCTGGTTGATGATCGTGTCGATCGCGACCGTGGTCTTGCCGGTGGCGCGGTCACCGATGATCAGCTGACGCTGGCCACGGCCGATAGGGGTCATCGAGTCGATGGCCTTGATGCCGGTTGCCAGCGGCTCGTGCACCGACTTGCGGTGCATGACGCCCGGCGCCTGCAGCTCGAGGGCGCGGCGGCCGTCGAGCGGCGCGATGTCGCCGAGGCCGTCGATCGGGGTGCCGAGCGGGTCGACGACGCGACCCAGGTAGCCGTCGCCGACGGGAACCGAGAGGACCTCGCCGGTACGGCGGACAGCCTGCCCCTCCTCGATCTTGTCGAAGTCACCGAGGACGACGACACCGATCTCCTTGGTGTCGAGGTTCAGCGCGATGCCGAGGGTGCCGTCCTCGAACTGCAGCAGCTCGTTGGCCATGGCCGACGGCAGACCGGCGACGCGGGCGATGCCGTCCGCGGTCTGCGCGACGGTGCCGACCTCCTCGGTCTTGGCCGCGTCGGGCTCGTAGTCGGCGACGTACTTCGCCAGGGCGTCGCGGATCTCGTCCGGACGGATAGACAGGTCCGTCATGATGCCTTCTCTCTCGTTTCTCTGAAGTCTTAGCCGGCGATGCGACGGCGGGCGTCGTCGAGCCGGGTGGCGATGGTGCCGTCGATGATGTGGTCACCGATGGCGACCTTCACGCCACCGATCACGCTCGGGTCGACCACGACGTTGGCGTGGACGGGGCGGCCGTACTGGCGCGACAGGGCGCCGACCAGGCGGTCGAGCTGACCGTCGGCGAGCGGGGCCGCGACGCGGACGGTGGCGACGCTCTCCCCCACGACCTCGGCCGCGAGGCTGCGGTAGTGACCGAGCGCGGCGGTGACCGTGCCGTGCACGCCGGTGAGGGCCTGCTTGACCAGGGTCACCGTGGCGGGCAGCACCTTGCCGCCGAGCAGCGTGTCGACCAGCGCCGCCTTGTCGGCGGTCGGCCGGCCGGGATCGGCGAACGCGTCGCGCAGCTCCGGGTTGTCCTGGACCAGCTCGCGCACGGCGAACAGCTCGTCGGCGACCTGCGTCTGAGAACCGCCCGCGGACCGCACGGTGGCGACCTCGGCCAGGTGCTGCAACGCCCTGACCAGGTCGCCCGCGCTCGTCCAGCGCAGCTGGACGGCCGAGTCGACCAGCGCCAGCGCGTTGTCGTCGAGCTTGGCGAAGACGTCGCGGACCAGACCGGACTTGGCCTCGGCCGGCACGGACTGGTCGGCGGCGAACCGGCGCAGGCCGGGCTCGGCGCGGACGGCGTCCGCGGCGGCGTACAGCGACTCCGCGGTGGCCGACGCCGCAGCGCCGTCCGTGCCGACCGCCGCGGTCAGGTCACCGGTGAGGGTGCTGACCGCTTCGGCGGATGCTCCACGGAAGTCCATCAGGCCTCCAGCTCGGCGAGGAAGCGCTCCACGACGCGGCTCTGGCGAGCCTCGTCGTCCAGGCTCTCCCCGACGATGCGACCGGCGAGGCCGGTGGCCAGACCGCCGGCCTCGGCACGCAGCGACGCGATGGCCTGCTGCCGCTCGGCCTCGAGCTGGGTCTTGCCGTGCTCGACGATCCGGGCGGACTCGGCCTGCGCCTGCTCACGCATCTCGGCGATGATGGCGGCACCCTGCTCGCGAGCGTCCTCACGGATCTTGGCGGCCTCCTTGCGGGCCTCCTCGATCTGCGACTGGAACTCGTCCTTGGCCGACGTGGCGTCGGCCTTGGCCTGGTCGAGCTCGGCGAACTCCTTGCGGATCGCCTCCTGCCGTGCCTCCATCGCCCTGTTGATCGGCGGCACGATGTACCGCGCGATGATGGCGAACATGATCGCGAACGCGATCAACTCCACGACGAACGTGCCGTTCGGCACGAGGAAGTTGCTCTCGAGCGGGATCAGCTGCGTTGTGCTCATCTACTCATGGTCCTTCTGGTCTGGTGCGGGTGGCTGGTCCCCTGAGGGGGACCGGCTCACTTCCCGCCGAGGACGAAGACGAACAGGGCCATGAAGGCGAGGTTGATGAAGAACATCGCCTCGACCAGACCCACGGTGAGGAAGAAGATCGTCTGCAGGCGGCCCTGGGCCTCCGGCTGGCGAGCAACACCCTCGATGTACGACGAACCGGCCAGGCCGTCACCGATACCGGCACCGATCGCGCCGCCGCCGAGGGCGAGGCCACCACCGACGAACGCACCGGCGAGCGAAACGGCCTTCGAGATGTCAGACATTGGGTTTCTCCTATTGGTTCCTCGCCGCTTCAGGCGGCGACGTTGTGTACCTCTGGTGCGACGTCGGACGGTCGGGTCCGGGTCGCGAGTCTTGAGTTGTGGTGCTGGTGGATCAGTGGGCCGACGCGGTGGCCGCGTCGTGCTCGTGCTCGTCGTCGTGACCGCCGCTGGCCATCGCGAAGTAGAGCACCGTCAGCAGGGCGAAGATGAACGCCTGCAGACCGCCGATGAACAGGTCGAACATCTTCCAGAGGATGTTCGCGACCGGCATGCCCGCCCACCACGGGATGGCGGCGATCAGCGCCAGCATGATGCCGCCGGCGAAGATGTTGCCGAAGAGTCGCAGCGCCAGGGTGACCGGCTTGACGAGCTCCTCGAGGACCGTCAGCGGCAGCAGGACCGGGAACGGCTGCACGAAGTGCTTGAAGTAGCCGAGGCCGCTCTTGCGGATGCCGTAGATCCAGACGCTGACGACGGCGAAGATGGCCATCGCGTAGGTCAGGTTCGTGTCCGACGTCGGCGCCGGGAGCACGTGGTAGTTGGTGTCGCCGATGTGGAACTCGGACGGAACCAGCTCGAGCCAGTTCGCGATGAGGATGAAGAAGAAGAGCGAGATGGCCAGCGGCGCGACGTACGGGTGCACCTTGCCGAGGTTGTCCTCGACCTGCTTGTTCACCTGGTCGACGACCGCCTCCCAGATGATCTGGAGCTTGGTCGGGACGTGGTCCTCGGTGTTCTTCGTCAGCGCACGACGGACCAGGAAGCCCAGGGCCAGGACGATCACGCCGGCGACGACCGTGCTGAAGATCGTGTCGATGTTGACGGTCAGGCCGAACCAGTCGCGGGTCGGGTGGACGCCGGGCTCGATGTGAATCTCAAGAGGCAGCAGGCCACTCATTGATTCTTCAACTCCTTAAGCAGCGGGATCGTGGTCATCACGAGCGCGATCAGGCGGAAGATAGCAAGACCGAGGAGCACGCCGACACCGTAGGGGCGCCAGGCGAAGGCGATCGCGATGGCGACCACCGAGACCACGGCGAGGCGCAGCATGGTGGAGCGGCGCAGGTCGGCCTTGGTCGGAGCGTCGCCCCGGGTGATGGTGCGCAGCAGCCAGTACTCGGTGACCAGGTGGTTGAGCAGGCCGAGGAAGATGCCGGCCGCCAGCGACAGGGGCAGGGCCCACGGTCCGACCTGGCGGAACCAGAGGCTGAAGACGGCCAGCCCGAGGGCGACGAGCTCGACCTTGCGCTGGTCCTTGATGACCCGCAGCCAGCTGGCGCGCGCGGGCAGTCCGGGGAACTGGGCGTGGGCGGTCACGGTGTCACCTCGTTCCTCGGGTCGGCGGGGTCGTCGGGCGGCATGCGCAGCGCCCGGCGGACCCGCAGGACGAACCCGACGGCCCCCAGCACCATGCCGATCGCGACGCCGAGGACGACGCCGATCGGGTCGGTGCCGGCGAGATGATCGACGAGCAGCCCGAGTGCCGTGCAACCGACGACAGCGCCGACGAGCATGCCGCCGAGGCCGAGGAGGTCACGGCCGCGCATGGCCGGAAACTACCACAGACCCGCCTCGCCCCACGGGTCGGCCGAACGGCCCCCGGAAAGGCGGAAGCGGCGGGTGTCATTGGATGGCATCCGTTCGGAAGATCTGGGCGGGAATGGTGCTCCGAGCAAGCTCGTGAAAGCTATCACAAGCTTCCGGCGGACTCCTCGTCGGGGGTCGCCGCGGGCTCCGGGAGGGGCGTCTCGAGGGCGTCCGGGAAGGGCTCCTCGACGGGCTCGTCCGGCACGGGCTCGGTCGGCACGGGCTCGTGGTGCAGCTTGGGAAGGACGAAGGTCAGCAGCACGATGACGAGGGTGGCCGTGCCGATGCCGATCCAGGCGGGGCGGCGGGGGTAGACGCTCGCCACCACGGTCGCGAAGGCGATCAGGCCCGCCCAGAGCCACATGATGAGGACCGCACGCCGGTGCGAGTGGCCGATCTCCAGCAGCCGGTGGTGCAGGTGCTGCTTGTCGGGTGCGAACGGCGAGCGACCGGCCCGCGTGCGTCGTACGACGGCGAGGACCAGGTCGGCGAGCGGGACGATCAGGATGAGCACCGGCAGCAGCACCGGCAGGAGCATGGGGATCAGGCTGGATCCGGCGCCGTCGACACCCTTGGCGAGGTCGCCCGGGGAGAACTGGGTCGTCACCGTGATCGCCGAGCCGGACAGGACCAGACCGATCAGCATCGAGCCGCTGTCGCCCATGAAGAGCCGGGCCGGGTGGAAGTTGTGGGCGATGAAGCCGAGGCAGGCGCCGGCGAGGGCGGCCGCGAGGAGGGCGCCCGTGGTCGCGCGGGTGACGTCGTTCACGACGGTCAGGGCGTAGCAGAACACGAACAGCGCGACCGCGGAGATGCCGATGACGCCCGCCGCGAGGCCGTCGAGGCCGTCGATGAAGTTAACGGCGTTCACGGTGGTGAGCACGATGAGCGCGGTGAAGATCGCGCCCTGCCCCGGATCGAGCGAGAACTGGCTGCCGTCGGGCTGGTAGAGGTAGCTGAACTGGATGCCG
>DATFHM010000248.1:0-18916 GCA_035248385.1 Nocardioides sp. | reverse complement strand
TGGTCGCGGCCGTGCTGACGGTCGTCGCGGTGATCCCGGTCTGGGTCGCGCAGCGGGCGGCCGGGGACGACGCGGCCACCCGGATCTGATCGGCTCTGCTCACACCCGGGGCGGTACGACGATCCGGGCGACCATCGCCGCCAGGCCCCGCCGGGCGAGCAGGCCGCACAGGAAGGCTCCGGGGAGCTCGAGGACCAGGGCCATCAGGACGGCCGTGGTGCGGTCGGCGCCCGGGTGGGCCGTGAGGACGTCGAACCACGCATCGACGATCAGCATCGTCGCGCAGGCGGTGGCGGTGAGCACGACGTGCGGGTCGCGCCTCGCGGCGAGCCAGCCGGTGCGGGCGAGCACGAGGATGAGGAACAGGTCGTAGCCGACCCAGGCCCCGCGGTAGTGGTAGGCCACGCTGTGCAGCGGGAGGGACGAGGCCAGGTAGACGTCCCAGGGGATCAGCAGCGTGGCCACGGCCAGGTAGAGCCGGGGGACCCAGCGGCCAGCCCAGGTCCGGTGCGCCGTCAGGCTGGGGTCACTCGCCACGACGGTGACGCTACCGCCGTGGCGAGTGACGTGCGATCAGCAGGAGCCGGATCCGCTGTCCTCGTAGCTCAGCGCGGAGGCGTCCTTGCCGGGGCCGGGCAGCACCGGCTTGTAGTCCCAGCTGTAGCCGCTCGGGCCGAGGTCGAGCTTCATCACCCCGAAGCCGCCGGCGTACGCCGTGACCACGTTGGGGTTGGCCCAGCTGCCCGGCGTACCGGCCAGGGAGTCGAGCCCCTCGCCACCGGTGCCGACGAGGAGCTCCGGGATCCCGTTCGCCGGGTCGGAGTTCCCGGCCGGGTCCATCGGGCGGAGCCGCGCGTAGGCGTGCTCGTGGCCGTTCAGGACCAGGGTCGCGTTGTTGGCGTAGAGCAGCTTCCACCAGGCGTCGGACATGCCGCCCTCCTTGCCGCCGGCACCGGGCGCCGAGGCCGGCACCGTCGTAGTGGACGCGGTCGTGGCGCTGAACGCGGGCTGGTGCCAGTAGGCGATCGTGCAGGGCCGGTTGTTGTTCGCCAGGTCGTCGGCGAGCCAGGTGGTCTCCTGCGCGAGGAGGCCGCCGTCGGTCGTCGAGCAGTCGTGCTTGAACGCGTCGGAGTCGCACTCGGCGTTGAGCGAGATGACGTGCCAGTTGCCGAGGTCGTAGGAGTACCAGCCCTGGCGCTCGGTGGTGTCGTCGCCCGCCTGGCCCTGGGCGTACGGCGACCCGGACTGGTCGTGCCCGTTGAAGTAGCCGTAGTAGCCGGCGCCGTTCTGCGCGGCCTCGTTGTCGCCCTTCTTGGTGTACGAGTAGTACTCGTGGTTGCCCGGAGACGGGCGCTCGAGCATCTTCAGCCCGCCCCAAGCCTGCTCGAAGGACTGCTCGAAGTCGCTGAGCTTGCCCACCTGGTACTGCTCGTCGCCGAGCAGCGCGACGGCGTCCGGGTGCATGCCGGTGGCCTGCTTCGCGGTGGCGAACTCCGCGCTCAGCCCGCCGAGGCTCGGGCTGCCGCACTTGAGCGCGGCCGGCGTCGAGGCGTTCTCGGCGTCGTCGGGCTCGCAGGCGATGTCGCCGACCACGGCCATCGTGTAGGTCTTGGCCTGCGGCTGCGCGTAGGGCCAGCTGTTGTCGTCGTGCGGACGGTTGAGGGCGACCGCGACGCTGGCGGTGCCGGCCAGCGCGAGGCCGGCGGCGACCGCGGAGACCTGGGTGATTCGCTTCATGGTGCTGGTTGTAGTGGAGCGCCGGGCCTCGGTGGCCCAACGTGGGATGCACCCTCGGTGAACTCATCGCGATGTAGCGTCGGGCCGTGCAATCCACCGCAACCGCGCGCGTGTCCGCGAGCCCCGCAGCCGTCTGGGCCGTCCTCTCCGACCACGAGGGCATGAGCAAGTGGGGCCCGGGCATCCGGGTCCGTCTCGACCAGGAGGGCGCCGAGGACCGCAACGGCGTCGGGGCGGTACGGCGGATCAGTGCGCCGCTGCCGCTGCCCGCGATCGTCGAGGAGATCACGGCCTTCGAGCCGGACCGGGTGCTCGGCTACAAGGCCCGTGCCGGCGTACCGCTCAAGGAGTACGCCGGCGAGGTGCGCCTGGCCCCGCACGGCGACGGCACCGAGATCAGCTACTCGGTCTCCGCGCACGGCAAGCTGCCGGCGCTGGACCGGGTCGCGACCCAGGCCATCGCCTCGGCGCTGCTGGCGGCGCTGGTGCGGGCGGTCAAGAAGTCTGCGTAGAAGCCTGGTTAGACTTCGAACATGCGTTCGGTGTCGGTCGGCGGCCAGGAGCCCCTGCCGTTCACGGCGCCGGAGCGCTCCGCCCGTCCTCGCGTACGCCGGCAGCAGCCCGCGCTCGAGCGCCCGTCGTCGTACCGGCTGGGTGGGGACCTGGTCGCCACCTGCGGCTGGGCGCCGGGCACCGAGGTCGTGGTCGACGCCGCACAGCGGCCCGGGCGCGGCGACGTGGTCGCGGTCCGCGACGAGCAGCGCGTCCGGATCGGGGTCTTCGACCGGCGGTTCGGGAGGTCGGTCCTGGTGACCGATCGCGGGGTCGCCTGGATCGCGCCGACGGCCGAGGTCCTCGGCGTCGTGACCCTCGTCGGAGCCGCCCTGGAGGGCATGCCCGACCCACGCTCCGGGTGAGTCGGACCCCTCTGGGATGCTGGGCCATTCACGTCGTACCAGCAGGACCGGGGGAGGCCGGATTTGAGCGAGATCGCGGGGGAGCTCTCGCGGGTCAAGGGTGCCTTCGCGCAGCCGACCCTGATGCTGCTGCACCAGCGTCAGGCGCCCGTCGTGATCACGATCTTCCGGGCCGCCTTCGGGCGCAGCAACAGCCCGATCCCGACCGCCCGGCTGCACACCCAGGTCGAGGAGCACCTCTCCGAGATCCGCGCGGCCGGCGAGGTCGACGTGCCGTCGGGCAGCGGGCGTGAGATCTGCCAACGCTGGATGCGCGGGCAGTGGCTCGTCCGCTCGATCGACGAGGGCGGCCGTGAGGTCTACTCGCTGACCTCGCACGCCCAGCAGGCCCTCGAGCTGGTCAAGAACCTCACCCGCGACCGGGCCACGCTCAGCGAGCACCGGATCGCCACGATCCTCAGCACGGTCCGGCGCTTCAACGCCGAGGCCAACCCCGACCGCACCGCCCGGGTCACGATCCTCAACGACGAGATCGCGCGGCTCAAGCTCGAGCGCGACCGGTTGGTCGACGGCGAGGAGCTGGTCGGCGCGACCGAGGACTACATGCTCGAGGGGTTCACCGAGCTGCTCTCGCTGATCTCCGCGCTGCCCAGCGACTTCGCCCGGGTCGAGGAGCGCTTCGCGCAGATCCGCGGCGAGATCCTGGCCGCCTTCCGCGCCGAGGAGCGGCCCGCCGGCGAGGTCATCGACGACTACCTCGCGCGTGCCGACGCGCTGATGACCGCGACCCAGGAGGGCCGTGCCTTCGAGGGCGCCTTCGCCCTGCTGCGCGACGACGCCCTGGTCACCCAGCTCCGCGAGGACCTGACCGCCCTGCTCGAGCACCCGCTGTCCGGCGGCATCCTCGGCGACGCGGACCGCGCCGAGCTGCGCGGCACGGTGCGGCTGGTGCGCGACGGGCTCGACCGGGTGCTGTCCCAGCGGTCCCGCGTCACCGCCACGCTCAAGGAGTACATCGTCTCCCACGACGCGGCCCGTGACGGCGAGCTGGAGCAGACGCTGCGGCAGGTCGAGTCCGAGCTGATGACCTGGGTGGCCTCCACCGGCCCGCGCGCCACCCACGACGTGCCCCTCCTGCCGGCCCGCACCGGCGTCGAGCACCTCCGCGAGCGCTTCTACGACCCCGCCGACGACGTGCTGCCCGACCGCATCTCCGCCTCCGAGCCCGACGAGGTCGCCGGCCTCTCGCTCGCCGAGCTCAAGCAGCACGGTGGGCCGCAGCTCGGCGACCTGCGCGACCGGCTCGACCGGGTCCTCGCCGGGCTGACCCCGCCGGAGTCGCTCGGCGCGCTGTTCGCCGAGCTGGAGCCGTCCCTGCGGCGTCCCGTCGAGATCTTCGGGCTGCTGCACCTCGCGGCCGCCCGCGACTGGGTCGCCGAGGAGACGACCGAGTCCTATCCCGCCGTACGACCGGACGGGTCGCTGCGGACCTTCGCGGTCCCGCGCACGGCCCTTCCCGACCCCGACCTGACGAGAACAGGGGACCCCGCATGACCGAGCTGGACGAGATCGACCTCGAGCCCTTCGAGGAGTACTCGGTGTCGCTCTTCGAGGGCGACGAGGGCGGTCTGGACTTCGCCCAGCGCCAGGTGCTGGTGACCCTGCTCAAGCAGCGCTTCATCAGCGCCCGCACGCACGCGCGCGACTGGCAGGTCCTCGTCGACCACGAGCGGCTGATCCGTTCCCGGCTCAACGACCTGTTCCTGGACCTCATGCTCGACCCGCACCGCGAGGTCGCGTGGAAGCGGCAGGCCGTCTCCGAGACCGGCAGCCGGTTCCCGACGCTGCTCTACGACACCAGCTGGACCCGCGAAGAGACCCTGGTCCTGGTCCACCTCCGTGACCGGCTGCGCGCCGGCGCGGCCGCGGGGGAGGCGCGGGTCTTCATCGACCGCGAGGACATCGTGGCCCACGTCGAGACCTTCCGCCCCCGGCACGCCACCGACGAGGCCGGCGACGAGAAGCGGGCGCGCGCGGCGGTGCAGAGCATCGTCAAGGCGGGGCTGCTGATCGGCGCGGCGACCGACGAGCGCTTCGAGATCAGCGAGGCGGTCGAGCCACTGATCCCGCTGGAGCTGCTGCAGGAGCTGCTCGCCTCGCTGCAGGCCGCGAACGCCTCCGAGGAGGAGCCGGCCGAGCCGGATGCCGAGCTGTTCGACGAGTCCGACGACTCCAGCGAGGGGGAGCGATGACCGACGTGACGATCGACGTCCCGGACACCGAGCCGATCGACCCGACCGGCGGGTTGTTCGACGAGGAGACGGTCGCGACCCCGAGCGACGACACCGCGCAGTGGCGGGCATCCGTGCTGCAGCTGGTCAACTGGGGCGGCTTCGGCGGGGTGACCGTCGTGCCCCTGGGCGGCGACACCACGATGATCTCCGGCGCCTCCGGCGTCGGGAAGAGCACCATCCTCGACGCCTACACCGCGCTGATGATGCCGTCGGACACGAAGTTCAACGGCGCCTCCAACGACGCCGTCGCCGGTCGCGCCCGCAGCGCCGGGCAGCGCAACCTGCTGTCCTACCTGCGCGGCGCCGTCGACGTGGTCGACGACCCGAAGACCGGCCGGCCCGTCGAGCAGCTGCTGCGCGGCAAGGGCGGCGACACCTGGGGTGCGGTGGCGATGACCTTCGTCAACGACACCGGCGGCCGGTTCACCGCGCTGCGCACCTACTACGTGCCGCGCCGCGCCACCCGCTCCAGCGACGTCGCGATGACGCTGCTCAGCCTCGAGGGCGCGCTCGACCTGGCGACGCTCGAGGCGGCCGTGCCCGACCGGCTGCACGCCACCACGATCAAGAAGCTGTTCCCCGGCGTCCGCGTGCACCGCACGTACGCCGAGTTCGCCGCCGTCCTGCACGCCCGGCTCGGCATCGGGGCCAACGGCGACGGCGCCAAGGCCCTGCGGCTGCTCGCCCGGATCCAGGCCGGCAACCAGGTCCGCAGCGTCGACGAGCTCTACAAGGACATGGTGCTGGAGCGCCCGGCGACGTACGCCGCCGCCGACCGCGCCGTCGAGCACTTCGACGACCTCGACTCCGCGCACACCGCGATGCGGACCGAGCAGCAGAAGCTCGAGGTGCTCGAGCCGATCAGCGACCTGCACCGCCGCAAGGAGCTCGCGGTCAAGCGGGCGGCCGAGCTCGACGCGTTCGGCGTGACGCTGACCGGCGACAGCTCGCTGCAGCTCTGGCTGCTGCGCACTCACCAGCGGCTGCTCTCGGACGCGGTCGTCGCCAACCGCGCCGAGCACGCCCGCACCGTCGAGGAGCTCGCCTCGGCGCGCACCGCCGAGGCCCAGACCGCCGGCGACCTCGAGGCGGCCAAGGACGCCCACCGCGCGGCGGGCGGTGGCGACCTGCAGTCGCTGGCCGGTCAGATCGAGGCCGAGCGGATCGTGCGCGAGGAGCGCGGTGCCCGCTTGGCCGAGCTCGAGGAGCGGGTGTTCCCGCTGGTCGGGTTGACCGACACCGACGTACCGGACCTGGAGACGGCGCTGGACACGGCCGTCGGCTTCGCCCAGCTGCAGGAGCACGCGCGACGCCGGCTCGAGGGCTTCGCCGCCCAGCAGGCCGAGCTGCGGGCGCAGCGCGACGAGGTGCGCGACGGCCTGGTGCCGCTCAAGTCCGAGCAGGCCGGGCTGCGCCAGGAGCGGGCGTCGCTGGAGAGCCGCGCCGGGCGGGTGCCCGCGCCGCTGCACGAGCTGCGCACCCACGTGGCGCGCGCGGCGGGGATGGACCCCGAGGAGCTGCCGTTCGTCGCGGAGCTGGTCGACGTCGCGCCGGAGGAGGCGCGCTGGCGTACGGCCGTGGAGACCGTGCTCGGCGGCTCGGCGCGGCTGATGCTGGTGCCGCTGGACCGGCTCGCGGAGTTCTCCGCGGCCATCGACGGGCTGCAGCTGCGGTCCCGGCTGACGTTCCAGGGCGCCGAGCTCGACCTGCCCGAGTCCGGGCCGCAGGACCCCGAGCGGATCGCCGGCAAGCTGCTGTTCAAGGAGTCGCCCTTCTCCGGCTGGGTGCAGGCGCACGTCACCGAGTCCGGGCGCAACGCGCTGTGCGTGGAGTCCAGCGCCGAGCTCGACGGTCCGGGCTATCGCGTCACGCTCGCGGGTCAGACCCGCAGCGGCCACCGCGGCTCGCACGGGCGCAGCGACCAGCGCAACATCATCGGCTTCTCCAACGAGGACGCCATCGCCGAGCTCGACGGTCAGCTCGCGAGGATCGAGCACGAGCTGGAGCGCCTCGACGCGAGCCTGGCCGAGCTCGACCGGCGCGCGAGCGTCCTCGAGCAGCAGCGCAAGGCGTACGACGCGATCGCGATGGTCCGCTTCGACGACGTCGATGTCGTCGGTAGCGAGCGCCGGATCGCCGAGATGGAGCAGCGGCGCGACGACATCCTGTCGGCCGACGACCAGCTCCAGGTGCTGCAGAAGCAGATCGACGACCTCGGCGCCGAGCTCGAGGCGGTCCGGCAGCGTCGGTTCGCCCTCGAGCACCGGCAGCGGGAGGTCAACGCCGCGCACGGCGAGCTGGTCGACTCCGAGGACACCGTCAACGACCGCCTCGAGGCGATGGAGGCGGCCGGACGGGTCGAGCTGACCGACGAGCAGGACGCCGCGCTCGTGACCGAGCTGGCGGCCGCCGTGGCCCCGGCCGACCCGAGCGACCTCGACCGCTTCCACGAGTACTCCCAGCGCCTGCAGGAACGCCTGCGCGGCGCGGTCGGCGACTCCGAGGCCGAGATCGCGCGCGTGGACGAGGAGCTGCTGCGGATCTTCGGCTACTACAAGCGCACCTGGGACTCGCCCAACCTCGGCGCCACCGTCGACTCCTACCCGGACTACGCGCGGATCCTCGACGAGATCCGCAGCAAGGGCCTGGCGGACCGCCGCGCGGAGTGGCGCCGCCGGCTCACCGAGTGGAGCGGCCAGGACCTGGTGCCGCTGCTCGGTGCGATGTCGCAGTCGATCGAGGAGATCGAGGACCGGCTCGGGCCGATCAACGACATCCTGCGGCGGCTGGAGTTCGGCGCGACCGGCGACCGGCTGCGGATCCGGCTGCGCCGGCTGGCGCCCGCACACGTGCAGACGTTCCTCAAGGACCTGCGCGCCCTGTCGTCGTCCTCGACCACGAAGCTGGCCGAGGAGGACCTCGAGAAGCGGTTCGCCGACCTGAGCCGGTTCATGCAGCAGCTGCGGCCCTCGGTGGCCGGTGCGGAGGGCCCGTCGGACCGCGACCGGCTGCTCGACGTACGCCGTCACGTGGAGATCAGCGCCGAGCGCTACGACCCGCTGACCGGCGAGCTGCGGGCGACGTACCGGACGCTGGGGGAGAAGAGCGGTGGCGAGTCGCAGGAGCTGGTGGCCTTCATCGTCGGCTCCGCGCTGCGCTTCCGGCTCGGCGACGAGATGCGCTCGCGCCCCCGGTTCGCGCCGGTGTTCCTCGACGAGGGCTTCGTCAAGGCCGACTCGGAGTTTGCGGGCCGCGCCGTGCAGGCCTGGAAGGGCCTGGGCTTCCAGCTGGTCATCGGCGTCCCGCTCGACAAGGTGACCGGCCTCGAGCCGCACATGGACGAGCTGCTCGCCATCACCAAGAACCCCACCACCCACCAGTCCTGGATCACGCCGATCCGGGACGTGGAGGACTGAGCGCATCCAAACGGCCGGCCCCCTTCGGGTCGGTGAAGGCATGCGGGGTGGTTGGTCCGGGCTGCGGCGTGCGCCTGCGGCTCCCGAGGCTCTGCTCCTCGGGGCGAGAGTGGGGTCCCCGCGCGGCAAGGCATTTGCCGTCTCTTCTGTACTGCGCTGCGTTTGCCGCGCACCCCAATCGCCCCGAGGGGCAGACCTCGTCCGCCGCAGTCGCCCGCCGCACCCCGGGCGCGGGGTGGATGTTGCGACGAGGCCAGCCCTGCGGCCAGCGATTCCACCGCAGCACGTGAGCAGTCTTCTCTCACCGACCCGAGCGGGGTGGGGGTGGCGCCGGGCGCGTACGAGGTCTGCCTGTCGGGGCGATTGGGGTGCCCGGCAAACGTGCAGGAGTCAGCGACTCATGCGAAATGCCTTGCCGGGCGGGGACCCCACTCTCGCCCCGGCAGGCAGAGCCTCGGGAGCGTCCGGTGACACCCCCACCCCGATCACCAACCCCGCCACGCCTTCACCGACCCGCAGAGGGCCAGCAGATCGGGAACGGTCAGGCGAGCCTCTCCGGCAGCGCGAAGCGCTCAGTCCTTGACGGCGGCCTCGTCGGCGTCGTTGTCGAGGTTGCGGGCGCTGGTGAAGCGGCCGAGCCGGGCGACGTCGGCGTCGAGGGCCGGCAGGATCTCGGGGACCAGCCGCAGGACCGGGAGGTTGCCGGCGGTGGAGTTGAGGGCGACGCGGTTGATGCCGAGACCCCGCACCCAGCCGGGGCAGTAGACCTTGCGGGAGCGCTTCTCGATCCCCTTCACGAAGGCCGCGACGCACGACTCGACGTCGGTCGTCCTCCCCAGCGGCGGGGGCAGCTTCTTGAGCAGCTGCTGGAAGGCCGGCAGGTCGGACTTGGCGTCCTGGACCAGCGGGGTGTCGATCCACGACATGTGGGCGCATCCGACGTCGACGCCGAGGTGCTTGACCTCGAGACGCAGGCTGTTGGCGAAGTGCTCGACCCCCGCCTTGCTCGCGTGGTACGCCGAGAGGCCGGGCGCCGCCACGAACGCGGCCAGCGACGAGACGACCAGCAGGTAGCCCTTCGACTCGATGAGGGCGGGCAGTGCGGCGTGCGCGGTGTTGAACACGCCGGTGATGTTGATGTCGATGACGCGCTTGAACGCCTTCGGGTCGGTGTGGAGGACGCTGCCGTAGCTGGCGATGCCGGCGTTGGCGAGCACCGCGTCGATCCGGCCGAAGCGGTCCAGGGCCGAGGCGACGGCGGCCTCCATGGCGTCGACGTCGCACACGTCGGCGACGATCCCGAGCGCGTTCCCGTCGCCGAGGCCGGTCACGGTCTCGTCCAGCGCCGCGCGGTCCAGGTCGGTGAGGACGACCCGCGCGCCGCGTCGCACGAGCTCGGCGGCGACCGCCGCTCCGACGCCGCGAGCACCACCGGTGATGAGAACGACCTGGTCCATGCTCGCGATTCTGGCAGGTCGCGGATCAGTCGGCGAGGTACCAGTCCGGCAGCTCGGCGGGCGCCAGGTCGGTCGGGTCGCCGGGCCGGGTCAGGGTGAGCACCGCACGCTCGATCTCCGGGCGCGACTCCAGCGCGTCGGCGACGGCGTTCAGCCGGGCCGCGACGTCGGACTCGGGGGCGTCGCCGGTCAGGTCGACGGCCGCCACCAGGTAGATCCGGTCGGCGCCCAGCCACTCCATGCGCAGGAAGCTGATCCGCTCGACGTCGGGGTGGGCGCGCAGCGCCTCGAGCACGCGGTTGCGGGCCAGTGGCGTGACCGTCTCGCCGGTGAGGAAGTCGATGTTGCGCGCGATCAGGAAGAGCGCCACGACGCCCAGCAGCACGCCGACGCTGATCGAGCCGATCGCGTCCCACGCGGCCTCGCCGGTGACCTGGTGCAGCCCGATGCAGACAGCCGCGATCGCGATGCCGATCAGCGCGGACAGGTCCTCGAGGAAGACCGCCCGCAGCATCGGGTTCGAGGTGATCTGCACGTAGCGCAGCGGGTGAAGCTGACGCTTGCCCGCACCAGCGCGGGTCTGCCGCAGCGCCTGGAGGAACGAGATGCCCTCGAGCACGGCGGAAACCGCGAGGACGACGTACGCCGCGACGTACGACGTCCCCTCCTCGGGCGTGCGCAGCGACTGGATGCCGTGCCAGATCGAGACGGCCGAGCCGACCGTGAACAGCCCGAACGCGGCGAACATCGACCACACGTAGCCGACGCGCCCGTAGCCCAGCGGGTGCTTGCCGTCCGGCGGCTGCGCGGCCTTGCGCTCGCCGATGAGCAGGAAGACCTCGTTGCCGGTGTCGGCCCAGGAGTGCGCGGCCTCCGCGGTCATCGACGGCGAGCCCGTGATGGCCGCGGCAGCGGTCTTAGCGACCGCGACGAGGGCGTTGGCGGCAAGCGCGAGCAGGACGGTGAACAGGCTCTCGCCACCCGGGGCCCGGTCCGCCGAGGTCACCCGGCGAGTCCGTCGAGGAAGTCGGCCGTCGGCACGAAGTACAGGCTGCCGGTCACCGCGGTGGAGAAGTCGAGGATCCGGTCGGTCGTGCCCGCGGGCTCGCCGATGAACATCCGGCGCAGCATCTCCTCGGTGACGCCAGGGTCGGCGGCGTACCCGATGAAGAAGGTGCCGAACTCCCCGGCGCCGACCGCGCCGAACGGCATGTTCGCGCGCAGGATCTGCCGCTGGACGCCGTCCTCCTCGATGACCGTGAGCCGGGTGTGCGCGTCGGCGGCCTTCACGTCGTCGGCGAGCTCGACGTCGTTGAGCTTGGTGCGGCCGATGGCCGCCTCCTGCTGCTCGACGGTGAGGGCGTTCCACGCCGCCATGTCGTGCAGGTACTTCTGGGTGATGACGTAGCTGCCGCCGGAGTACGCCGGGTCCTCGTCGCCGATGAGCACGGCCGCCGTCGCCACCGCACCCTCGGGGTTCTCGGTCCCGTCGACGAAGCCGAGCAGGTCGCGCTCGTCCCACGACTTGAAGCCGTGCACCTCGTCGACGACGCGGGCGGCGCCGGCGAGCCGGTCCACGACCAGCTGGGCGAGCTCGAAGCACATGTCGAGGCGGCTCGCGCGCAGGTGCAGCAGCAGGTCGCCGGGCGTCGAGGGCGCGTGGTGCCGCGCGCCGGAGAGCGCCGCGAACGGGTGCAGGTGCTGGGGGCGCGAGCCCGGCAGCATCCGGTCCCACAGGTCCGAGCCGATGCCGACGACGCAGCTCAGCGCGGCGTCCGGGACCCGGAAGCCCACGGACCGGCGCAGCCCGCTCAGGTCGGCGAGCACCTCGCGCACCGTCGGCTCCGCACCCGGGTCGACGGTCAGCGTCAGGAAGATGGCTGCGTCCGAGAGAGGGACCAGGACCGGCTGCGACTGCGGATCGGGCACAGGCTCACCCTAGAGGCTTCCCAGGGGTTCGCCGGAGAAGCAGCCGCGCGGACGAGGGCCGAGCCCTCGCCCGCGCGTGCGGTGCGTCTCAGCGGTGGATCACTGCCAGACGATCGCCTGGCTGGTGGCGAGCTCGACCTCGGCACCGACCGGCAGCCCGGCCTTCGCGGTGTCGAGCACGACGTGCACGCCGATGGTGAGGAAGGCGTGCGCCACCCCCGGGACGGCGACGTCCTGCTGCTCGTTGATCGTCACGGTGCCCAGGTTGGCGACGTGGATCTTCGTGTTCGGAGCGACGTTGAGCGGGATCGCCTGGCCGGCGACGGTGAGGCCGAGCAGCGTCATGCCGCCGGACTCGCTGCTGCCGGACGGGCGGACGCTCGCCGTCGCCGTGGTCTGCACCGCCTTGGCGGTGATCAGCCCGGCGAACAGGTTGACGTTCGCCACGCTCGCGTTCTCGGTCGACTGGGACAGCGCGTCCCCGCGGACGCCGGTCTGCTTGTTCTGGATGGCACCCAGGTTGAGCACGCCGTTGACGTTGGCCGCAGCGGTGGAGTTGATCTGCTCCTGGCCGCCGGTGCCCGCCAGCGGCATCGCGACGACCGCCGTGCGGTCAGACACGACCTGGACGCTGTTGCCCACGTTCGCGTGCACGAAGGACCCGTAGGCCATGCCGCCCAGCGGGAAGCCACCCAGCTCGGCACCGCCGGGCTGCAGGATCTCGGCGATCGGGTTGACCGAGATCTCGGCACCCGCCGAGGCCCCGTTGGTGCTCGACAGCAGGGTGACCCGCAGGCCAGCGCCGAACGCGATGGCCGAGCTGCCGGAGGTCCCGATGACCTGGGCGTTGAGCGCGATGCTCAGGATGCCCGGGATCGTGATGCCGGTGTTCGGGGCGACCGAGACCGGCTGGGACTGGCCGTTGATCGAGAGGCCGGTCAGGTTCGTGGTGATCGTGGTCGTCGGCGTGTGGGTCCCGTCCGCCACGGTCGTCGCGGTGGTGTCGATCGCCTGCGCGGTGACCAGGCCGCCGAGGAGGCTCACGTTCGCGGTGCGGGCGTGGGCCACGACGGTCACGCCCCCGGTGCTCGAGTTCACCGTCGCTGTCGTGGAGGTCGACGCGACGCCCGCGCTCAGGAGGGCACCGGCACTGGCACCGAGGATCATGTTGCTGGCGCTCGCGCTGTTGAACCCGGTGATCCGGGACTCGGCGGTCGCGTTGGACTGCACGGTGACGCCGATGGCGTTGACCTGGGTCGCGCCGGCGTCAGCCATGTAGTTGTAGATCGGCGCCACCGCGTGGGCGGGGCCGGCCAGGGTCATCACCGCGGCCACGGTGGCCAAGGACGTCGCGGCGGCCGTCAGGATCGTTCGCTTCACGTGTCACCTTCGAGGTGGGGGGTGCGAAGCTCGCGGGCTCCGCGGGTGGACAGGGGATCAGGGGTTGCCCGATCAACCCGGTCCAGAACCCGTGGTCGCCCGTCCGGAGACGAGGGGGATGCGATCGGTTCGGGAGCGTGAACCTGTTCCAGTATGACCACACCCGGCGCTTTTCGCGCTCGTTCGCACGAATCGGCCCTCAGGCGAGGATCACACCGCCAGCGGTTGTACGGCAGCACAACGCAGCGCGTGGAGATGTGCGGACGATCCAAGCGGCGCGGCCGCCGCGCGGCGTTGAATCCTCCTCAACCCCGCCCGACCTGTCGAAGGGAACTCCGATGCTCAGCTCGCTCGTCCCGCTCTGGATCTTCATGCTGCTCCCCGTCTGGATCCCGCTCCTCGGGGTCGCCTTCGGCGTCGTCGCCGACCGGGTCGCCGCGCTCCGCGGGAGGGTCGCCGAGCCGAGCGTCCACGAGAGGATCCACCTGCGCCGCCAGCACGAGGCGGGCCTGGTGACTCAGGCGGGCTGAGGCGCCCGCAGCCCGAGCAGCTTGTCGGTGCGGTCGTGGATCTCCTGGGCCAGCGCCGGGTCGTCGGCCAGGTTGGTGCCGATGCTCGGCACGATCTCGCGCAGTCGCGGCTGCCAGGCGTCCCAACGGTCCGCGAAGCAGCGCTCCATCAGCTCCAGCATGATCGGGGCCGCCGTCGAGGCGCCGGGGGAGGCGCCCAGCAGCCCGGCGATCGAGCCGTCGGCGTGCGTGATGACCTCGGTGCCGAACTGCAGCACGCCGTCGGGGCGGATCACCTGGACCCGCTGACCGGCGATGATCTTGGTCCAGTCCTTCGGGTCGGCGTTGCCGTAGAAGTCGGTGAGGTCGGCGAACTTGGTCGACGCCCGCGCGACCAGCTGGCTGATCAGGTAGATGGTCAGCGGGATGTTCGCCAGGCCGGCGCGGATCATCGGGACGAGGTTGTGCAGCCGCAGCGACCTGAACAGGTCCAGCAGCGAGCCGTGCTTGAGGAAGCGCGGGCTGAAGCCGGCGTACGGACCGAACATCAGGCTCGCCTTGCCGTCCACGACCCGCGTGTCCAGGTGCGGCACCGACATCGGCGGGGCGCCGACGGCGGCCTTGCCGTAGACCTTCGCGTGGTGGCGCGCGACGATCTCGGGCTTGTCGGTGCGCAGGAACTCGCCGCTGACGGGGAAGCCGCCGAAGCCCTTGATCTCGGGGATCCGTGACTTCTGCAGCAGGGTCAGCGCCTTGCCGCCCGCGCCCACGAACACGAAGCGCGCCCGGTGGTGGAACTTCTGGCCGTTCTGCTTGCCCATGACGTGCCAGACGCCGTCCATGGTCCGGTGGACCAGCGAGACGTCGGCGCCGTAGTCGACCTGCGCGCCGCGCGCGGCGACGGAGTCGATCATCAGGGTGGTCAGCGCGCCGAAGTCGACGTCCGTGCCGAGGGTGGAGTACGTCGCCGCGATCGGCTCGTCGATGTCGCGGTCCTCGACCAGGAGCGGGGCCCACTTGCCGATCTGCGCGCGGTCGGTGGAGAACTCCATGCCGGCGAAGAGCGGGTGGGCGGCGAGCAGGCGGTGCCGCTCGCGCAGGTACTCGACGTTCTCGGCGCCCCACACGAAGCTCATGTGCGGGGTCGGGTGGATGAACGCGTCGGGCCGGGGGATCCGGCCGGACTCGATGAGGAAGGCCCACAGCTGGCGCGAGATCTGGAACTGCTCGTTGACCACGACGGCCTTGGAGATGTCGACGGAGCCGTCGGCGGCCTGCGGGGTGTAGTTGAGCTCGCACAGCGCGGAGTGACCGGTGCCGGCGTTGTTCCACGGGCCGGAGCTCTCCCGGGCGGGACGGTCGAGCCGCTCGAGGAGGCGGATGCTCCAGGTGGGCTCGAGCTCGGAGAGCAGGGTCGCGAGCGTCGCGCTCATGACACCCCCGCCGATCAGCAGAACGTCCTGAATGCCGTCAGTGCTCGGGCTGACCTCAGCCTCGACAGCCGTCATGGTTTCCACCTGACCTTTTATGCCGTATGAGAAATCATTCACAAGCATTGGGGGTGCCCTTTTGCTGTGTGATTTTGATCAACATCACACCCGGCTGTCCACTCGGTGTGCATCACCCCCTCGCTCGATACCCCTGGGGGGTATATGGTGGGGCCATGAGCACCTCCGGAGAGACCGCGTCCTACACCGTCAACGGCATGACCTGCGGCCACTGCGTGGCCTCGGTGACCGAGGAGGTCGCCGAGATCGACGGCGTCCGCGACGTCGTCGTGGACCTCGCCAGCGGCGCCCTCACGTTCGCCTCCGACCGGCCCGTCCCGCGCGAGACCGTCGAGGCGGCCGTGCGCGAGGCCGGCTACCAGCTGGCATGAGCGGTGCGTCGACCGAGCAGGTCGAGCTGCTGCTCACGGGCATGACCTGCGCGTCGTGCGCGAACCGGATCGAGCGCAAGCTGAACAAGCTCGACGGCGTGACCGCCACGGTCAACTACGCCACCGAGAAGGCCCGCGTCTCGGTGGTCGGGGACGTGACGACCGCCGACCTGGTCGCGGCCGTCGAGGCGGCCGGGTACGGCGCCGCGCCCGCCCAGCCGGACGAGCCGCCTGCCGACGACGCCGACCTGTCCGCGCTGCGGCGACGGCTCGTCGTTTCAGCGACGCTGGCGGTGCCCGTCGTGCTGATCGCGATGGTGCCGGCGCTTCACTTCTCCGGCTGGCAGTGGGTCTCGCTGGCCCTCGCCACCCCGGTCGTGCTGTGGGGTGCGTGGCCGTTCCACCGCGCGACCTGGACCAACCTGCGCCACGGCGCCGCGACGATGGACACCCTCGTCACGCTCGGCACCGGAGCGGCGTACCTCTGGTCGGTGGGTGCGCTGCTGCGCGACAGCGGGGCCGAGGACATCTACCTCGAGGCGGCCTCGGGGATCATCACCTTCATCCTGCTCGGGCGCTACCTCGAGCAGCGCGCGCGACGCAGCGCAGGAGCCGCGCTCCGGGCCCTGCTGGACCTGGGCGCGCGCGACGTGGCCGTCCTGCGCGACGGCGCCGAGCGGCGGATCCCGGTGGCCGACCTGGTGGTGGGCGACCGCTTCGTCGTCCGCCCGGGGGACAAGGTCGCGACCGACGGGGTCGTCGAGGAGGGCAGCTCGGCCGTCGACGCGTCGCTGCTCACCGGTGAGTCCGTCCCGGTCGAGGTCGGCGTCGGCAGCGAGGTGGTCGGCGCGACCGTCAACGCCGGCGGCCGGATCGTAGTGCGCGCGACCAGGGTCGGCGCCGACACCCAGCTCGCTCAGATCGCACGGCTCGTCGAGGACGCGCAGACCGGCAAGGCGGCCGTGCAGCGGCTCGCGGACCGGGTGTCCGGGGTGTTCGTGCCGCTCGTCATCGTGACCGCGCTCGCGACCTTCGGCGTGTGGCTGGCGACCGGTGGCGGCGCGGCCGCCGCGGTGTCGGCGGCGGTCGCCGTGCTCATCGTCGCGTGCCCGTGCGCGCTCGGCCTCGCCACGCCCACCGCGCTGATGGTCGGCACCGGCCGCGGCGCGCAGCTGGGCATCCTGATCAAGGGGCCGGAGGTCCTCGAGCAGACCCGGCGGGTCGACACGGTCGTGCTCGACAAGACCGGCACGGTCACCACCGGCGCGATGACGCTGGTCGAGACGCACGTGGCGGAGGGCGAGGACGAGTCCGAGGTGCTGCGCCTGGCGGGGGCGCTCGAGGACGCCTCCGAGCACCCCATCGCCCGGGCGATCGCGGACGGCGCCCGCGCCGCCGGCAGCCTTGGGACGGTCGAGGACTTCGGCAACGTCGAGGGGCTCGGCGTGCAGGGCGTCGTCGACGGGCACGCGGTGCTCGTCGGTCGCCCGCGGCTGCTCGCGGAGTGGTCCCAGCACCTGCCCACCCCCCTCCAGCAGCGGTACGACGACGCCGCCGACCGTGGCTTCACCGCGGTCGCCGTCGGCTGGGACGGCCGGGCCCGCGCGGTGCTCGTCGTCGCCGACAGCGTCAAGCCGGGGTCGGCCGGGGCCGTGGCCGAGCTGCGCGACCTGGGCCTGCGCCCGATCCTGCTCACCGGCGACAACGCCCGCGTGGCGCGCACGGTGGCCGCGCAGGTCGGCATCGTGGAGGCCGACGTCCACGCGGAGGTGCTGCCCGCCGACAAGGTCGACGTGGTCAAGCGGCTGCAGGCCGAGGGCCGGGTCGTCGCGATGGTGGGCGACGGCGTCAACGACGCCGCCGCCCTCGCGCAGGCCGACCTGGGCCTGGCCATGGGCACCGGCACCGACGTCGCGATGGAGGCCGGCGACCTGACCCTGGTCCGTGGCGACCTGCGGGTCGCGGGGGACGCGATCCGGCTGTCCCGGCGTACCTTGGCGGTGATCCGGTCCAACCTGTTCTGGGCCTTCGGCTACAACGTGGCGGCGATCCCGCTGGCGGCGCTAGGCCTGCTGGACCCGATGGTCGCGGGCGCGGCGATGGCGTTCTCGTCGGTGTCGGTCGTCGCGAACAGCCTTCGGCTGCGCCGGTTCCGCTGACAGACTGGCCCGGTGACCCCGGACCTGAGCGCGGTGCGCCACCGCACCGAGCACGTCAACGGCATCGACCTGCACGTCGTGGAGGCGGGTGAAGGGCCGCTCGTGCTCCTGGTGCACGGCTTCCCCGAGTCCTGGTACTCCTGGCGCTACCAGCTCCCCGTGCTCGCGGCCGCCGGCTACCGCGCCGCCGCCCTCGACGTCCGTGGGTACGGCGCCTCCTCGGCCCCGCCGGCCATCGAGGACTACCGGATGCTGCGGCACGTCGCCGACAACCTCGCGCTCGTCGAGGCCCTCGGCGAGAGCACCGCGGTGATCGTCGGGCACGACTGGGGCGCCCCGATCGCCTGGACCTCCGCGCACCTGCGGCCCGACGTCTTCACCGCGGTCGCGGGCCTGTCGGTGCCGTTCGCGCCGTCAGGACCGACCCGCCCCACCGACGCCTTCGCGGAGATGGGTGGCGGCGACGAGTTCTACATCTCCTACTTCCAGGAGCCCGGCCGGGCCGAGGCCGAGATCGAGGCCGACGTCCGCGAGTGGCTGCGCGGCATGTACTTCTCGGCCTCCGGTGAGGGCGTCCGCGCCACGCTCGAGGCCGGCGCGCCGCCGATGGTCGCGGTGCCCGCGGGCGGCCGGATGCGCGACCGCTTCGTGTGGCCGGCCGACGAGCCGGCCTGGATGACCGAGGCGGACCTCGATGTGTACGTCGCCGAGTTCGCCCGCAACGGCTTCGCCGGGCCGCTCAACCGCTACCGCAACGTTGACCGCGACTGGGAGGACCTCGCGGTGCTGCGGCACCGGCCGATCGAGGTGCCCGCCCTCTTCGCGGGCGGCGAGCTGGACGGGCCGACGATGTGGGGCGGCGCCGCGATCGCGCGCTTCCCGAAGACGCTGCCGCGGCTGCACCGCTCCGAGATCCTGCCCGGCTGCGGGCACTGGGTGCAGCAGGAGCGCCCCGACGAGGTCAACGCGCTCCTGCTCGACTTCCTCCAGTCGGTTCAGTCGGTCCAGTCCGGGTAGTCGGTGTAGCCGGCCTCGCCGCCGCCGTAGAAGGTGGCCAGGTCGGGCTCGTTGAGCGGCAGGCCCTCGGCGAGCCGTCGGGGCAGGTCGGGGTTCGCGATGAACAGCCGGCCGAAGGCGGCGGCGTCGATGAGGTCGGCCGCGAGGAGGCGCTCGGCCTTCTCCACGGTGTAGGCGCCCGCCGCGACGATCGGGCCGGGGTGCGCCGCCCGCAGCTCCTTG
>DATFHM010000247.1:0-8305 GCA_035248385.1 Nocardioides sp. | reverse complement strand
CAGGAACCCACCGACTGGGTGAGCCGGACCGCCGACCTGGCGCTGCGGCACGCCGAGCAGGTCAACGGCGGCACGCTGCCCGACCTGGTCACCTGCGCGTCCGGCATCAGCCCGTCCGGCCCGATCCACCTGGGCAACCTGCGCGAGTTCCTCACCGTCCACTTCGTGGCCGAGGAGATCCGTCGCCGCGGCATCAACGTGCGTCACCTGCACAGCTGGGACGACTACGACCGGTTCCGCAAGGTCCCGGCCGGTGTCGACCCGAGCTGGAGCGAGCACATCGGCAAGCCGCTGTCCGCCGTACCGGACCCGACCGGGGAGTTCCCCAGCTGGGCCGAGCGCTACAAGGCGCCGCTGCGGGCCGCGCTGGAGGAGCTCGGCTGCGAGATGGTCGAGGTCGACCAGACCGCGATGTACCAGTCGGGCGCCTACCGCGAGCAGATCCTCACCGCCATCGCGAAGCGCGCCGAGATCGACGAGGTCATGGGGCGCTACCGGACCAAGAAGGCCGAGCCCGCCGAGGGCGAGGAGTCGACCGCGGAGGAGGACGCCACCGGCGCCGACCTGCTCTCGCGCTTCCCCTACAAGCCCTACTGCCGCGGTTGCGGGCGCGACACCGTCACCATCACGGCGTACGACGACGCGACGACCGACCTGTCCTACACCTGCGACGCCTGCGGGGAGTCGCACGTGACCAACGTGGCGACCCAGGACGAGGGCAAGCTGGTCTGGAAGGTCGACTGGCCGATGCGCTGGACCTTCGAGGGCGTGCACTTCGAGCCCGGCGGCGTGGACCACGCCTCCCCCGGCTCCAGCTACACCGTCGGCAAGGAGCTCGTCGGCCCGATCTTCGGTGGCACGGCGCCGAGCTTCGTCGGCTACTCGTTCGTCGGCGTCGCCGGTATGCCGAAGATGTCGTCGTCCAAGGGCGGCGTCCCGACCGCGGCCGAGGCGCTGCGGATCCTGGAAGCCCCCATTCTGCGCTGGCTCTACGTGCGCCGCCAGCCGAAGCAGGCGTTCAACGTCGACTTCGGCCAGGAGGTCCTGCGGCTGTACGACGAGTGGGACGCGCTCACCAAGAAGGCCGCGATCCCCGAGAAGCGCGACGCCGCCGTGCTGGCCTGGGAGCGGGCCTCCGCCACGGCCGCCGCGGGCACGCTGCCGACCCCGGCGGTCGTCGTGCCGTTCCGGATGCTGTCCTCGGTCGCCGACGTCACCGCGGGCAACCGCGAGGTCATCGCGCGCACCGTCGGCGCCCCCGAGGCCGACCTCGAGCCGCGGCTGAGCAAGGCGGCCACCTGGATCACCCAGTACGTCGACCCCGAGGACCGCACCACCGTGCGCGAGGTCGCCGACGCGGCCCGCCTGGGCGCGCTGACGGCCGAGGAGTCCCGCTGGCTCGAGCTGCTGCTCGCGAACCTGCCCGCGGACTTCACCGACGCCGACGCGCTCACCTCGGTCATCTACGGCGTCCCGAAGCTGGCCCTCGGGCTGGGCCTCGACGACGCCCCCACCGACGAGGTGAAGGCCGGCCAGAAGGCGTTCTTCGGCCTGCTCTACGCCCTGCTGGTCGGCGCCGAGCGCGGGCCGCGGCTGCCCACCCTCTTCGCCGCGCTCGGGGCGGAGAAGGTGCGCTCGCTGCTGTCCTGAGCCTGACGGGCCCGGCTCAGGCCGGGTCGTCGGGGTGGATGCTGCGCGTCTCGGCGCGCTGGTAGCCGCGCGGGATCCAGTCGCGGACGTAGACCTTCGGCATCGCCTTGGCGACCGCGAGGGCGACGTAGACGACGGTGTTGACCGCCACGAACGCGGCCAGCACGCCGAACCAGTGCGCGTGCATGACCGAGGACGGCAGCAGCACGCCGTACGCCGAGAGCAGGGCGGTCATGCGACCACCTGCTCCGGGCTGGCGGCGGCCACGTGGCCCGCGCCCCAGGTCGCCTGGCGCCCGCGGGAGATGTCGATGACGCCCTTGACGTAGACCACGTCGAGGAACATCGCGTAGAAGAGCTCGGGGAACAGGCAGATCGCGAGCAGCCGGGCCCGCCAGCCGCCGGCCCACACGCCGACGACGCGCTCCACGACGAACAGCGACCCGACCCCCAGCCAGAACGGGAACCAGATCCAGCCGTCGCTGGCCAGCGTCGTGATGGTGATCAGGACCAGGTAGCTGATCAGCGCGATCACGCCGTACCCGATCCCGAGCTGCTGGGCCCAGTAGCGGAACGTCTGCGGGCGCATGCCGTACGCACCCAGGTTCTCCAGGGCACCGCGCTGCCAGCGCAGCCGCTGGGTCCACAGGTTGCCCCAGGTCGGCATCACCTCGGTCACGACCGTGCAGTCCGACGGCGACATGATCAGCGCGCCGAGGCTCTTCAGCGCCAGGGTGAGCTCGTTGTCCTCGGTGAGCACGAGGGTGTCGTAGACGTCGCCGTGCACGCCGGGGATGCTGCGGCCGCGCTCGGCCGCGACGGTGCGCAGCGCGCGGGGCCGGAAGACGGTGGCGGTGCCGGTGAGCACGAAGACCTTGCCGCGGCGGCGCTTCAGGTCGCGGCCGTAGCGGGTGTACTCGTTGCGCTGGAACAGCCCGAGCAGGCCGGAGCCCTCCTCGCCGTAGAACAGCGCCCCCACGGCCATCAGGCCGCGGTCGGCGGTCATCCGCCGGACGGCGCTGTCCAGGAAGCCCTGGTCGAGGATGGTGTCGGCGTCCATCACCATGACCAGGTCGTTGTCACCCTGGGCGGGTAGGACGCGCGCGAGCACCTGGTTGAGCGCACCGGCCTTCTTGCGGGTGTTGCCGACGGTCTCGACCACCTCGACCCCGTGCGACCGGGCGACGTCGATCGTGCCGTCGGTGCAGTTGTCGGCGACGACGACGATGCGCTCCGGCGGACGCGACTGGTTCTGGAGCGAGGACAGGGTCAGGCCGATGCCGCGCTCCTCGTTGTGAGCGGGGATGAGGACGGTGAGGGTCACCGGACCGGCGTACACACCGCGGGTCTCGGCCATCACGACGCGCGGCGAGAGCGGCAGGTGCACGCCGTCGACGCTGCGCCGGGAGCGGTTCGCGATCCGCGTCTCGATGGTCGCCACCGCCGCCGCGACGATGAGCGCGAGGCCCACGGCGGCCGCGATCGTGGCGCTTCCCGGGGCCTCCGTGTCGTAGAGCACACGCCAGGTGCCGAGCAGCACACCGGAGTGCGCCGGACCGGCGTACTTGTCGCCCGAGCCGGACACCGCCCACCACAGCAACCCGGCGCCACCGAGCGCCGCGCCACCGATGAGCAGCCCGACCAGACGCTGCAATCCCCTCATGCTGACCTCCACATGCCCGAAAGTACGGATGGAACACCCACCGCTGGAGGAGAAACAGCCTGCTTCTGTGCGATCGGTCGGACCTGTCAGGACGAAGTCCCGCGGCCTCCCGAACGACGCCCCCGAGCGGCGATCGACCCTCAGCATTGGAAAGGTCGGCCGAGCCGACGACGACAGGAAGTGCCATGGACGGCGAACCGAGCGACCGCGACCTCTCGCGGGTCGAGCCTCAGGGGGCACGCGTGCACGACGACCAGATGCACCTCATCATCGAGGCGTCGCCGAGCGCGATGATCCTCGTCGACGGTGCCGGGCGGATCGTGCTGGTCAACAGCGAGGCCGAGCGCTCCTTCGGGTACACCCGCGAGGAGCTGCTGCGGATGAACGTCGACGCGCTCGTCCCGGCGAGCGCCCGCGACTCCCACGTGCACGCCCGCGAGAACTACCTGGTGCACCCGAGCCGGCGCGGCATGGGCGTCGGCCGCGAGCTGTACGGCGTCCGCAAGGACGGCACCGAGCTGCCCATCGAGATCGGGCTGAACCCGATCACCATCGACGACGAGCCGCACGTGCTCGCCTCGATCATCGACATCACCGAGCGGCGCCGCGGCCAGGCCGAGGCGGACGCGCAGCGCCAGGCCCAGCAGCTGCGGACGATCCTCGCGACGCTGCCGCTGTCGGTGATCGCCACCGACCTGACCGGCCGCATCGTCACCGCGAACCCGGCGGCCGAGGAGCTCGTCGGCTACCGGCAGGAGGAGCTCGTCGGCAGCTCGCTGACCGCCATCGACGCCGAGCGACGCCGCGGCGTCGAGGTCGACGTACCGGTGCTGCGCGACACGGGCACCGCGGTCGAGTGGTCCTACCGGCGCAAGGACGGGCGCGTCGTACCGGTGAGCGAGGAGGTCGTGGTCCTCAAGGACGACGACGGCACCCCGACCGGCTACCTCGTCGTCGCCTTCGACATCACCCAGCGCATCGAGGCCCGCGAGGCCGTCGACCACATCCTGCACCACGACCAGCTCACCGACCTGCCCAACCGCACCCAGCTCGTGGAGAAGCTCGACGTCGCCATGGACCGCGCGCGTCACGAGGGCACCGAGGTGGCGCTGCTGCTGCTCGACCTCGACCACTTCAACCGGATCAACGACACGCTCGGTCACCACATCGGCGACGAGCTGCTGCTCGCGGTGGCCGACCGACTCCGCTCCTGGGTGCGCGGCTCGGACCTGGTCGCCCGGCTCGGCGGTGACGAGTTCGCGATCGTGATGGACGACCTCACGCCCGGCACGGACCTGTCCGGGCGCATCTCCGGGATGCTCGCCTCGCTGCTGGCCCCCATCCAGGTGCAGGGGTACGACGTCGTGGTGACCGCCAGCATCGGCGGGACGACCTTCCCCGGTGACGGCGAGAGCCCGGCCACCCTGCTGCGGCACGCGGACGTCGCGATGTACCGCGCCAAGGCGTCGGGCCGCGACAGCCTGGCCTGGTTCGACGCGGCGATGGTCGAGGAGGTCAACGAGAAGCTGGCCCTGTCCGGGGCGCTGCGCAACGCGCTGGCCCACGGCGAGCTCGCGGTCGTCTACCAGCCGCAGTTCGACCTGGTCGAGGGACGCCTCATCGGCTTCGAGGCGCTCGCGCGCTGGCACAGCGCCGAGCTCGGCACCGTCTCACCCGACCGGTTCATCCCGGTCGCCGAGGACAGCGGGCTCATCGTCGAGCTCGGTGAGTGGGTGCTCCGCACCGCCTGCGCCGACATCGCCGTGCTGCAGCGGGCCGTGAAGGTGCCGCTGCGGCTCGCCGTCAACGCGTCCCCGCGCCAGCTGCACGGGGGCGGGTGGGTGGAGCAGGTGTCGTCCGCGCTCGCCGACTCCGGCCTGGAGCCGTGGCAGCTGGGCATCGAGATCACCGAGGGCATCCTGCTCGAGGACAACGGTGTCGCGGTCGCCTCGCTGCAGGAGCTGCGCTCGATCGGCGTCCAGGTGATCGTCGACGACTTCGGCTGCGGCTACTCCAGCCTCGCCTACCTGACCCGCTTCCCCATCGACAAGATCAAGATCGACCGGTCCTTCGTGGCGCCGATCGGCTCGGTGGACGACGACGCCGCGGTCGTCGACGCCATCATCGGCATGGCGCACGCGCTGGGCATGGTCGTCGTTGCCGAGGGGGTCGAGACCGAGGCCCAGGAGGCGTACCTGCGCAGCCACGGGTGCGACCAGGTGCAGGGCTACCGCTACGGCAAGGGCGTGCCGCTCGGGGACGCCGCCCGGATCCCGCACAGCCTCGAGCCGGTCCCCTCGACCCCGCAGACGCTGGGCGCCTGACCCGCGCGCCATGCCGACCCCGCCGCCGGTCACCCGACCGTCCCCCGCCTGGGCACGCCGCGTCCCGTCGTACGCCGGCGGGCTGGTGTGCGCCATCGGCGTGGTCATGCTGATCGGCTGGTTCCGGCACTTCTCGGTCCTCGCCCCGGCGATCCCCGCGCTGCCCACGATGAAGGCCAACACCGCTCTCGCCTCCGCCCTCGCCGGCCTCTCGCTCGTCGGCCGTGGCCGGTGGCAGCGGTGGGTGGCGCTGGGCCCGCTCGCGATCGGCGCCACCACGCTGTTCGAGTGGGTCACCGGGCACGGGCTCGGCATCGACGAGCTGCTCGTCCACGACCCGTTCGGCGCGTTCCACCCCGGCCGCAGCGCACCGCAGGCGGCCACCTCGCTGGTCGTCTTCGCCGTCGCGCGGCTGCTGTCGGGCGGAGGTGCGCGGGCGGCGCGCGCCGGAGGTGTGCTGACGGCCGCCTATGCCTGCCTGGTGCTGGTGCTGGAGCTCGGCTGGCTCTTCCAGGCCCCCGAGCTCGCCTCGCTGAACGGCGGCCCGGGCATCGCCGTGCCGTCGGCGACCTGCATCGCCCTGCTGGCGCTCGGCCTGGCGGCCCTGCACGCCGACCGCCGGCCGCTCGTCTACCTCTGGGACGGCGGCCCGGCCGGCACCGTCGTACGCCGCCTGCTGCCGTGGGTGATCGTCGCGCCGCCCACGCTGGGTCTGGTGCCGGTGCTGGCGCACAACCTCAACCTCGGCACGGCGACCTTCGCCGGCAGCATGATGGTCCTGCTGGTCGTGGTCGTGACCGTGACGGCCCAGTCCATCCACCGCGTCGAGGTCGACCGGGCGCGTGCCGAGCAGGCGCTGCGCGACGCCGAGCAGCGGGCCCGCCAGCTCGCCGAGCGCGACCCGCTCACCGGCATCTGGAACCGGCGCTGGTTCGAGGTCGAGCTGCGCTCCGTGCTCGGCCACCTGGCCGACGACGCCGGGGGCGCGCTGCTCGTCGTCGACGTCGACCACTTCAAGCTGATCAACGACACCGCCGGCCACCAGGCGGGCGACCGCGTGCTCATCGCCGTGGCGCGCGCGCTCGTCGACGCCGTCCCCGACCCGGGATCGGTGAGCCGCATCGGCGGCGACGAGTTCGCCGTCGTCGTGCCCCGCGGCGACCGCGCGAGCATCGAGCGGATGGCCGCCGCCGTGGTCGGCGCGGTGCGCGACGCGTCCGTCCACGCCGGCACGGCCCTCGTCACCGCGTCGGTCGGCGTGGCCCTGTTCGCGGACCTGCCCGCCGACGACCGGACGGGCCAGACCGTGCTGGTCCGCGCCGACGAGGCCCTGTACGCCGCCAAGCGGGCCGGCCGCGACCGGCACCGGACCTACCGGCGGACCGAGCCGCGCAGTCAGCCCAGGAGCTCGTCGTACGCCGTCTGACTCGACTCGCGCAGGAAGGTCGAGCAGCGCTCCCACTCGTCGTCCTCGCCGATCGCGCGGGCGGCCTTCGCCAGCAGCGCGAGGCAGGTCAGGAAGCCCCGGTTCGGCTCGTGCTCCCACGGCACCGGACCGTGGCCCTTCCAGCCGTTGCGGCGCAGCACGTCGAGCGAGCGGTGGTAGCCGACGCGGGCGTAGGCGTAGACGGTCACCTCGTCCGCGTCCGCGGCGACGGCCTGCTCGGCGAGGGCCGCCCAGGCGGCCGGCGACGCCGGGAAGCGGCGTACGACCGCGGCGGGCGCCTCCCCCTCGGCGAGCACCCCTGCCGCGGGGTCCTCGGGCAGGTGCGTGGGGGGCGGGCCAGCCATCAGGTCGATTCCGGTCATGGCTCCATTGTGTCGGCTGGGCTCGGCCGACCGCTCGGCGCCCGGACCCGACCGCTCGGCGCAACCCGCGTGCGTCCGCACGTGATCGGCGTCACATCACACTAACCTGCAAGACATGGCACTCGGGAACCACAGAGCACCGCAGACCCCTCACACCGACACCGGCAAGCTGGTGCTGGCCGGCATCCTGCTCGCGATCCCGGTGATCGCGTTGATGGCGGTGCCGACGTACGCGAAGACCCGACCGGAGCTGTGGGGCTTCCCGTTCTTCTTCTGGTACCAGTTCCTCTGGGTGTTCCTCTGCTCCGGCATGACCTACGCCGCCTACCGGCTGACCCTCGCGGCACGCCACAAGGACGGTGAGTGATGCGTCCGCTCACCGCCGACGCCGGCGTCAACGGCACCGCCCTGACCGTCCTGGTCGTCCTGTTCGCGCTCGTCACGGTGGCCGGCTTCATGGCCACCCGCTTCCGGCGGGCCGCATCGCTGGACAACCTGGACGAGTGGGGGCTCGGCGGCCGCAGCTTCGGCACCATCGTCACCTGGTTCCTGCTCGGCGGTGACCTGTACACGGCGTACACCTTCGTCGCGGTGCCGGCGGCGATGTTCGCGACCGGCGCGGTCGCCGGCTTCTTCGCCGTGCCCTACACGATCGTCCTCTACCCGATCGTCTTCGTCTTCATGGCACGGCTGTGGTCGGTGAGCCACCGGCACGGCTACGTCACCGCCGCCGACTTCGTCCGGGGCCGGTACGACGCCCGGCCGCTCTCGCTCGCCGTCGCGGTCACCGGCTTCCTCGCCACCATGCCCTACATCGCGCTCCAGCTCGTCGGCATCCAGGCGGTGCTGCAGGTCGCGGG
>DATFHM010000246.1:0-12383 GCA_035248385.1 Nocardioides sp. | reverse complement strand
GACCCGCGGGCGGAGGAGCGGCTCGAGCACGTCCTCGGGACCAGCGACGACGCCCACCTGCGCGCCCAGGCCGCCTCGGCCCTGACGACCCTGCGGACCCTGCTCGGACGCCCGCCCGACGGGCACTGGATCGAGGACGTGCTCGCCCAGCTGGGGCCGGAGGACCGGGAGCTCGCCCTCGACCTGCGGGCCGGCGAGGTCGCCTCCGGGCTGCTGCAGTACGCCGCCATGCCCGACGCCGGCCGGCGCACGGAGGAGCTCGCCGCGGGGCTGGCCGGCGTCACCCCGGCGGAGCGCCGTCTGCTGGGCGCGCTGGCGTACCACCTGACCGTCGCGGGGGCGACGAGCGGCGAGAGGTGCGGCGAGCTGGCCACCCGCGCGCTCTCCGGCGGCCTGCTGATCGAGGAGTCCGGGGAGACCGCGGCCGGCTGGCAGACCGCGCTGGTCCTGCTCATCACCGGCCGACACCGCGACGCCGCGGACGTGGTGGAGCTCGGCCTGCGGCGCGCGGCCGACCAGAGCTCGGAGGTCACCTTCGCGACCTGGTCCGTCGTCGGGTGCTACGCCGGCTGGCTGGGCGGCCGGCTCGAGCAGGCGGAGGCCCACGGGCGGGCCGCGCTGCGCACCGCCGCGCGATCGGGCCTGTGGCTCCCCCGAGTCGCCGCGGCGGCGTACGTGGGGAGGGTGCTGGTCGACCGCGACGAGCTGGCCGAGGCCGACGCCGTCCTCGCCGAGGTCGCTGGGACCGGCCCGGAGGGGAACACCGCGGAGGACACCGCGACGTACAGCACCATGCTGCTGCGCGCCGAGCAGGGCCGGTGGCCCGAAGTGATCGCGCTCGGCGAGGTCATCGCGTCCCGCGGCGGAGGCGCCACGAACCCCGGGATCCTGTGGCGTCCGACCGTGGCCGTGGCGCTGGCCCGCACCGGCGACCGTGCCGCGGCGCTCGACCTGCTGGCCGAGCAGCGCTGTGCCGACGAGCGCTGGGCGCTCGCGCGCGCCCACGGTCTGACCCTCCTCGCGGAGGGTCTCGTGGAGCAGGGCGCTTCCTCCCTCGAGCGGATCGAGCACGCGGTCGCCGTCCTGCGGTGCGCCGACGCGCCGCTCGAGCTCGCCCGCGCCCTGCTCGCCCAGGGCCGCGCCCTGCGCCACGACCGGCAGCGAGCCGTCGCCCGGGAGGTCCTGGCGGGAGCGCTCGACCTCGCCGACCGCTGCGGCGCGCTGCGGCTGGCCACGCAGGCCGAGCAGGAGATCGCCAGCTGCGGCGGGGTCGTCCGCCGGCGTCGTACGACGGGACCGGCGGCCCTCACCCCGAGCGAGCTCCGCGTCGCGCAGCTCGCGGCCGACGGCCTCACCAACGTGCAGATCGCGCAGGCCCTCTTCGTCACCCGCAAGACCGTCGAGTCCCAGCTCACCGCCGTCTACCGCAAGCTCGGCGTCTCCTCGCGCCAGGACCTCCGATCCGCCCTCGACGATCCCGCTGCCCTGGCATGATGAAGGGGTGCTGTTCCACCGGTACGTCGCCCTCGGAGACTCCCAGACCGAGGGGCTGAACGATCTCGACGCGCATGGGGGCATCCGGGGCTGGGCCGACAGGTTCGCGCTGTACCTGGCCGAGAGCAACCCGGACCTGCTCTACGCGAACCTCGCGATCCGGGGCCGTCGCACGAAGCGGATCCGTGCCGACCAGCTCGAGCCCGCGCTCGCGCTGAATCCCGACCTGGTGAGCGTGATGGCGGGCGCCAACGACGTGCTCGGCTCGTTCGACCTGGCCGAGACGATGGCCGACCTCGAGGACATGTACGCCGCACTGCGCGGCATCGGCGCCACGGTCATCGGCTGCACCTTCCCGGACCCGGGCGCCACGTTCAGCATCGCCCGGCACCTGACCCCGCGGGTGCGCGACCTCAACGCCGCGATCCGCGAGTCGGCCGCGCGGCACGGCGTGGTGCTCGTCGACTTCGAGGAGTACCCGGCGGTGAACGACCCGCGCTGGTGGAGCTTCGACCGGCTGCACCTCAACACCGCGGGACACACCCGGCTCGCGACGGCGTTCGCCGACGTGCTCGGCGTCCGTCCGGACACGTCGTGGCAGGACCCGCTGCCGCCGCTGTCGGCGCGGGCCTGGTGGCGCAGCCGGGTCGAGGACGCCCAGTGGCTGGGCCGGTTCTGGGTGCCGTGGTTCATCCGGCACGTCCGCGGGCGCTCGACCGGGGACAACCGGCTTCCCAAGCGACCGGCCCTGGAGCCCGTCGTACCGATCGTCGATCCCTGAGCGCGCGCGTGCACGTCATGTGTCGGCTGGGTAAACAATATGAGGCAATCCTCACGTAATATTTGAGCCTTTCCTCATCTTTTGCGAGGATGTGTCCGGCAGCCACCGCTGCCGACCGACGCGTCCTCCCCGGGCGCTTCCCCCGACCCCGGAGGTAGCTGGTGTTCTCACGAATCGCGATCGTGAACCGAGGAGAGGCCGCGATGCGGCTCATCCACGCCGTCCGGGACCTCGCGGCCGCGGGCCAGGACCTGACCTCGATCGCGTTGTACACCGACGCGGAACGCCACGCGACCTTCGTGCGCGAGGCCGACGAGACCCACGGCCTCGGCCCCGCCTCCGCACGGCCCTACCTCGACCTCGAGGTCCTCGAGCGCGCCCTCGTCGCCACGCGTGCGGACGCGGTCTGGGTCGGCTGGGGTTTCGTGGCCGAGGACCCCGCCTTCGTCGACCTGTGCGACCGGCTGGGGATCACCTTCATCGGCCCCAGCGCCGAGGCGATGCGCCAGCTCGGCGACAAGATCGGGTCCAAGCGGATCGCGGAGCAGGTCGGCGTACCGGTGGCACCGTGGAGCAACGGGCCGGTCGACACGCTCGAGGAGGCACTGGCGGCGGCTGAGCGGATCGGCTACCCGATGATGCTCAAGGCCTCCGCCGGCGGCGGTGGCCGCGGCATCCGCAAGGTCAGCACCCCGGCCGAACTGTCCGACGCCTACCAGCGCACCCGCGACGAGGCCGAGCGTGCCTTCGGCAGCGGCGTGGTCTTCCTCGAGCGGGTCGTCACCGGCGCCCGCCACGTCGAGGTCCAGCTCATCGCCGACAGCCATGGCACCGCCTGGGCCCTCGGCGTCCGCGACTGCTCGGTGCAGCGCCGCAACCAGAAGGTCATCGAGGAGTCCTCCTCTCCCCTGCTGGCCCCCGACCAGGTCGAGCAGCTCAAGGCCTCGGCCGAGCGGCTCGCCGTCGCCGTCGGCTACACCGGCGCGGGCACCGTGGAGTTCCTCTACCAGCCCGAGGAGCGGTCCTTCGCCTTCCTCGAGGTCAACACCCGCCTGCAGGTGGAGCACCCGATCACCGAGGTGACGACCTCGGTCGACCTCGTGAAGGCCCAGATCCACGTCGCCGCCGGTGGCGCTCTCGAGGGCGAGCGGCCCGTCGAGGCCGGCCACGCGGTCGAGGCCCGGCTCAACGCCGAGGACCCGGACCGCGACTTCGCGCCCGCCCCCGGGCGGGTCGCGCTGCTCGAGCTGCCCAGCGGCCCCGGCGTACGCGTGGACACCGGGCTGGGCGAGGGCGACGTCATCCCCGCCGACTTCGACTCGATGATCGCCAAGGTCATCGCCTACGGCCGTGACCGCGACGAGGCGCTCGCGCGCCTCCGCCGTGCCATGGCCGAGACGACCGTCGTCATCGAGGGCGGCACGACCAACAAGGCCTTCATCCTCGACCTGCTGCAGCAGCCGGAGGTCGTCGCGGGCGAGCCGCAGTGGGCGGACACCGCCTGGATCGACCGGGCCCGCGAGGAGGGCCGGCTCGTCTCCGACGCACACCGCGAGATCGCCCTGCTCACCGCCGCCATCGCCGCCTACGACGAGAACCTCGCGGTCGAGCGCACCCGCTTCCTCGAGACCGCCCACGGCGGCCGGCCGCAGGCCCAGCACGAGGTCGGCGAGGCCGTCGAGGTCAAGCTGCGCGGTACGACGTACCAGCTGACCACGCTCCAGCTCTCCCCCGGCCGCTATCGGATCACCGTGGCCGCGGGCGCGAGCTCCGCCACTGCCGACGTCGAGATCGAGTGGCTCGACGAGTTCCACGCGCACCTGGTCGTGGGCGGCCGCAAGCACCGGATCGTCTCGGCCGTGCACGGCACCGTGCACCTGGTCGAGGTCGACGGGGTCGCCCACCGGATCAGCCGCGACGAGGGCGGTGTCGTGCGGTCGCCCGCGCCGGCGCTCGTCGTCGCGACGCCCGCCGCCGTCGGCGACGTCGTGCAGGCCGGCGCACCGCTGCTGGTCCTGGAGTCGATGAAGATGGAGACCGTCATCCCGGCGCCGGTCACGGCGCGGGTGCGCGACCTGCTGGTCATCACGGGCAGCCAGGTCGAGACCGGCGCACCGCTGCTGCGGATCGAGCCGCTCGCCGACGAGGCGGGCGCCGAGGGCGCCGCCGACGCCGAGTGCGCCGACGTGGTCCTGCCCGCCGACGGCGCCGCGGCCTCCCTGCGCGAGCGCGCCGAGCGGGCGCACGCGACCATCGCGGCCCAGCTGCTCGGGTACGACGTGCCGGCCGCCGACCGCCGCGACACGCTCAAGGAGTACCTGACGGCACGCGACGAGCTGCGGGCCTCCGGCGAGGACCTCATCGCCGACGACGTCGCGCTCGTCACTCTCTTCACCGACATCGCCGACCTGCACCGCGACCGGCCCGCCGACGACGAGCGCCGCAACGAGCTGCGCGTGCACAGCTCCCGCGAGCACTTCCACTCCTACCTGCGCAGCCTGGACGCCGACCGTGGCGGCCTGCCGGACCACTTCCGTGAGCGGCTGTGCCGGGTCCTGGCCCACTACGGGGTGACCGGCCTGGACCGCACGCCCGCCCTCGAGGAGGCCGTGTTCCGGATCTTCCTCGCCCAGCAGGGGCCGGCGACCGACGCCGACGTGGTCGTCGCCCTCCTCCAGCGCTGGATCGACGAGCCCGCCCCCGCGGGGGCCGACCCCGCCGACGTGCGCGCCGAGCTCGAGCGACTGAAGGGCGCCACCCAGCGCCGCTTCCCCGTGGTCGGCGACCTGGCCCGCAGCATCCGCTTCCGCTGGTTCGACCAGCCGCTGGTCGACGCCGAGCGCGAGGAGGTCGTCGCCGGCGTACGGGACGAGGTCGCCGCGCTCGCGGCGCCCGACGCCGCCGATCGCTCCGCCCGGATCGAGGCGCTCGCCGCGATCCCGGAGAAGATCGTGGCCTTCCTGGGTGAGCGCATCGCCGCGGGTGCCCGTGGCCCCGAGCCGATGCTCGAGGTGATGACCCGGCGTCACTACCGCGAGACCGTCGGCGAGGTGAGCGTCTCGGAGCGGGACGGCCGTGCCTTCGTCGGCGCCACCTACGAGATCGACGGCACGCCCCGCCACCTGGTCACGACGACCGGGACGTGGGACGAGCTGACGGACCCGGCCTCCGCGCTGGTGCGCGAGCTGACCGCGGCCCTGCGCGAGACCAGCGACCCCACCGACGTCGTCGCCGACCTCTACCTCTACTGGCCGTCGACGCCGGACTCCGCCGAGGACGTCACCGCGGCGCTCCGCGACGCGTTGGACGCGTCCGGGCTGCTCGCCGTGTCCCGGCGCGTGACCGTCGCCGTCTGCCCGGGCGACCAGAGCCAGGTCGAGTACTTCACCTTCCGCACCGACGAGTCCGGCAAGGTCGTCGAGGACGAGCTCGTCCACGGCGTCCACCCGATGGTGGCTCGCCGCCTGGACCTGTGGCGCCTGCGCGACTTCCACATCACCCGGCTCGACGCGCCCCACGACGTGCTGCTCTACGAGTGCGTGGGCCGCGACAACCCCGAGGACCGGCGCCTGGTCGCCCTGGCCCAGGTGCGGCAGCTGGTCGTCGTCCGCGACGAGGACGGCCAGGTCACCGGCGTACCCCACGCGGAGCGGGCGATCGAGAACTGCCTCGAGGCCGTACGCCGGGCACGCACCTCCCGCGGCGCCGCCGGCGTCAAGCTCGACCTCAACCACGTCTGGGTCCACGTCTGGCCCGTCGTCGACGCGGACCTCGACCAGATCACCGGCCTGCAGCGCAAGATCACCCCGCTGACCGACGCCGCCGGCATCGCCGAGGTGCTCGCGGTCGGCCGCGTCGCCGGCCCGGACGGTACGCCGGTGCCGATGTCGATCCGCTTCGCCGCCGGCCCGGGCGGCCGCGTGGTCAGCTCGATCGAGGCGCCCCCGACCGAGCCGCTGCGCACCCTCGACACCTACGACAGCCTGGTGCTGCGGGCCCGCCGCCGCGGCCTGGTGTACCCCTACGAGCTGCTCCCGCTGCTGACCGGGACCCAGGGCACGTTCGTCGAGCACGACCTCGACGAGTCCCACGCCCTGGTGCCCGTCGACCGCCCGCGCGGGCTCAACAAGGCCGGCATCATCGCCGGCGTCGTGTCGACGCCCACCGCCCTGCACCCCGAGGGCGTCACCCGCGTCGTCCTGTGCGGCGACCCGACCAAGGCGCTCGGCGCGGTCGCGGAGGCGGAGTGCCGCCGCGTCATCGCCGCGATCGACCTCGCGGAGCAGATGGGCGTGCCCGTCGAGTGGTACGCCCTCTCCGCCGGCGCCCGGATCTCCATGGACTCCGGCACCGAGAACATGGACTGGGTGGCCGCCGGCCTGCGCCGGATCATCGAGTTCACCCAGGCGGGCGGCGAGATCAACGTCGTCGTGGCCGGCATCAACGTCGGCGCCCAGCCGTACTGGAACGCCGAGGCCACGATGCTCATGCACACGCGCGGCATCCTGGTGATGACCCCCGACAGCGCCATGGTCCTGACCGGCAAGCAGTCGCTGGACTTCTCCGGCGGCGTCTCGGCCGAGGACAACTTCGGCATCGGCGGCTACGACCGGGTCATGGGCGCGAACGGCCAGGCGCAGTACTGGGCCGCCGACCTGCCCGGCGCCTTCGACGTCCTGATGGCGCACTACGAGCACACCTACGTCGTCCCGGGCGAGTCCGGCCCCCGGCGTACGACGACGACCGACCCGGCCGAGCGCGACATCCGCGACTTCCCGCACGTGGATCCCACCAGCGACTTCACGACGGTGGGCCAGATCTTCGACGTGGCGAGCAACCCGGACCGCAAGAAGGCCTTCGACATCCGCACCGTCATGCGGGCGGTCGCCGACCAGGACCACGAGACCCTCGAGCGCTGGGCGGGGATGGCCGACGCCGACACCGCGGTCGTGTTCGACGCGCACCTCGGCGGCTACCCCGTCTGCCTGATCGGCATCGAGTCCAAGCCGGTGCCGCGTCGCGGCTTCCCGCCCACGGACGGCCCGGACACCTACACCGGTGGCACGCTGTTCCCGCGCTCCTCGAAGAAGGCGGCGCGCGCGATCAACGCGGCCAGCGGCAACCGGCCGCTCGTGGTGCTGGCGAACCTGTCCGGCTTCGACGGCTCCCCCGACTCGATGCGCAACCTGCAGCTGGAGTACGGCGCCGAGATCGGCCGTGCCATCACGAACTTCGACGGCCCGATCGTCTTTGTCGTGATCTCGCGCTACCACGGCGGCGCGTTCGTGGTGTTCTCCAAGGCGCTCAACCCGCGGATGACGGTGCTCGCCCTGGAGGGCTCGTTCGCGTCGGTCATCGGCGGCGCGCCGGCGGCCGCGGTGGTGTTCTCCGCGGAGGTGGACAAGCGAACCGCCGCGGACACCCACGTCAAGGAGCTGGAGCAGGCGCTCGCCGAGGCCACGGCCGCCGAGCGGGGTCGCCTCGCGATCGAGCTCGGCCGGCTGCGGGCCTCGATCCGCGCGGAGAAGCTGAACGAGGTCGCCAGCGAGTTCGACGGTGTCCACGACATCCACCGGGCCGTCCGGGTGGGCTCGGTCGACGCCGTGATCTCCGCGGAGCGGCTCCGGCCCGAGATCATCGAGGCGATCGAGCGGGGACTCTCCTAGTCCGCGAGCTGCGCCGCGTCGCTCGCGCGGCGCAGCAGCAGCTCCTGCTCGCTCTGGTTCTGGGTGAGGGCGGCGGCATCCCGGAAGGCAGCCGCCGCCTCCTCGTGGCGGCCGGCGCGCGACAGCAGGTCACCGCGGACGCTCGGCAGCAGGTACGAGCCGGCGAGCGCACCGGCGGGCAGCCGGTCGAGCACGGCCAGACCGGCCTCGGGCGTGTGGGCGCGGCCGTGGGCGACAGCCCGGTTGACCTCCACCACCGGGCCGGGCGCGGCCTCGGCGAGGACGTCGTAGAGCGCCGCGATCGCCCGCCAGTCGGTGTCCTCGGCGACCCGCGCGCGGGCATGGCACGAAGCGATGGCGGCCTGCAGGAAGTAGCGGCCGACGGGCCGTCCCTCGGCGGCCAGCCGCTCCGCGCGGGCCAGCGCGTCCAGCCCGCGCCGGATGAGCAGGTCGTCCCAGAGCCGCCGGTCCTGGTCCTCGAGCAGGACCGGCCGGCCGTCGGCGTCGACCCGGGCCACCCCGCGCGAGGCCTGCAGCTCCAGCAGCGCCTGCAGACCGTGCACCTCGGGCTCGTCGGGGACGAGCTCGGCGAGCATCCGGGCCAGCCGGATCGCCTCGCGGGTGAGCTCGGGACGCATCCAGTCCTCGCCCGCCGTCGCGGCGTACCCCTCGTTGAAGACCAGGTAGATCACGGCCATGACGTCGTCGAGGCGGTCGAGGCGCTCCTGGCCGACGGGCAGCTCGAGCTCCACTCCGGCGTCGGCGAGGGTGCGCTTCGCGCGGGAGATGCGCTGGCCCATCGTCTTCTCCGGGACGAGGAAGCCGCGGGCGATCTCCGCGGTGGTCAGGCCGCCGACCAGGCGCAGGGTCAGGGCCGCGCGCGACTCGGCGGTCAGCGACGAGTGGCAGGACAGGAAGATCAGCCGGAGGACGTCGTCCTCGATGAAGTCGACCTGGTCGGTGAGGTCGGGCATGCCGTCCTCCTCGCTCAGCTCGTGACCGATCTCGGCCGTCTTGCGGCGCAGCGTGTCGGCGCGCCGGAAGGAGTCGATGGCCCGGCGCTTCGCGGTGGTCATCAGCCACGCCGCGGGATTGGCGGGTACGCCGTCGGCGGGCCAGCGCTCGAGCGCGCTCAGCAGCGCGTCCTGGGCGAGGTCCTCGGCCAGGTCGAGGTCCCGGGTCATCCGGGTCAGGGCGCCGATCAGCCGTGCCGACTCGGCGCGCCACGTCGCAGTGATCGCGTCCGCGGTGGTCTCGGCCATGCGGCCAGCCTAGGGAGTCGCACCCTCAGGCCGGCCGCGTGGCCGCAGGTCACTCGGCGGCAGCCTCCGGCGGCGCGTCGGAGACCTGGCGCAGCGTGGCGACCATCGAGCACTCGGGCCAGTACTTGGCGTGCAGCTCGGCGAACTCGGCCTGGCCGGCGATGGCCTCCTCGACCGTGTCGTACTGCAGCAGCGCCCAGCCGCCGACGACCTCCTTGGACTCGGCGTACGGGCCGTCGACCCGGGTGGTCTCGCCCTTGCGGACCACGAAGTTGACGGTGTCCTCGGTGCCGAACAGGCCGCCACCGTCGAGGAAGTGACCGAGCTGCGCCTGCTCACCGATGTAGACGTCCATCGCGTCGAACAGCGCCTGCGGCGGCATGCCCTGTCCCTCTTCCATCCTGACGAATCCCATGAACCGCGGCATTGCTCGCTCCTGTCGTGTCGTGGCCACGCGCTGTCTCGCTGGCCTTCTCACCCGTACGTCGATCGGCGACCCCCCACTTCTACATCGTGGCGGGAAAGTTTTCGGGCGATTCAGTGGCAGGGCGCGCCCTCACAGCACGGGCGGATGTAGCCGCACCCGTCGCAGCGCTCGTGCGAGGTCTCCCAGCGCATCAGGGTTCCGCAGTTGGGGCAGGGCTCGGTCAGGTCAGCCACGCGGCCAGCGTAGGTCGGCCGGCGTGGTCCACGGGGCAGACACGACGCGCACCTCCGCACTAGCGTGCCGACATGACCTTCACCTCGCTCGAGCTCCGCTCCGAGATCACGGCCGACGGACACCTGCGGCTCTCGCTCGAGGAGAACGAGGTCGGCGACCCCGGCCCCGACGAGGTGGTGATCCGGGTCGAGGCGACGCCGATCAACCCCTCCGACCTCGCCCAGCTGCTCGGCCCGGCCGACCTGGACACCCTCGAGAGCAGCGGTACGCCGGAGCGCCCGGTCGCGACCGCCTCGATCCCCGCGCCGGCGCTGCCCGTCGTGGCCGGCCGGGTCGGGAAGTCGCTCGTCCTCGGCAACGAGGCGGCGGGCACGGTCGTGGCGGCCGGCGCCAACGCCCAGCACCTCCTGGGCAAGGTGGTCAGCGCGTTCGGCGGCAAGATGTACAGCCAGTACCGCACGGTGCCGGCGTTCCAGGCCTATCCCTTCCCCGACGGCATCACCCCGGAGCAGGGCGCCTCCGCGTTCGTGAACCCGCTGACCGCGCTCGGCATGGTCTCGACGATGCGCCTCGAGGGACACACCGCCCTCGTCCACACCGCCGCCGCGTCGAACCTCGGCCAGATGCTCACCAAGCTCTGCGTCGGCGAGGGCATCGGCCTGGTCAACGTGGTGCGCAGCGCCCAGCAGGAGCAGATCCTGCGCGACCTGGGGGCAACGCATGTCGTCAACTCGACCGCGGACGACTTCCGCGACCAGCTGCAGGCCGCCATCGCGGAGACCGGCGCGACCCTGGCCTTCGACGCGGTCGGCGGCGGCCCGCTCGGCGGGCAGATCCTCGCGGCGATGGAGGCCGTGCTGCTCGCGAAGAACCCCGAGCCCGGTCCCTACGGCTCGACGGTCAAGAAGCAGCTCTACGTCTACGGCCGGCTCGACCGCACCCCGACCACCATCCCGATCTCGGTCGGCATGGCGTGGAGCGCGGGAGGCTGGCTGCTGATGTACCACCTGATGCGGATCGGTCCCGAGGAGACGATGAAGCTGCGGGCCCGCGTCGCCGACGAGATCACCACGACCTTCGCGAGCCACTACACCGACGAGATCTCACTCGCCGAGGCCGTCGACCCCGCCACCATCCGCCGCTACGGCCGGATGGCCACGGGCGAGAAGTTCCTGCTCCGCCCCTAGCGGGGATCGGAGATCCTGTCCGCGCGGCAGGCTTTGCTGGCATCGTGGTGGTGTGACCGACGGAGGCTCCAGTCGGTACCCGACCGACAACGCGCTCGTCGAACGCGCCGACGAGCAGCGCGCGATCGCCCGCTTCGTGGCCGGCGACGGCTCCGCCGCGCTCGTCATCTCGGGCGAGGCGGGCTGTGGGAAGTCGACGCTGTGGGGCCTCGGGGTGGCCTCCGCCGTCGATGCCGGGGTCCGGGTCCTCTCCACCCGGGCCGCCCAGGCCGAGACCTCGCTGTCCTTCGCGGGGCTGGCCGACCTGCTCGGCCGCGTCGGGACCGATCCGTTCGCGCACCTGCCCGAGGTGCAGCGCTCGGCCCTCGACGCCGCCCTGCTCCGCGCCCCCGGCACGGGCACCATGTCGCCGCGCACGATCGCCACCGCCGTCACCTCGGTGCTGCGCGACATGAGCGGCGAGCAGCCGGTCCTGGTCGCCATCGACGACCTGCACTGGCTCGACGACGCGACGACGGACGCGCTCGGGTTCGCTCTCCGCCGACTGCCCGTGCACGCGGTGCGCGTGCTGGCCACGGTCCGCACGGAGTCCGCGTTGACGCCGTCCGCCGGCACCGGCACCAGCACCGACCGGATCGACTCCCTGCGCGCCGCACTGCCGCCGGGCTCCGTCGACACGCTCCACGTCCCGCCTTGCTCGCCCGAGCTGCTCGGCTCGATCATCCGCCAGCGCCTCGGCCGCACCTTGTCCGCGCCTGTGCTGGAGCAGCTCCACGACCGCACGGGTGGCAACCCGTTCTGGGCGATCGAGGCCGTCCGTGCTGCCCGGGACGTCGCCGGCCCGGTCGACCTCCCCGAGTCCCTGGCGGGCACCGTCGCCACCAGGTTGCGCGCACTGCCCGCCGACGTGCGGGTCGTGCTCGCGACCGTCGCGGCGCTGTCGCACCCCACCCCGGAGCTGGTCGAGCGGGGCGTCGACGGACGCGTCGTCGACGCCACCGCTGCGGTCGACGCGGCGGTGGCCACCGGCGTCGTCGAGTACGCCGGCGGGCGGCTGCGACCCGCGCACCCGGTGCTCGGCTCGGTGGCGCTCGACCTCCTGCTCCCCTCGCAGCGCACGTCGCTGCACCGCCGGCTGGCCGACGTGGTCGGCGACGCGGAGCAGCGCGCGCGGCACCTGGCCGTCGCCACCGCCGGCACACCGTCCGCCGAGCTCGCCGCGGAGCTCGATACCGGCGCCACGGCCGCGCAGGCCCGCGGAGCGATCCGCTCGGCCGCGTCGCTGGCCGAGCTCGCCGTCACGGCCACGCCCGCCGCCGACCCGATCGCGCG
>DATFHM010000245.1:0-3696 GCA_035248385.1 Nocardioides sp. | reverse complement strand
TGAGCCACTGATGCCCCGGAGTCCCGAGCAGAGGACCCGTGAGGAGCAGCAAGTGGCCTTCGCCGACGAGTACGACGCCATGCGTCGCGCGCTCGCCATCGCAGCCGCCCCCGGCGTACCCCTGCACCCGAACCCGCGCGTCGGCTGCGTCCTGCTGACGCCCGACGGCGAGGTCATCGCCGAGGGCTTCCACCACGGCGCCGGCACCCCGCACGCCGAGGTCGAGGCGTTGCGTGCCGCGGGCGACGCAGCCCGGGGCGCGACCGCGGTCGTCACCCTCGAGCCCTGCAACCACACCGGCCGCACCGGTCCGTGCTCCGAGGCCCTCATCGCCGCAGGAGTACGCCGGGTGGTGATCGCCCAGCGCGACCCGAACCCGCTGGCGGGCGGCGGCATCGAGACCCTCGCGGCGGCGGGCATCGAGACCGACGCCGGCCTGCTCGTCGAGGACGCCCGCGCGCTCAACCCGACCTGGACCTTCGCCCACGAGCACGGCCGGCCGTTCGTCACCTGGAAGTTCGCGACGACGCTGGACGGCCGCAGCGCCGCCACCGACGGCAGCAGCCGTTGGGTGAGCAGCGCCGCCGCCCGCCGCGACGCCCACGTGCTCCGCGCGCTGTGCGACACGATGCTCGTCGGCTCGAACACGGTCGAGGTCGACGACCCGCACCTCACCGTCCGCGACGCCGACGGCGAGCTGCTGCCGAGCCAGCCGCTCCGCGCGGTGTTGGGCAACCGCGACCTCCCGCAGAGCCGGCGCGTCTTCGACGACGCGGCCACGACGGTCCAGCTGCGCACCCACGACCCGCTCGAGGCCCTGCGCAGCCTCTACCAGGACCACGACCGCCAGCACGTGCTCTTCGAGGGCGGCCCCAAGCTGGCCGCGGTCTTCCTCAAGGCCGGCCTCGTCGACGAGGTCGTCACCTACGTCGCCCCGACCCTGCTCGGCAGCGGCAGGTCCGCCGTGGGGCGGCTCGGGATCCGCAGCATCGACAAGGCGCTTCGGTTCGACCTGGTCGATTCCCTTGTGCTCATGCCGGCCTCCGACGACCCTGCCGACGAGCTGATCAACCTGCGGCTCACGCTGCGCCCCCGCGTCACCCCGAACAACGAGGAGAAGTAGAGATGTTCACCGGCATCGTCGAGGAGCTCGGCACCGTCGCCGCCCTGGAGGACCAGGGCGACGCCATCCGCCTCACCATCGACGCCACCACCGTTCTCGGCGACGCGGGCCTCGGCGACTCGATCGCGGTCAACGGCTGCTGCCTGACCGTCGCCGAGCGCACCGACGGCAGCTGGACCGCCGACGTCATGCAGGAGACGCTCGACAAGACCTCGCTGCGCGGCGTCCAGCCCGGCGACCGGGTCAACCTCGAGCGGGCCGTGACCCCGCAGACGCGGCTCGGCGGCCACATCGTCCAGGGCCACGTCGACGGCGTCGGCGAGATCCTGTCGCGCACCCCCAGCGAGCACTGGGAGGTCGTGGAGATCAGCCTCCCCGAGCACCTCAGCCGCTACCTGGTCGACAAGGGCTCCATCACCGTCGACGGCATCAGCCTCACGGTCGTCGAGGCCAAGCCGGAGAGCTTCACCATCAGCCTGATCCCCGAGACCCTCGCCCGCACCACGCTCGGCTTCCGCCAGGTGGGCGACCGGGTGAACCTCGAGGCCGACATCCTTGCCAAGCACGTGGAGAAGCTTCTGGCGTCGGTCGCTTCGCTCCCCGCCCGCTACGCGTCCAGAGAGGACACAAACGAATGAGCCACAGCGTCCAGCACGGCGGCGTACGCCTCGACTCCGTCGAGCGGGCCATCGCCGACATCCGCGACGGCAAGGCCGTCATCGTGGTCGACGACGAGGGTCGTGAGAACGAGGGCGACATCATCTTCGCCGCCTCGAAGGCCACCCCGGAGCTGATGGCGTTCACGATCCGCCACTCCAGCGGCGTGATCTGCGTGCCGATGCCGGGGGAGATGCTCGACCGGCTCGAGATCCCGCTGATGACCCCGCACAACAAGGACGCCTACCGCACGGCGTACACGATCTCGGTCGACGCCCGCGACGGCGTCTCCACGGGCATCTCCGCCAAGGACCGCGCCCACACCGCGCGCGTGCTGGCCGACAGCGCCACCGAGCCGTGGGAGCTCACCCGCCCCGGTCACGTGTTCCCGCTGCGCTACCGCGAGGGAGGCGTGCTGGTACGCCGGGGCCACACCGAGGCCGCCGTCGACCTGGCCCGCCTCGCGGGGCTCACCCCGGCCGGCGTGCTGGTCGAGGTCGTCAACGAGGACGGCACGATGAAGCGCGCCACCGAGCTGCGCGCGTTCGCCGACGAGCACGACCTGGCGATGATCTCCATCGAGGACCTGGTCCGCTACCGCCGGCGTACCGAAGTGCACGTGGTGCGCAACGCCGAGACCCGGCTGCCCACGACGCACGGCGACTTCACCGCCTACGGCTACACGATCACCGTCGACGGCAGCGAGCACGTCGCCCTGGTGTACGGCGACCCGGCCAGCCTCTCCGACGGATCGCCGGTCCTGACCCGGGTGCACTCCGAGTGCCTCACCGGCGACGTCTTCGGCTCGCAGCGGTGCGACTGCGGCCCGCAGCTGAACGAGGCGATGGACCGCATCGTCGAGGAGGGCCGCGGGGTCGTGGTCTACCTGCGCGGGCACGAGGGCCGGGGAATCGGCCTGGTCGCCAAGCTGCAGGCCTACCAGCTGCAGGACGGCGGCCGCGACACCGTCGACGCCAATCTCGACCTCGGCCTGCCCGCGGACGCCCGCCACTACGGCGCGGCCACCCAGATCCTGCGCGACCTGGGCATCGGCGTCGTCCGCCTGCTCACCAACAACCCGGACAAGGTCGAGAACCTCGAGGACTACGGGATCAAGGTCGCCGAGCGCGTCCCGCTGACCCCGCACCCGAACGACCACAACCTCGCCTACCTGCTGACCAAGCGGGACCGGATGGGCCACGAGCTGCCCGACCTCGCGCTGGACCACCAGAACGAGCACCAGGACGAGCTCCGCAGCGAGCCGCAGAACGAAGGAGCCAACTGACATGGCCGGACACGGCGCCCCCGACCTCGAGCCGATCGACTGCCACGACCTGCGGGTCGCGGTCGTCGCAGCCAGCTGGCACACCCCGGTCATGGACGGCCTGCTCGCCGGTGCCCAGCGTGCCCTCGCCGACTTCAAGATCGAGGCCCCGGTCGTGGTCCGGGTCCCCGGCACCTTCGAGCTGCCCGTGACGGCGGCGGCCCTCGCGCCGTCGTACGACGCCGTCATCGCGCTCGGCGTGGTGATCCGCGGCGGCACGCCGCACTTCGACTACGTCTGCAACGCCGCCACCGACGGCCTGACCCGCGTCTCGATCGACGCGCAGACCCCGATCGGCTTCGGCGTGCTCACCTGCGACGACGAGCAGCAGGCGCTGGACCGGGCCGGGCTCGAGGGGTCCAAGGAGGACAAGGGCTACGAGGCCACCTCGGCCGCGCTGCAGACGGCGTACACGCTGCGCAAGCTGCGCCGGCACGGCTGACGCGCGACTGATCCCGCCGACTGGGCCGAGTCCTCATCCAGGAGGGCTCGGCCCTAGGCTTGTCACCCGTGAAGACGTTCGACGAGCTGTTCGCTGAGCTGAGCGAGAAGGCCCGCACGCGGCCGGAGGGATCCGGCACCGTCCAGCAGC
>DATFHM010000244.1:0-3355 GCA_035248385.1 Nocardioides sp. | reverse complement strand
GATCCGGACGCAGGCGGAGTGGAAGGTCGAGACCCACATGATCTTGGCCCGGTTGCCCACCAGCTCGGCGACCCGCTCCTTCATCTCGGCCGCGGCCTTGTTGGTGAAGGTGATGGCCAGGATGCTCCCCGGGTGCGCCTTCCGCTCCTGGATCAGCCACGCGATCCGGCGGGTGAGGACGCGGGTCTTGCCCGACCCGGCCCCCGCCACCACGAGCAGGGGGACGCCGGCGTGGGTGACCGCCTCGCGCTGGGGCTCGTTGAGGCCCGCGAGGAGCTCGTCGGCGGTCGGGCCGCGCCTCGTCGTCCGCGCCTCCTCCGCGGCAGGCGCGGCGGTGAGGAGGTGCTCGAACCCGGGCAGCTGCGGCGATTCACTCATGCTGGGACCAGCCTACGGCGCACCTCCGACGCACCTCACCTGCCGGTGGCGGTGAAGTGCTCGTAGTCCTTCAGCGCGTGCCAGTCCCCGCCCCATGACCAGCCGATCGCGGCGAACGCACGGACCGCCACCGAGCCGGGCTCGACCATGCCGGGCCGCACCCAGCCGCGGTCGAGGTACGCCGACGCGAGCTCGGGCAGCACCAGGTCACCGCGCTGGTAGGGGTTGTCGAAGGGGTTCAGGTCGATCGCCAGGCCGTAGGCGTGGGCGGACCACACCGACAGGCCGCGCGAGGGGCGGCAGACCATCGAGGCGGTGTCGTTGCCGTCGCCGGTCGGGTGCGCGGTGAGGTCGGCTGTCGTCGGCAGCCGCATCTCCTCGATGGGGAAGCCGGCGGCGTACAGCCGGCGGAAGACGCCGACGACCCCGCTCGCGACCCGGGCGTTCACGACCATCTCCCCGGTGTGGGCGCGCCCGTCGAACCCGCGGAAGGTCATCGTCAGGTAGCGCAGGCCGGACAGCGGCACCGGGCACGCGGGCGTCCACGTCTCCCCCATCCGCTGCCGGATCGCGGGCGTGATCGGGCCGATGGTGCCGTGGTAGCGGCCGTCGGTCGGCGCGGGGAGCACGTCGGCGGTCGGGTAGCGGCGGTCGCGCAGCGAGCGCGGGGTCGGCCGGACCACGCCGTACCCGTCGGCGCGCAGCGGCAGCGGGTGCGCACCCCGCACCCAGGTCGAGTACGCCGGTGCGGCGGCCCCGGTGCTCGCGCCGGCCGGGTGGCGGGGCGGGGAGACCGGGACCGCGCCCGGCGTACCCCCGCACCCGGCCAGCGCCAGCACCAGGCTCCCGAGCAGGAGCCGCCTCACAGCAGCTTGCGGTCCGACGCCCAGCGCGCGAGCTCGTGCCGCGACGACAGCTGCAGCTTGCGCAGGACCGAGGACATGTGGGTCTCGACGGTCTTGATCGAGATGAACAGCTCGCCCGCGACCTCGCGGTAGGAGTAGCCGCGCGCGATCAGCCGCATGACCTCGCGCTCGCGCTCGGTGAGCCGGTCGAGGTCCTCGTCGACGGCGGCCAGGTCGGGCGCGACGCCCGAGCCCGCGAAGGCGTCGAGGACGAAGCCCGCCAGCCGGGGCGAGAAGACCGCGTCGCCGTCGGCGACCCGCGCGATCGCGTCGATCAGCTCGGGGCCGGTGATGGTCTTGGTGACGTAGCCGCGCGCACCGCCGCGGATCGTGCCGATGACGTCCTCGGCCGCGTCGGAGACCGACAGCGCGAGAAAGCGCGGGCCGTCGTGACCGACCCGGCGCATGACCTCGACGCCACCGCCGCCGGGCAGGTGCACGTCCAGGAGGACGACGGCGGGAGACGAGGACCCGATCACGGCCACCGCCTCGTCCACATCGGCGGCCTCCCCGACCACCTCCACCCGGCCGTTGCCGCCGGCCAGCTCGGCCGCCACGCCCCGTCGGAACATCGCGTGGTCGTCGACCACGACGACCCGGATCCCACTCATCGCTCCCCCTCGTCAACCGAGAGCCGCAGCCGGACCTCGGTCCCTTCTCCTGGCGTCGACCGCACCTCACCGGTGCCGCCGTGCCGTTCCATCCGGTCCACGATGCTGCCACGCACGCCGCGCCGGTCGTCGGCGACCGCACCGAGGTCGAAGCCGACCCCGCGGTCGCGCACGAACACCTCGGCCGACCCCGCGGCCAGCTCGGCGAAGACGTCGACCCGGCCGACGCCGGCGTGCTTGGCCGCGTTGGTGACCGCTTCGCGGGCGGCCTGCACGATCGGCCGCACCCACTCCTCCATGGGTACGTCGCCGACGGCGACCACGTCGACGTGCACGCCGTACGCGTCCTCGATCTCGCCGGCCATCGCGCGCAGCGCTCCCGCGACCGTCGTGTCCGAGACGTTCTCGGCCTCGAACAGCCAGGACCGCAGGTCGCGCTCCTGGGCACGGGCGAGCCGGGCGGCGTCGCGCGGGTTCTTCTGGATCAGCGCGAGCGTCTGCAGCACCGAGTCGTGCAGGTGGGCCGCGACGTCGGCGCGCTCCTGGGTGCGGACCCGCTCGGACCGCTCGTCGGCGAGCTCGATCGCGAGCCGGCGGGCCCACGGCCCGACCACGAGCGCCAGGCCGCCGAGCCCGAGCAGCAGCGCGATGCTGACGTCGCGGATCACCGCGACCGAGCCGCCGCGCAGCACCAGCATCAGCACGCCCGAGGACAGCAGCAGGGCGAGGCCGGCACCGAGCCGGGCCCACGAGGCCCAGCCGCCGTCGCCCACCACGATCCGGACCAGGTCGACCCGGCCCGACGCGTCGAGCCAGCGCTCGCGCTGCGCCTCGTCGGCCTGCCGCCACAGGAGCGCGACGCCGACCAGGCCGATCGCGAGCGGCCACAGGAACCAGCCCGAGCCGAAGAACGCCTGCGCCACGAAGATCGCACCGATCGCCAGCGCGCCGAGCACGACCACCGGACCCACGTCGCCGAGCCGCTCGAGCCGGCCCGGGCGACGCCCGCCGCGGCGCGCACTCGCCAGGCCGGGGGCCTCCTCGTCGGGGCGCCGGCCCGGAAGCACGAGCCAGCAGGCGGCGTACAGGGCGAGCCCGGCGCCGCCGAAGACGGTCGCGACGACGAAGAAGACCCGCACCCACAGGACCGGTACGCCGAGGTGCGCGGCGATCCCGGACGCGACGCCTCCGGCGACCTGACCGTCCAGGTCGCGATAGGCGCGGCGTACGCCCTCGGGCGGGTGGGTCGTCGTCATGATGGGTCCATCGTCACACAGCGCGAACCCCGCGGGCAGCGGGAAGAACCCTGACCCGACCCTGAGTCGGCACCCCGAGCACCGGGCCAGGATCAGGGCTCTCCCCGATAGCCTCCGAGCCCCACCAGACCCGAGGGTTGAGGCATGACCACTCCACCGAACGGCAGCACCACCGAGGAACCGCAGACCGCGGGCCCTCGGGTGA
>DATFHM010000243.1:0-6836 GCA_035248385.1 Nocardioides sp. | reverse complement strand
CCTGTCGCGCCGCTCCCTCGGCGCCGGCGACGTCAAGCTCGCGGGCGCGCTCGGGGCGGTGCTGGGCGCGGTGAGCTGGGTCGCGCTCCCCGTCGCCGCCGCGATCGCGGCGGTCGTCACGGTGGCGCTCGCCGTGGTGCGCCGATCGACGGGTGGCGTGCCGCACGGGCCCGGCCTGCTCGCGGCGGCGTCGCTCGTGGCGGTCTTTCCGGGAACAGGAGGGGAGGTGGGGACGGGCACTTGAATCCGGCGCTCGGCGACGTGACAGGATCGTCGGGTGCTGCGCTGGATAACCGCTGGTGAATCGCACGGGCCCGCATTGGCGGCCGTGCTGGAAGGGATGGTGGCCGGAGTCGAGGTCACCACTGCCGAAGTGGGCGAGCAACTCGCCCGCCGGCGGCTCGGGTTCGGCCGCAGCCCGCGGATGGGCTTTGAGACCGACCACATCGAGTTCCTTGGCGGTGTCCGGCACGGGGTCACCCAGGGCGGCCCGATCGCGGTGCAGATCGACAACGCGGAATGGCCGAAGTGGGACAAGGTCATGGCCGCCGACCCGGTCGACCCGGCGGAGCTGGCCGGCCTCGCCCGCAACGAGCGGCTCACCCGGCCGCGGCCCGGGCACGCGGACCTGCCCGGCATGCAGAAGTACGGCTTCGACGACGCACGCCCGGTGCTGGAGCGGGCGAGCGCGCGCGAGACCGCGTCCCGCACCGCGCTCGGCACCGTCGCGCGTGCCTTCCTGCGCCAGCTGCTCGGCGCGGAGATCATCAGCCACGTCGTGTCGATCGGCGGCGCGCAGGCGCCCGACGGAGCGCTCCCGCGGCCCGAGGACCTCGCCGCGATCGACGAGAGTCCCGTGCGTGCCTTCACACAGGAAGGCACCGACGCGATGGTGGCCGAGGTCGACGCGGTGCGGAAGGCCGGTGACACGGTCGGCGGCGTGATCGAGGTGATCGCGTACAACCTGCCGCCTGGCCTCGGCTCGCACGTGCACTGGGACCGGCGGCTCGACGCGCGGCTCGCCGGCGCGCTGATGGGTGTCCAGGCGATGAAGGGCGTCGAGGTCGGCGACGGCTTCACCACCGCGCGACGGTGGGGCAGCCAGGCGCACGACGAGATCGACCGCGGTTCCGGCCCGGTCGGCGTCACGCGCCGCAGCAACCGCGCGGGCGGGCTCGAAGGTGGCATCACCAACGGCGAGCCGGTGCGGGTGCGCGTTGCCATGAAGCCGATCTCCACGGTGCCCAAGGCGCTGTCCACAGTGGACGTCGCCACCGGCGAGGCCGCGGTCGCGATCCACCAGCGCTCCGACGTGTGCGCCGTGCCGCGTGCCGGTGTGGTGCTGGAGTCGGTCGTCGCGCTCGTCCTGGCCGACGCCGCGCTGGAGAAGTTCGGCGGCGACTCGCTGGCCGAGAGCAAGCGCAACGTCGAGGGCTACCTCAAGGCGCTGGAGGAACGCTGGTGAAACCGTGCGTCGTGGTCGCGGGACCGCCGGGCTCGGGCAAGAGCACGGTGGGTCCGCTGCTCGCGAAGCATCTCGGCGTGCGCTTCCGCGACAGCGACGACGACATCGTCGCGCGGGCGGGCCGGAGCATCTCCGACATCTTCGCCACCGACGGCGAGCCGGCGTTCCGCGAGATCGAGGAGTCGGTCGTCGCGGAGGCGCTGGCCGACCACGACGGCGTGCTGTCACTCGGCGGCGGCGCGGTGCTGGCTCACGGCACCCGGGAACGGCTGCGAGGGCACGAGGTCGTGTTCCTCAACGTCGGTTTCGCGGTGGGCGTCAAACGGGTCGGGCTGTCCACGGCGCGACCGCTGCTGGCCGGCGTCAACCCGCGCGCCACCTTCAAATCCCTGCTCGACGAGCGCCGTCCGGTCTACCGCGAGGTCGCCACCATCGAGGTCGACACCGACGACCGGAGCCCCGCTCAGGTCGTCGCGGCGATCGCCGCCGAGCTGACCAAGAACCTGGAGAAGACGCAGTGACCGATCCGGTGCGGATCACGGTGAACACGGCGCGGCCGTACGACGTGGTGATCGGGCGCGGCCTGCTCGGCGACCTCACCGAGGCCGTGCGTGACGCCTCGAAGATCGTCCTGATCCACCCGCCCACGCTCGCCGCCACCGCCGAGGCGGCCCGCGACGAACTGGCCGCCGCCGGGCTCGACGCGCACCGCGTCGAGATCCCGGACGCCGAAGACGGCAAGGCGCTCTCGGTCGCGAGCTTCTGCTGGGAAGTGCTCGGCCGGATCGGGCTCGACCGGCGCGGCGTTGTCATCGGCCTGGGCGGCGGTGCGGTCACCGACCTCGCCGGGTTCGTCGCCGGCACGTGGATGCGCGGCGTTCGGCTGGTGAACGTGCCCACCACGCTGCTCGGCATGGTTGACGCCGCGGTCGGCGGCAAGACCGGCATCAACACCGAGGCGGGCAAGAACCTGGTCGGCGTCTTCCACGAGCCGAGCGCTGTGCTGGTCGACCTCGCCACACTGGAAACGTTGCCCGCCAACGAACTCGTCGCCGGGATGGCCGAGGTCGTGAAGACCGGGTTCATCGCCGACCCGCGGATCCTCGAGCTGATCGAACGCGACCCGGCCGCCGCCGTCGAGCCGGCCGGTGCGGTGCTCGGCGAGCTGATCCGCCGCTCCATCCAGGTCAAGGCCGACGTCGTCGCGGCGGACCTGCGCGAGTCGGACCTGCGCGAGATCCTGAACTACGGCCACACCCTGGGCCACGCCATCGAGCGGCGCGAACGCTACCGGTGGCGGCACGGTGCGGCGGTCAGCGTCGGGCTCGTGTTCGCCGCCGAACTGGCGCGCCTCGCCGGCCGGCTCGACGACGCCACGGCTGACCGGCACGCCGCGGTGCTCAAGCTGCTGGACCTGCCGACCAGCTATGACGCCGACGCGCTCCCGCAGCTCATCGAGTCGATGCGCGGCGACAAGAAGACCCGGTCCGGGGTGCTGCGTTTCGTCGTGCTCGACGGGCTCGCCAAGCCGGGCCGCCTCGAAGGCCCCGACCCCGCGCTGCTGGCCGCCGCATACTCGGCGGTGGCCGCCGACAGCCCGGCCGACGGGGGGAGCGTGCTGCTGTGAAGGTCTTCGTGCTCAACGGCCCGAACCTGGGCCGCCTCGGGAAGCGGGAGCCGTCGGTCTACGGCTCCACCACCCACGCCGACCTGGTCGAGATGTGCCGCAAGACCGGCACGGAGCTGGGCATCGACATCGAGGTCCGGCAGACCGACCACGAGGGCGAGATGGTCGGCTGGCTGCACGAAGCCGCCGACGGCGGTAACCCCGTCGTCCTCAACGCGGGCGCCTGGACCCACTACTCGATCGCCGTCCGGGATGCCGCGGCGCAGCTCACTGCGCCGCTGATCGAGCTGCACATCTCCAACGTGCACAAGCGTGAGGCGTTCCGGCACCACAGCGTGCTCTCCGACATCGCGACGGCGGTCATCGCGGGGCTCGGCGCGGCGGGCTATCCGCTCGCGCTGCGCTGGATGGCGGAGAACGCCGGAGGCTGACCGCGCGTCGTTGCTTCCCGGCACGTTGTCACTCGAGCGGGTTAAGGACTCTCTACACTGGGCGGGCCACCGGCCGTTGGGGAGAGGACGCATGCACGGGTTCCGTCACCGGCTGGGCGCCGTTTTCGCCACGCTGCTCGCCACGGCTCTGACCGCGGCCTGCCTCACGGGCTGCACCAGCGCGGCCATCCAACCTCAGGCCGAGGCCGCCAACAGGACGACGACCGCCACGACGGCGCAGCAACCGGTCAACGTGCCCCTGTCCACCGGCAACCCACGCCAAAGCGCCGGTGTCGTCGCCGCGGGCGGGCCCGGAGCGCCCTACAACTACGGTCCCACCGTCATGGTCGACGGCGGTAAGACCCGCATGTGGTGGTGCAGCCAGTACCCGACGGCGTTCCCGCCGGGCGACGACATCCTCTACGGCGAGGCGGCTTCCGCCGACGGGCCGTTCACCGGCCCCGGCGGCGGCGTGCCCCCGGCCGTGCTGTCCGGCGACCCCGGCCGGTTCGACGGCGCGCACACCTGCGACCCGTCGGTCATCCGCGTTAACGGGATCTACTACCTGTACTACACGGGCGCGGCGGGCGACCACGCGCTCGGCAACGCGATCGGTCTCGCGACCAGCACCGACGGCATCTCCTGGACCCGCGCGAACGGCCCGATCGTCAGTCCTTCCCACGACCTGCACCGTGACAACCTCTACGGCGCCGGCCAGCCCTCGGTGGTCTATCTCGACGGCTGGTTCTACCTGATGTTCACCGACACCACCGGCGCCGCCGCAGGCTGGAACGGCGCAGGCCAGTTCCTCTTGCGCGCCAAGGACCCCACTTTCACCACGACCGTGGAAGCCCTGGGGCCCAAGGGTTTCTCGGCCGCACCGATCAGCTCACGCACCAAGTCGGCGGTCGACGCGTTCAGCGCCGACCTGATGTGGGTCGACCAGCTGAACGCCTTCGCCATCGCGCACGAAACCCAGGCCGGCACCACGATCGAGTTCTACACGGCCGATTTCAGCGCGACGCCGTACCGGCCGGTGACGATTCCGGGCCCGTGGAGCGAGGGCCCCGGCCTGCTGCGCGCACCCGACGGCCACGCCCCGGTTTCCGCCGCCGATCCGTGCGGCACGGTCCCGCTGGACCTGGTGCGCGCGACGATCGCCGGCGAGTCCGGCGCGCCGAGCGACCTGCGCCACTTCGGGCTCGACGTCACCGGCGTGAACGGCTGCGCCGCGCCCGCGCAGGCGCTGAAGGTGCTCGACGGGTTCGCGCTGCCTTCTCCGGTGCGCACGATGGACCTCGTCGTCGCGGGCAAGGTCGTGCGCGTCGACCGCCGCTCGGTCGCCGAGCAGCTGGCCGCGCACGTGCTCGATACCCGGGTCGCGATCCTCGATCAGGTGCCGGTCGCCGCCCGCCTGATCGCCGGCGCCCGAGCGTTGCGGGCGACCGGTTTCGGCGTGGGGCTGGTCCTCGACGACGGGCAGCTCTGGCCTGTGCACCCGGACTCGGTCGCGGGACTGAACGGCTCGTCGATCGAGACGGTCAGCGCTGCCCAGTGGCGTGCTTACCCCGCGGGCGCGGCTTTGGGGCGGTAGTCCGCTCCGACGGTTTCACCCGCGCACCGACCACCATCCCGAGTCCCGCCGGGATCAGGATGAGCAGCGCGGTGAACGCGGCGCCGCTGGTCACCGCGGGCCACAGCTCGCCGGCGCCGCCGCTGTCGACGAACACCGCTCGCCCGACCACGTACAGGACCCCGGACAGCGGACCCGCGACCAGCGACGCGATCAGCCAGGTGCGGCCGACTTCCTCGCGCCCCAGCAGCGCGTCGACGCCGCTCCACAATGCCGCCGCGGCGACCAGCAAGGCGATCGCGACGATCCGCGGCGTGCTCAGGCCGGTCGGCTCGTAGACCGCCGCCTTCGCCAGGACCGTGTCGGCGACGGCATGCAATACCCCGATGACGAGCGCTCGGGTCAACCAGGGCCGCATCGCCTCACTGTAGGCCAATAGGCTGAGGGGGTGCCTGAGATCCACTTCCTGCGCCGCCGGTCCCTGCGTGAGCTCCTGCAGCAGGCCGGGGTCGACGCCCTCCTCGTCACCGACCTGCTGAATATCCGCTACCTGACCGGGTTCACCGGCTCGAACGCGGCGCTGCTGGTGCACGCCGGCGGTGACGAGCGCACCGTCTTCTGCACCGACGGCCGGTACACCGCGCAGTCCGCCGCCGAGGTGCCCGATCTGGCACGGATCAACGACCGGGCCAGCGCGGCCGCCCTGCTCAAGCGCGCCGGCGAGCAGCCCGCGACCTACCGCGGCACCGGGTTCGAGAGCCACCACGTCAGCGTCGAGGACTACGAGGCGTTCGCCGGGCTCGCCGACGGGATCGAGCTGCGCCGCGCACCCGGCCTGGTCGAGCGGCTGCGGCTGGTCAAGGACGACACCGAGATCGCCGCGCTGCGCCGGGCTTGCGAGGCGGCCGACCAGGCGCTGGCCGACCTGGTCGAGGGGGGCGGCATCCGCCCCGGGCGCACCGAGCGCGAGGTGGCCCGCGACCTGGAGAACCTCATGCTCGACCACGGGTCGACCGGCCCGTCGTTCGACTCGATCGTGGCCGGGGGAGCCAACTCCGCGATCCCGCATCACCGGCCCACCGACTACGTCCTCGCCGCGGGCGATTTCCTGAAGCTCGACTTCGGCGCGACTGTCGACGGCTACCACTCCGACATGACGCGCACGCTGGTCCTCGGCGAGCCGGCGGGCTGGCAGCGCGACCTCTACGACCTGGTGTACCGCTCGCAGGCGGCCGGGCGGGCGGCGGTGCGCCCGGGCATTGGCGTGGTCGACGTCGACGGGGCCGCGCGCCAGGTGATCGAAGACGCCGGTCACGGCGAGGAGTTCACGCACGGCCTCGGGCACGGCGTCGGGCTCCAGATCCACGAGGCACCGAGGCTGGCCAAGACCGGCGACGGTACACTAACTGCCGGTATGACGGTCACCGTCGAGCCCGGTGTGTACCTCGCGGGTCGCGGTGGCGTGCGCATCGAGGACACGCTGGTCGTGCGGGACGAGGCTCCCGAACTCCTCACCCTGAGCAGCAAGGAGCTCGTGGTCGTCTAGGTGCCGGCCGCGACACGAAACACTGAAGCTTTCAATAGGAGAACTGGACTACTCGTGGCCACCACCAACGACCTGAAGAACGGCCTGGTGCTCAACCTCGACGGACAGCTGTGGTCCGTCGTGAACTTCCAGCACGTCAAGCCGGGCAAGGGCGGCGCCTTCGTGCGCACCACCCTCAAGCACGTGCTCTCCGG
>DATFHM010000242.1:0-9906 GCA_035248385.1 Nocardioides sp. | reverse complement strand
GGCGCAGGCGGACGATCGGCTCGTCCACCTGCGCCGTTCTCTCCAGCGTCGTCATGACCGTGTCGCTCACTTGCCGGTGTTGAGGGGCGCGCCGGTGAGGGCCTGGTCGGTCAGGTTCCACTTGGCGAGCAGCTGCTGGTACGTGCCGTTCGCCTCGATCGCCTTGAGCGCGGCCTGGACGGCGTCACGCAGCTGCGTGTCGTCCTTGGGGACCGGGATGCCGATCGGAAGGGTGTCGAACGGCTTGGAGCCGATCTCGAACTGGTTGGGCGCCTGCTTGACGTTGTAGGCGAGGGTCAGGTCAAGGGCCAGCACGGCGTCGGCACGCCCCGACTGCAGCGCCTGTACGGCGCTCGCCTGGTCGGGGTAGGCCTGCTTGGCAATGGCCTGCTTGCCGGCCTTGGTGCAGTCGGCGCTGAGGGCGTCGGCCTCGATGTCGCCGGTCGAGCCCTTCTCCACCGCGACCGGGTGGCCGCACAGCGAGTCGCCGGAGGTCAGGCCCTTCGGGTTGCCCTTGCTCACCAGGAACGAGACGCCGGAGCTGAGGTAGTCGACGAAGTCGACGTTGGCCTGCCGCTCCTTCTTGTCGATCATCGACGTGAGGCCGAGGTCGAAGCGGTGCGCGGTGAGACCCGCGATGATGCCGTCGAAGTTGGTGTTGACGAAGGTGAACTTCACGCCGAGCACCTCGCCGAGGGCCTTGCCCAGGTCGGCGTCGAAGCCCAGCACGGTGCGGTTGTCGCTGGCGAAGTACTCCATCGGCGGGAAGCTCACGCCGGACGCGACCTTGACGACGCCCGACTGCTTGATGGCGGCGGGGAGCAGGTCGGCCGCGGCCTGGTCGACGGTCTGGGTCGCGACCGTCGCGCTGGGCTGGTCACCCGCGCCGCTGCTGTCGGCCGGCGCCTTGCAGGCGGTGGAGCCGAGGGCGATCGCGACGGCGGTGGCCGCCAGCGGAAGGGTTCGAATGCGCATCTGTTTCTCCAGGAAGGATCGGTGTGACTGCTGCCCGAGGGTCCCCGGCCCGTGACCGGTGTCACCACGGTAGGAGCGCCGGGCATGGCGGCGTCAGTGTCGTTCCTGCACAATCAGCACGACGGGTCTGTGCGATCCGGACACTGGCGCGAGAGGGGTCCGCATGCAGGAGGCACCGAAGGTGATGGTGCCGCTGAGCGAGCTGCTCAGCGACGCCGAGCTGGGCATCGAGCAGGTCGCCGGACCCCGCGAGGACGTCATGATCCAGTCGGTCGCGACGACCGAGCTGCGCGACCCCACGCCGTACGCCGTCGCCGGTGAGCTGCTGCTGACCTCGGGCATGGGGCTGCCCGAGGACGAGGACGAGGTCGACGGGTACGTCGCGCGGCTCGCCGCCGCCCGGATCACCGCCTTCGGGATCGGCCTCGAGCCGGTCCTCAGCGAGGTCCCGGCGGCATTGGTCGCGGCCTGCGACCGGCACCGGATGCCGCTGATCCGGCTCCCTCCGCGCACCCCGTTCGTGGCGGTCAACCAGTCGTTCTCGCACGCCCTGTCGCGGCGGCTGCAACGCGAGTTCGAGCGGGAGGCCCAGGCGCAGGCGGCCCTGGTCGGCGCCGCCGGCGGGGCCGATCCCTTCGTGGGCGTGGTCCGCCAGCTCGCCGCCTGGATCGGTACGTCGGTGCTGCTGCTCGACCCCGAGGGCGGCCGGCTGGCCGCGGGCGGGCGTCCGCAACCGGACTCGGTCCTGCGGATCCTCGCCCAGCACGCGGCCACGCTGCAGCACGCGCGCACCGACCAGAGCGCCGTCGCTACGTTCGGCGACCGCCTCCACATCTCCGTGTACGTCGTCCCGACCGGCTCCCCCGCCGGCGCCCGGCTCGTGCTGGGCGTGGTCGGAGCCACGGCGCTCACCCTCACCCAGCGCCGCACGATCGCGACGGGGCTGTGGCTGCTCGCGCTCCTGGTCAACCCGCGGCACTCGCTGGACGGCGGGATCGAGGGGAGCTCCGCGCTCGTGCGGCTGCTCGTCGGCCGGGAGCCTGCCGACGTCGAAGCGCTGATGGGCGACGGCGCCGGCGGCCGTGCCGCGGAATGGGTGGTGGTGCGGGGCCTCCTCGACACCGAGGGGACGACACCGGGCGAGCGTCAGACCGCGGTCGACGTGACGCGGATGCGGACCGCCCTCGGCACGCCGTACCTCGACCTCGACGGCCGCCACCTGACGGCCCTCGTCGCCGGTGCCCTCCCGCCGACCACGACCGTGCCGGACGGCTGGACCCTGGGGTCCTCGCGGCCGCACCCCTTCGACCAGCTGCCCGCCGCGGACCGGGAGGCACGGCGCGCGCTGCAGGTGGCGAAGGGCCGTGGGGTCGCGCTGCGCGTCGGGGACGGCCAGGACCTCTCGCTGGGGACGCTCGTCGACGACGCCGAGCGAGCGGCCTTCGCCCACGACGTGCTCCGGCCGCTCGGCGACCCGTCCGCCGAGCCCGCGCGGACGCTGCTCGCGACGCTGCACACGTGGCTGCGCTGCCACGGGAGCAACGAGCGCACCGCACGGGCCCTCGAGATCCACCGCAACACGGTCCGGCACCGTCTCGCGCAGGTCGAGACGCTGCTCGAGGTCGACCTCGACGAGGCCGACACCCGGGCGACGCTGTGGCTGGCGACCCGCTGGCTGGGCGTCGAGCAGCCCTAGGCGCCGACGTACGCCGCCAGGTGCTGCCCGGTCAACGTGGACCGGGCGGCCACCAGCTCGGCGGGCGTCCCCTCGAAGACGACGCGGCCGCCGTCGTGGCCGGCGCCCGGGCCGAGATCGATGATCCGGTCGGCGTGCGCCATCACGGCCTGGTGGTGCTCGATGACGATGACCGACTTGCCGGCTTCGACGAGCCGGTCCAGCAGCAGGAGAAGGTTCTCGACGTCGGCCAGGTGCAGGCCGGTCGTGGGCTCGTCGAGCACGAAGACCTCGCCGGAGTCCTTCATGTTCATGGCGAGCTTGACCCGCTGGCGCTCGCCGCCGGACAGCGTGTTGAGCGGCTGCCCGAGCCGCAGGTAGCCGAGCCCGACGTCCTCGAGCCGGCTCAAGATCGCCGCGGCGGCCGGCGTCCTCCCCTCCCCCTCGGAGAAGAACGCGAGCGCCTCGGAGACCGGCAGGTCCAGCACCTCGGCGATGTTGAGCCCGCCCATCCGCAGCTCGAGCACCGAGGCCTGGAACCGCTTGCCGCCGCAGTCCTCGCACGGGGTCGACACCGAGTCCATGAAGCCCAGCTCGGTGACGATCACGCCCGCGCCGTTGCAGGTCGGGCACGCGCCCTCGGAGTTCGCGCTGAACAGCGCCGGCTTCACGCCGCAGGCCTTCGCGAACGCCTTGCGGATCGGCTCGAGCAGTCCCGTGTACGTCGCCGGGTTGCTCCGTCGCGACCCCTTGATCGGCGCCTGGTCGATGACGACCACGCCCGGCCGGCCCGCCACCGATCCGTGGATCAGCGAGCTCTTGCCGGAGCCGGCCACGCCGGTGACGACCGTGAGCACCCCGAGCGGGATGTCGACGTCGACGTCGCGCAGGTTGTGCGCGTCGGCGTGCCGGATCTCCAGCACGCCCGACGGCTCCCGCACCGAGTCCTTGAGCGCGGCCCGGTAGGCCAGGTGCCGGCCGGTGTGCGTGTCGGCGGTGCGGAGCTCGTCGTACGTGCCCTCGAAGACGACCTCTCCCCCTCCGCTCCCGGCGCCGGGCCCCATGTCGACGACGTGGTCGGCGATCGCGATCGTCTCGGGCTTGTGCTCGACCACGAGCACGGTGTTGCCCTTGTCGCGCAGCTCGAGGAGCAGCTTGTTCATCCGCTCGATGTCGTGCGGGTGCAGGCCGATCGTGGGCTCGTCGAAGACGTAGGTGACGTCGGTGAGCGCGGAGCCGAGGTGGCGCACCATCTTGGTCCGCTGCGCCTCGCCGCCGGACAGCGTCCCGGAGGGCCGGTCCAGCGACAGGTAGCCCAGCCCGATCTCGGTGAGGGCGTCGAGCAGGTGCAGCAGCGACGCCACGAGCGGCGCGACCGACGGGTCGTCGATCGTGCGCACCCACGCCGCGAGGTCGGTGACCTGCATCCGGCACACGTCGCCGATGTTCTTGCCCTTGATGGTCGGCGTCCGCGCCGACTCGTTCAGCCGGGTCCCCTGGCAGGTGGGGCACTCGCCGAAGACCGCGGCCCGCTCGACGAACGCCTTGATGTGCGGCTGCAGGGAGTCGGGGTCCTTGCTGAACATCGACCTGCGCAGCTTCGGGATCAGGCCCTCGTAGGTGACGTTGATGCCCTTGGCCCTGATCTTCACCGGCTCCTTGTGCAGGAAGTCGGCGCGCTGCTGCTCGGTGAACTCCTTGACCGGCCGGTCCGCGGGGAAGAACCCCGACTCGGCGTACGTCCGCACCAGCCAGCCGTCGGCGGTGTAGCCCGGCACCAGGATGGCGCCCTCGTCCAGCGACCTCGTCTCGTCGACGATCGCCGAGAGGTCGAGCTCCGAGACCGTGCCGCGACCCTCGCAGGTGGGGCACATCCCGCCCAGGTAGACCTGGTTGCGGATGACGTTCTTCTTGCCCGACTCGGTGACCGAGGCCCCGCCCACGGTGGTGGTCGGGATGTTGAAGGAGAACGCCGTCGGACCGCCGATGTAGGGCTCCGCGAGCCGGCTGAACAGGGAGCGCAGCATCGCGTTGGCGTCGGTGACCGTGCCGAGCGTCGACCGCGCGTTCGCGCCGATCCGCTCCTGGTCGACCAGGATCGCCGTGGTCAGCCCCTCCAGGACGTCGACGTCGGGGCGCGGGAGGTTCGGCATGAACCCCTGCACGAAGGTCGAGTAGGTCTCGTCGATCAGCCGGCGCGACTCGGCCGCGATGGTGCCGAACACCAGCGAGCTCTTGCCCGATCCGGAGACCCCGGTGAAGACCGTGAGCCGCCGCTTCGGCAGCTCGACCGAGACGTCCTTGAGGTTGTTCTCGCGGGCGCCCTGGACCCGGATCACGTCGTGCTGGTCGGCGTCCATCGCTGCTCCCTCGCCTGTGCGGTCGGGCCAGGAATTGGCCCGTCCTGACTACCCGGATCCGGGACGTCTGCAGGAGGTACGACGTCCGCGGCGAACCTAGTGTGACAAGCATGCGAAGCGCAGCCGAGGTACGGGTCAGGGTCGTCGAGGACGGCCACCGCGTCCACCTGACCCACGACCTTCCGTGCCGCCACTGCGGCCACGCACCACACCGCTTCCTGCCGTGCGACCACGGCTGCGAGTGCCGCGGCGACCTCGGCTGAGGGCCGCGCCTGGTCCGTCCGGGCTGGTGCGAACGATCACTTCGGGCCATATGTGGCACCGGCGTTCCCCAGAAGTATCGGAACCTCGGGACGCACCCCGCGTCCCCGATGAGAGGTTCGGAATCCCCCCATGAAGAACAAAGCACTGATCGCACTGGCGGTGGCAGCCTTCGCGCTGCTCTTCGCCACCAGCCCGTACGTCGCGAACGCGGCCGGCCTGATCACCGGCGCCCAGATCAAGAACAACACCGTCACCGGCGCGGACGTGAAGGAGTCCACGCTGGCCACCGTGCCGTCCGCCGGCACCCTCGCGCCGCTGAGGTCGGGCCACACCGAGTCGGGTGCGTTCGCTGTCGGAGGTGCGAAGGACGCCGCCCCCGCCGACTACATCGGCTGGGGCATCACCTATCCCCAGCGGCTGGCGAAGCCCATCCCGGACTCGCACATCATCGACACCGAGGCCTCGCCGCAACCCACGTTGTGCCCCGGCGCGGGCCGCGCGGCGCGCGGGTACCTGTGCCTGTACTTCTACGACCACCACAACATCGGGACGGCTTACGGCTACTCCGACGACAGCGACCCGTCGAGCCCCTACACCAAGTCGGCGCTGCACGGTTCGGTCGGCGTGGGCATCTACGACGAGGTGACCGACACCGGCCCGTACGCCGACGGTGTCTGGACGGTCACCGCCCCGTGACCTGTTGACCGCCACGACGGGCGGCGCGGGTCAGGGCTGCAGCAGCACCTTGATCGCGCGCCGCTCGTCCATCGCCCGGTAGCCCTCGGCGGCCTGGTCCATCGGCAGGGTGAGGTCGAAGACCGGGCTCGGGTCGATCGCACCGGAGAGCACGCGGTCGAGCAGGTCCGGGAGGTACCGGCGGACCGGGGCGATGCCGCCGCGCAGACCGATATTCGTCTCGAACAGCTTGCGCACCGGCAGCTCCACCCCGTGCGGTACGCCGACGAAGCCGACCCCGCCGCCCGGGCGGGTGATCGCGATCGCGGTCGACATCGAGTCTCCGGTGCCGACGCACTCCAGCACGGCGTCCGCGCCCACCCCGTCGGTCATCTCGTGGATCCGGGCGATGCCCTCCTCGCCGCGCTCGGCGACGACGTCGGTGGCCCCGAACAGGGTGGCGATCTTCTGCCGCGACTCGTGCCGCGACATCGCGATGACGCGCTCGGCGCCCATCGCCGAGGCGGCGAGCACCCCGCACAGGCCCACGGCGCCGTCTCCGACGACCACGACGGTCGCCCCGGGCTCGACCTCGGCGCACACGGCCGCGTGCCACCCGGTCGGCATCACGTCGGAGAGCGCCAGCAGGGCGGCGCACGACGACGCGTCCGGCGTCTCGGGCACCTTGACCAGGCTGCCGTCGGCTTGGTTGACCCGCGCCAGCTCGCCCTGGCCGCTGGAGGTCATGCCGAGGTTCACGCAGGCCGAGTTCACGCCGTACCGGCAGTGCGCGCACGTGTTGTCGCAGTGGCAGAACGGCACCACGACGAAGTCCCCGGGCCGGAAGGAGGCGACCTCGCTGCCGACCTCCTCGACCACGCCGATGCACTCGTGCCCGATGGTGGCGCCGGGCCGGATCGGGTTCTCGCCGCGATAGGGCCACAGGTCCGACCCACAGATGCAGCCGGCCGTGATCCGCACGATCGCATCGGTGGGCTTCTTGATCGTGGGGTCGGCGACCTCCTCGAAGCGGATGTCGCGGGGGCCGTGGATCGTCGTGGCACGCATGGCACCATTGTGCTGGTCGCCCGGTCGGCCCGTCGATGGCGCTCTATCTCATATATGAGTTACCGTCGGGTACATGACTGTCGTGAGCACCGACTACAAGAGCCGGATCGGCAACCTGATCAGGGACGCCCGCAAGCACCGCGGCCTCACCCAGGCGCAGCTCGCGGACCGGCTCGGCACCAGCCAGAGTGCGATCAACCGGATCGAGCGCGGCCACCAGAACATGTCGCTGGAGATGCTGGAGCGGATCGGCAGCGCCCTGGACTCCGAGATCGTGGCGCTCGGCGCCGGCCCGACCCACCTGCGGGTCAAGGGCCCCACCACCCTCTCCGGTGAGATCGACGTCAAGACCTCGAAGAACGCGGGTGTCGCGCTGCTGTGCGCCTCCCTGCTCAACCGCGGTCGCACGACGCTGCGCAAGGTCGCCCGGATCGAGGAGGTCAACCGGCTGCTCGAGGTCCTCTCCAGCCTCGGTGTGCAGACGCGCTGGCTCAACGACGACAACGACCTCGAGATCGTGCCGCCGAAGTCCCTCGACCTCACCGACATCGACGAGGAGGCGGCCCGCCGCACCCGCTCGGTGATCATGTTCCTGGGCCCGCTGCTGCACCGCGCCGACGACTTCGACCTGCCGTACGCCGGCGGCTGCAACCTCGGCACCCGCACCGTCGAGCCGCACATGACGGCGCTGCGCCCGTTCGGCCTCGAGGTCAAGGCCACCGACGGCTGGTACCACGCGCAGGTCAACCGCGCGATCAGCCCCGACCGCGCCATCGTCCTCACCGAGCGCGGCGACACGGTCACCGAGAACGCCCTGATGGCCGCCGCCCTGCACCCGGGCCGCACCGTCATCCGCAACGCCTCGTCGAACTACATGGTCCAGGACCTCTGCTTCTACCTGCAGGCCCTCGGCGTCCAGGTCGACGGCATCGGTACGACGACGCTCACCATCACCGGCCGCGAGAGCATCGACGTCGACGTCGACTACTCCCCCAGCGAGGACCCGATCGAGGCCATGTCGCTGCTGGCCGCGGCGATCGTGACCCGCTCGGAGATCACCGTGCGCCGCGCGCCCATCGAGTTCCTCGAGATCGAGCTCGCCGTGCTGGGCGAGATGGGCTTCCGCTGCGAGCTGTCCGAGGAGTACCTCGCCGCCAACGGCCGCACCCGGCTCGTCGACATCCGCACCTTCCCCTCGGACCTGGTCGCGCCGCGCGACAAGATCCACCCGATGCCCTTCCCCGGCCTCAACATCGACAACCTGCCGTTCTTCGCGGTCATCGCGGCGACGGCCGACGGGGCGACGTACCTGCACGACTGGGTCTACGACAACCGCGCCATCTACCTCACCGACCTCAACAAGCTCGGCGGTCACGTCACCCTGCTCGACCCGCACCGGGTGATGATCGAGGGCCCGACGTCGTGGACCGGCGCCGAGCTGATGTGCCCGCCGGCGCTGCGTCCGGCCGTCGTGGTGCTGCTCGCCATGCTCGCGAGCAAGGGCACCTCGGTGCTGCGCGGCACCTACGTCATCCACCGCGGCTACGAGGACCTCGCCGAGCGGCTCAGCTCGCTCGGCGCCGACATCGAGACGTTCCGAGACATCTGATGGTCATCGCGTTCGCCCACCGCGGCGGCGCGTACCACCCGGAGATCGAGGGCCTGGAGAACACCCTGGCGGCGTTCACCCACGCGGTGGCGCTGGGCTACACCCACCTCGAGACCGACGTGCACCTGACCAAGGACGGCGTGCTGCTCGCGTTCCACGACGCCGTCCTCGACCGGGTCACCGACCGGGTGGGCGCTGTCGCCGACCTCACCCTCGCCGAGATCCGCGAGGCCCGCATCGCCGGGCGCGAGGAGGTGCCGACCCTCGCCGCCCTGCTCGACGCCTTCCCGGAGGCGAGCTTCAACATCGACCTCAAGGCAGCCGGTACGCCGGCGGCGCTGGCCGCCCTCGTCGAGGAGCGCGGCCTCCACGACCGGCTGACCGTCGGCTCGTTCTCACGCGGCCGCACCCGCGAGTTCCGCCGGCTCACCCGCGGGCGGGTCGCCACGTCCGCCGACCCGGTCGAGATCGCGGCCTGGCGGCTCTTCCCCAGCGCCCGCCTGGCCCGGCTCGCCGGCGACGGGTTCACGGCCTTCCAGGTGCCGCACCGGCGGAGCGGCCTCACCGTCGTGACCCGTGGATTCGTCGAGCGGGCGCACGCGGCCGGCAAGCCGGTCCACGTCTGGACCATCGACGACGCCGACGAGATGCGCCAGCTCGTCGACCTCGGTGTCGACGGCATCTTCACGGACCGCACCGACGTGCTCAAGGATGTGCTCCAGGAGCTGGGCCGGTGGTGAGGGACCGCCGTGAGGGAGGACGACATGACGACAGGTGCGCCGCAGGCGCTCGGTGACTTCACCCCGCTCGCGCGGGCGCGGGAGCAGAAGGCCTGGTACTGGTACGACTGGGCGAACTCGGCGTTCTTCACCACGGTCCTGACGGTCCTGTTCGGCCCGTTGATGATCACCGTCGCCGGCCGCGCGGCCGGGTGCGGCGACTCCCCCGACGACACCTGCTCGAGGACGGTCGACGTGCTCGGCCTGCACCTCGCGGCGGGCTCGCTGCCGTCGTACCTCACCAGCTTCGCCACCATTGCGAGCGCGTTCGTGCTGCCGGTCGTCGGCGCCATGGTCGACCGCTCGGGCCGCAAGCGCCTGCACATGGGCTGGTGCGCGTGGGCCGGCGCCTTCGTCGGGTCCCTGCTGTTCTTCATGTACGACGACCACTGGCAGCTCGGCGCCGTGGCGGTGGTCGTGTCGAGCGTGCTCGCCGGCTGCTCGCTGGTCAGCTACTACGCGATCCTCGTCGACATCTCCACCGACGCCGAGCGTGACGCG
>DATFHM010000241.1:0-9033 GCA_035248385.1 Nocardioides sp. | reverse complement strand
CCGGATGCTGCTCGACATGGTGTCGCGGCTCAAGAGAGACCCGGCGACCCAGCACGTCCAGGTGATCGGCGGCAACGTCGCCACCCGCGAGGGTGCGCAGGCGTTCGTCGACGCCGGGGCGGACGCCGTGAAGGTCGGGGTCGGCCCGGGCTCGATCTGCACCACCCGCGTCGTCACCGGCGTCGGCGTCCCGCAGATCACCGCGGTCTACGAGGCGTCCCTGGCGGCCGGCCCGGCCGGCGTACCCGTCATCGCCGACGGCGGCATGAAGCACTCCGGTGAGATCGCGAAGGCGCTCGTCGCGGGCGCTGACGCGGTCATGGTCGGCTCGATGCTCGCCGGCACCGAGGAGTCGCCGGGCGAGATCGTCTTCCACAACGGCAAGCAGTACAAGGCCTACCGCGGCATGGGCTCGCTCGGCGCGATGTCCTCGCGCGGCAAGAAGTCCTACTCCAAGGACCGCTACTTCCAGGCCGAGGTCACCAGCGACGACAAGATCGTGCCCGAGGGCATCGAGGGCCGCGTGGCCTACAAGGGCCCGCTGGCCACCGTCGCGCACCAGCTCCTCGGCGGCCTGAACCAGTCGATGTTCTACATCGGCGCGCGCACCATCCCCGAGCTGAAGGAGAAGGGCCGGTTCGTCCGGATCACCTCCGCCTCGCTCAAGGAGAGCCACCCGCACGGTGTGGAGATGACCGTGGAGGCCCCGAACTACTCGGGTCGCTGAGCGCGACCCTCCCGCATGGCTGTGGGAGGGAGGGGTACCGCCCCGTCGGCGAAGGGAGCCGACGATGAATCTCAACGACTGGTTCGGACAGTGGAACGACCCCGGTTGGATCGCGGTCTACGTGGTCGTCGCGCTGCTGGTCCTCGGTGGCCTGGCGGTGCTGGCGCTGCGCAAGAAGCGCGACCGCGATCGGGAGCGCGCGGAGTCGATCCGTGCCGACGCCCGGCGTGACGGGCCCAAGCTCGCGCGCCGCGAGGCCGAGGCCCGGCGCCTCGAGGCCGAGTCGCAGGAGGCGCGTGCCGAGGCGGACCGCCGCGAGGCCATGGCGCGATCGCACCGGCAGAAGCTGGACAGCGAGCGGGAGGAGTACGCCGACCGGATGCGCGAGGCGGACCGGATCGACCCGGACACCGGCCGAGCGGCCGACCGCGCCGATGACGCCGAGCCTGCGGACACCTCCGACCGCGAGCGCCACGACGCCAGCCACTGACAGCCACTGACCGCCTCTGACACAGGGGTCCCAGCCCGGCGTATCGTCCCTCCAGCAGGAGGGCGATATGTCGGTGCGGGTGGACGCCTGGTGCTGGGCGGTGCGGCTCTACAAGAGCCGGTCCCAGGCCACGGCCGGTGCGAAGGCCGGGCACATCCGGATCAACGGCGCGCGCGCCAAGCCAGCGCAGCCGGTGAAGATCGGCGACGAGGTCCGGGTGTTCACCGACCGCGAGCACGTGGTCGTGGTGAAGCAGCTGCTGGTCAAGCGGGTGGGTGCGCCGCTCGCCGTGCTCGCCTACGAGGACCGCACTCCGGCGCTGCCGCCGAAGGAGGAGCGGGTCGCGCCGGTGTTCCAGCGCGAGCGGGGAGCCGGGCGGCCCACCAAGCGCGACCGCCGGCTGCTCGACCAGCTCCGCGACCGCTGATCAGCCCCCGTCCTTGAACCGGACCAGCCCCACCAGGGTCGCGATGTACGCCGCTCCGTCGGGGCCGAGGTAGATCGACGCGTAGTGGTTGTTCCAGGTGATGCCGGTGCCGGTCTTCTGCATCCACCGCGTCCGTCCGGTGCGGACGTCGAGGGCCGCGAGGTACCAGCTGTCGTCGAGCGGGTTCGACGGCGGCTTCGCGTAGACGTAGACCAGCCCGTTGGCCAGCGAGGTCTTCGGCACCGAGGTCGGCGCCACGATGGGGTTGGTCCAGTCGACGGTGCAGGTGCCGCCGCGCGCGGTCACCCTGGCGACGCCGGGGGAGCTGGTCTGCCCGAGGATCGTGCTCTGGACGCCCTGGTAGCCGTAGTTGTTCTCCACGACCACCGAGTCCCGGCCGGCCTTGGCCAGGCTGTTCTCGGTGTCGGACGCGCGCGCGGTGAACACCGGCGCCTGGCAGACCCGTCGGCCGGCGGCGGGCCCGGTGCGCCGGTAGAACTGCACGTGCATCCGCGGGTCCGCGTTGTCGGTGATCGCGATCAGGCCGTTGTCGAGCAGGGTCGGCGTCGTACCGGAGCCCTGGGAGAGCTGGCCCGGCTTGTGCACGCTGCCGCGGTCGTACGCCGTCGCCCACCGCACGTGCGGGACACCGGCCGCGCCGGCGGCGATCGCGTAGAGCTTGTGGTCGGTGACGACGTACACGGCCCCGGTCTCGTCGCCGGACATCGAGTTGAAGATGCCCTCGCCGGCGAACCGGATCGCGTGGACCACGCCCGTGGACCGCTTGATGACGCCGACCCGGCCCTGCTGGGTGGCGAAGAAGACGTTGCCGGACCAGTCGGGCATCGTCGCGACCAGGCAGTCCTTGCCCGGGACCTGGGCGGAGACGTCGTACGAGCCGATCTTGGTGAGCGACGTGGCGCCGACCTTGACCCGGACGATCGTCTTGTCGGTCGTGACGACGTAGGCCACGTCGTGGTTGTCGAGGTAGAAGTAGGTGCCGCCGCAGATGTCGGCGAACGGGTTGCCCACCAGCGACGTGAGCGGCCGCGTCGAGGTGGTGAGCGTGGCGATCTGCTGCAGGGTGACCGGGTCGATCAGCCGCAGCGCGAAGCCCTCCAGCCCCCCGCACAGCCCGACGATCCGGCCGCGCGAGTCGAAGGCGATGGTGGCGCACTCGGAGACGCCGTACGACCGGCTGCTCACCTGCAGGTCGCGGCCGAGCGGCCCGCTGACCCGGTAGGCGTTGGTGCCGTAGGCGTCGTTGTGCATCGAGTTGGTGCCGTCGGGCGCCAGGTGCGGGTTCTGCGGCGGGACGTCGGCGACGATCGGCTGCGGGTTCACGGGCGTCACCGCCGTCGCCGCCGCCACGGTGCTCGCGGGCGTGCCGACGAGGGCGTTCGCGGCCGTGGGGCCGAGGCCCAGGGTCAGCAGCGTGGAGGCGAGGAGCATCGCGGTTCTGCGCACGCCAGAACTGAAACCTGTTCTCGTTCTGAGGTCAAGAGATCGACTCGGTAGGATTCGCGGGTGAGTGAGATCGAGATCGGCCGAGCCAAGCGGGCCCGCCGCGCCTACTCCTTCGACGACATCGCGATCGTCCCGTCCCGGCGGACGCGCGACCCCGAGGAGGTCTCGACCGCCTGGCAGATCGACGCCTACCGGTTCGAGCTGCCGATCCTGGCCGCGCCGATGGACTCGGTGATGTCGCCGGAGACCGCCGTCGCCTTCGGGCGGCACGGCGGCCTGGGTGTGCTCAACCTCGAGGGCCTCTGGACGCGGTACGACGACCCGCAGCCCCTGCTCGCGGAGGTCGCCCAGCTCGAGGGCGTCGAGGCGACCCGTCGGCTGCAGGAGATCTACGAGGAGCCGATCAAGGCCGAGCTGATCACCGAGCGGCTGCGGTCGGTCCGCGACGCCGGCGTGACGGTGGCCGGGTCGCTCTCCCCGCAGCGCACCAAGGAGTTCGCCAAGACCGTGGTCGACGCGGGCGTCGACATGTTCGTCATCCGCGGCACCACCGTGTCCGCCGAGCACGTCTCGTCGCAGGCCGAGCCGCTGAACCTCAAGGAGTTCATCTACGAGCTCGACGTGCCGGTGATCGTGGGCGGCTGCGCCACGCACCAAGCGGCGCTGCACCTGATGCGCACCGGCGCCGCGGGCGTGCTCGTCGGCTTCGGCGGGGGCGCCGCCCACACCACCCGGACCGTGCTCGGCATCGCCGTGCCGATGGCCTCGGCCGTCGCGGACGTGGCCGCCGCGCGCCGTGACTACCTCGACGAGTCGGGCGGCCGCTACGTCCACGTCATCGCGGACGGCTCGATCGGCACCTCCGGCGACCTCGCCAAGGCGATCGCCTGCGGCGCCGACGCGGTCATGGTCGGCTCGCCCTTCGCGCGCGCCACCGACGCTCCCGGCCACGGCTTCCACTGGGGCACCGAGGCCCACCACGCGGACCTGCCGCGCGGCAAGCGGGTCCAGTTCGAGCAGGTCGGCACCATCGAGGAGATCCTCTTCGGTCCCTCCCGGGTCGCCGACGGCACGATGAACCTCGTCGGCGCGCTCAAGCGGTCCATGGCGACCACGGGCTACACCGAGCTCAAGGAGTTCCAGCGGGTCGAGGTCGTGGAGTCAGCCCACTAGCCCGTTGTCGTAGGCGAAGACGATCGCGGCGGGCCGGTCGCGCAGCCCCAGCTTGCTGAAGATCCGGCCCACGTGGCTCTTCACGGTGAGCTCGGAGATGAACAGCTCGCCGGCGATCTCGCCGTTGGTGCGCCCGGCAGCGATGGCACGGAGCACCTCGACCTCGCGGTCGGTGAGGGCGTCGACGGCGGGGCCGGAGCGCGGCACCGGCGTCGAGCGGTACGCCGCCAGCACCCGCCCCGTCACGGCCGGGTCGAGCCACGACCCGCCCAGGGCCACGGTCCGCACGGCGCGGATCAGGTCGTCGGCGGGGGAGTCCTTGAGCAGGAACCCGGCGGCGCCGGCCCGCAGCGCGCCCGAGAGCAGCTCGTCGTCGTCGAAGGTTGTCAGCACCAGCGCCGGCGGCGGGTCGGTCCGCTGCTGCAGCGCCTCGATCGCCGAGATCCCGTCGACCTGACGCATCCGCAGGTCCATGAGGACCACGTCGATCGCGTCGCCGAGGGAGTCGAGCACCGCGGGCAGCTCGGCGCCGTCCGCGCACTCGGCCAGGATCTCGAAGCCGTCGCGGCGGCGCAGGATCCGGCGCAGGCCGGAGCGCACGAGCTCCTGGTCGTCGACCAGCACGAGGCCGACGGGTCCGGCCGCGGTCACCACGCCGTCACCGCGCCTCCGCCGTCCGGGCGGGCGTGACGGGGAGCAGGCCCACCGGGCAGTGCAGCCCGGACCGGCCGACGGGCAGCCGCAGGTCGACCGCCCAGCCATCGTCGGAGCTGCCCGCGGACAGCGTCGCCCCGAGCTGCTCGGCCCGGGCGTGCATCCCGGCCAGCCCCGAGCCGACCCCCGAGCCGACCCCGGAGCCGACCCCGGAGCGGCGGCCGGCCGGCGCCGGGTTCCGCACCGACAGCGCCACCTCGCGTTCCGACACGGCGAGCCGCATCGTCACCGGCGCGCCGGGCGCGTGCTTGGCCGCGTTGCTGAGCGACTCCTGCGCGATCCGGAACAGGCCCAGCCCGACCGGGTCGGGGAGCCGCGAGGGCGAGCCGTGCTCGTCGTACGACACCGTCAGGCCGGCCGCGCGGAACTGCTCGACGAGCCCGGCGATGCCCGCGGCTCCCGGCAGCGGCGCCAGCGGGCTGGGGCCGGTGGCCAGGGTGCTCACGGTCGCGCGGATGTCGGTCATCGCCTGCCGCCCCACGGCCTCGGCGTCGGCCAGCGCCGCGTCGACCTCGGCGGCGGTCGTGACGACCTCCTCGGGGGAGGTGGCGGCACCGAGGTCGCGCAGCGCGTGCCGCGCACCGGTCAGGTGCAGCATCGTCACGCTCAGGGAGTGGGCGACGAGGTCGTGGATCTCGCGGGCGATCCGCTGGCGCTCGGCCATGGTCGCCTGCTGCCAGGCCTGCTCGCGCGCGATCCGCTCCGCGGCGAGGGCGCGGCCCTGCCAGAGGATCATCGCGCCGACGACGTACCCCAGCAGGACGGTGAGCAGCTGGAACGGGAGCACGGCCAGGTCGGTGAGGGCGGCGTGCACGCCGAGGACCGTGGCGGAGATGAGGGCGACGGCCGTGCCGGGGCGGACGCCGTCGCGGCCGGTGGACTCGCCGGTCACGCACATCAGCAGCACGGGCACTGCGTCGAGGCCGGCGAGGTGCGGGCTCGTGGGCGTCGCCAGCAGGAGCGCGGCGCCGGTCATCGCGCCGAGGATGTCGACGTACCAAGGGAGCCAGACGTCACCCACCAGCTGGATCACGCCGGCGGCCGGCACCAGCACCAGCACCGCCCACAGCGGACCGATCGGCCACAGCGCGTCGCGCAGGCTCAGCGCCACCACCGCGCACACGAAGGTCGCCACGCAGGTCAGCACCGGCACGTACCAGGGGTAGGAGATGCCGTGCGCCAGGCAGTGCTCCTCGATGCGGCGCTTCCACCGCGTCCCCATGGCCATCACGTGGCCCAGCGTAGATCCGCCCGCGGGCGGTCGGCGTCCGTCCGCGGAGGGCACCCGATCTCCTCCCGCGGTAGGACGCCGGATGCGGTCCGTGGGGCGATGCTGGAGAGGTCGCAGCGCGCCTAGCGTCGAGGGCGTCGAACCGGCGACGGAGCCGGTCGCGGATCAGGAGGACGTCATGGGATGGAGCGAGACCCACCGCCGGTGGCAGGTGCTGCGGCAGCTCGAGACGGAGCTGGCCCGCGCCGACGTACCGCTGCCGTGGAGCGAGGAGCACGCCGAGCTGTTCGGCGATCGCGCCACGATGCTGGCCATGCTGCGCTATCGCTGGGAGCTGGCGCGCGACGCCCAGGTCGACCCCAGCCTGCCGGAGGCCGTCCTCGACGAGCAGCGCCTGCGGATCGACCAGCGCTTCGCCGGCGTACGCCGGATCCTGGAGCGCTACGCGAACCTGACCGAGGACGGGAGCGACCATGTCGCCGCATGAGGTGCGCGAGGAGGCGAGGACCTGGGGCCGCTGGGCGCTGGGGTTCGGGTTCGGCCGCACGATGATCCGGCTAGGGGCGCGTCGCGGCGCCCTCTCGGCCCGGCTCGCCATCGACCCCGAGCTGCATCGCGACCCCGTGCCCGGCTTCGAGGGGCTGCGCCGGCAGGGCCCGCTCGTCGTCAACGGCCCGATGGCCGCGGCGGTCGGCCATGCCGCCTGCAACGAGATCCTGCGCAGCGAGGACTTCGGCGTCGGCGGCGGGCACGGCGAGCTGCCGGTGCTGCTGCGTCGCCTGCTCGCCCGGATCTCCGAGCCCGGCGTGATGGGCCCGCTCGACCCGCCCTCGATGCTCGCGGTGGACCCGCCGGAGCACAGCCGCTACCGCCAGCAGGTCGCCCGCGCGTTCACCGCGCGCAAGGTCGGCCGGATGGTCGACCGGGTCGAGGAGGTCGCCGTCCGGCTGCTGGACGAGCTCGAGGGCGAGACCGGCTTCGACCTCGTCGAGCGGTACGCCGCCCTGCTGCCCGTCGTCGTCATCTCCGAGCTGCTCGGGGTGCCCGAGGAGCACCGCGAGCGGGTGCTCGCCCTGGGCAACCTGGCCGCGACGACGCTCGACCCGGCGCTGACCTTCCGGCAGTACCGCGCGGCCGAGGCCGCGATGCGCGAGCTGCACATGATGTTCGCCGCCCACGTCGAGGAGCTGCGGCGCGACCCGGGCGAGGACCTGCTCAGCCAGATCATCACCTCCGACGCCCCGGACCCGCTGTCCGACACCGAGCTGCACCAGGTCGGGCTGCTCGTCCTCGGCGCCGGCTTCGAGACCACGGTCAACCTGATCGGCAACGCCGTGGTGCACCTGGACCGCGACCCGGACCAGCTCGCGGGCCTGCTGGCCGACCCGGACGGCTGGCCGAACGCCGTGGACGAGACGCTGCGGTTCGACCCGCCGGTGCAGATGACGATGCGGGTCGCGCAGCGCGACACGGTCGTGGCGGGCGTAGCCCTGCGTGCGGGAATGCCGACCCTGGTGATCATCGGCGGCGCCAACCGCGACCCCGAGGTCTTCGCCGACCCGCACCGCTTCGACGTCACCCGCCCGAACGCCGCCGAGCACCTCGCGTTCTCCGCGGGTGTGCACTACTGCATCGGCTCCAGCCTCGCCCGGCTCGAGGCCGCCACCGCCCTGCGCCTGCTCTACGAGCGCCACCCCGACCTGCGCGTCGCCGGCACGCCCGAGCGGCGGGAGACGCGGGTGCTGCGGGGGTACGAGCGCATCCCGGTCGCAGTCAGGGACGGAGCCCGCGCACCAGCGTCGCGGTGAGCCGGTCGGCCCAGTCGTCGTCGAGCTGACCGGGGGTCAGCAGCACGCCGGCGATGATCGTCCCGATGACGACCTGGAGGAGGTCGGCCGCGCGCGCGTCGGGGTGCACCTCGCCCGCGGCGATCGCCCGTTGGAGGCGGGCGTCGATGGCCTGGAACGAGCCGGCGAACCGCTCCAGCATGGCCGCGTGGAGGTCGGGCCAGGTGGTGATCTCGGCGAGCAGGGCGGGGAGAGCGGCGGCGCCGACCGGCGAGCACAGCGCGTCGCGCGCACCCCGGACGATGCCCGCGACGTCGGCCTCGAGGTCGTCGCCGAGATGCATGTCTAGGGCGAGCTCGCTGGGGAACGCGGCCTCGTGGATCAGGTGGGGGAGCGCGGGCCAGCGCCGGTAGAGGGCGCTCTTCGTGGTGCCCGCGCGCTGCGCGACCGCCGCGCCGGTGACGGCCGCGTAGCCGCCGTCGGTGAGCAGCTCGCGCACGGCGGCCAGGGCGGCCTGCTCGATGCGCGGGTCGCGCGGGCGGCCCGTCGTACGGGAGCGGGAGGTTGCTGCCACGGACCCCTTCCCTTCTTTCGATACCGAGAGTACCGTAACCGAGGCACGAGGTAGAACCTGTTCTAGATTGTTGGCGAGGAGATGCAGTGACGCACCAGACGCCCCCCGACTTCCACCTGCAGCGATCCAGCCGCGACGTCGAGGCGCTCACCGGCCGGTTGGAGGAGTGGCTCGCGACCCAGCTGCCCGCCGGCGCCGGCCCGCGCGTCACCATCCACGCGGGCATCGATGCGAACGGCATGTCGTCGGAGACGGTCGTGCTGGACGTCGCGTGGGTCGAGGACGGCTCGCCGAGGGTGGGGGAGTACGTCGCCCGGGTCGCGCCCGCGGCCGAGGACGTGCCGGTGTTCCCGGCGTACGACCTCACGGCGCAGTACGACGTCCTCCGGCTCGTCCGCGAGCAGTCGGACGTGCCGGTGCCCGGTGTGCGCTGGCTCGAGCCG
>DATFHM010000240.1:0-6850 GCA_035248385.1 Nocardioides sp. | reverse complement strand
CGCGACCGGCGCGGCGGCGGCGAGCGGGTGGAGTGCGGCGCCGGCGGCAGTGGCCAGCAGCAGGGCGCCCGCCACGAGCGCGGCCGGTCGTCGGGCGTCGTCCGGCCAGGGAGCGACGTACTCCTCGACGGCCTCGGCCATCGCCTCGGCGACGTCGTCGTGGACCCGCGGTGGAGGGAGGCGCCCCGTGGCGAGCACGAGGATGGCGCCGTCGACGACGTCCTGCGCCGCCAGGCCCTGCTCGAGTGCGAGCCGACGGCCGGTGACCGTGGCGATGGTGGCGGCACCGGACACCCCGAGCACCGCGGCGAGCTCGGGCAGCAGCTCGGCGACGGGGACGGCGGCGGGCAGGGCGACGTCGACGCGGCGGCTGTCCGCCGCGACGCTCACCCGTACCGCCGCCGCCATCGCCGTCCTCAGAACTCGAAGCGTGAGGCGCCCCGGTTGTCGGCCGCGACGTAGTCGAGGTTGGACGCGGAGACGGTGCGGTGGCTCTCGTCGAGCAGGTTGCGCATCTGACGCATCGCCCCGTCCCACTGCGCCTTCGCCGCGCGGTACGCCTCCTCCTGGGCACCCGCCCACTGCGAGCGCAGGGGCGCGAGGTCGGACTCCAGCCGGTCCAGCCGGTCGTCCATCCGCCGCACCGTGTCGTCCATGTCGGCCGCCGCGCCGTCGAGCGCGGCGTGCTCGACCCGCAGGCCGTCGAGGTCGCTCATGCCCCCTCCTCAGACCGAGCCGAGCTGGCCGGCGAGGCGGTGCATCGCGTCACCGGCCTGCTGGTCGACGCGGACGTTGTCGCGCTCGGTCTCGACGAGCGCGGCGTGGAAGCGGTCGAGCGCGCTGACCACGATCCGGTGCTGCTCCTGCCAGGCCCGGTGCAGGGCGAAGAACGCGCTCGCGCCGTCCCCTCCCCACCGGCCCCGGATCGCGGCGATCTGCCCGTCGAGCCGCTGGCTCTGCCGTTCGAAGTCGACCTTCGCCTCGGTGACGAGGCCAGCGGCGCGACCGAGCGCGCCGTGGGCCTGGCCGAAGACGGGTGCGGTGGATCCCATGGTTCGTCCTTCCGGTCGGGGCACCGCGGTGGGTGCCGGAGTACGACGGCTACCCGGTCCTCGGCGGCCCGGAAACGGGCGGCGCGGGTTGTCCACAGGCGGTTCCCGGCGGGCCCTGTGGAGAACGGCCGCCGTTGTCGGCGGGCGGTGTCAGGGTGGGCGGTCTCTCGGGAAGGGGTTCGTCGATGACCATCGCCAGCACGTCCGACCAGCTGCAGCTGGACGCTCCGCCGCGACTGCCCGATCGCGAGTCGAGTGGGGCCGCGATGACCGTGCTCCCGATGCTCGCCAGCGTCGGGTCGATCGCGTTGTTCGCGGGCGTCGGCGGCCACAGCCTGATGCGGTACGCCGCCGCGGGGCTCTTCCTGCTGACGACCGCGGTCGTCGTGGTGCTCCAGCTCGACCGGCAGCGGATCGCCCGCGCCCGACGTACCGATGCGGCACGGACGGACTACCTGCGCCACCTCGCCCGGGCACGCGCGCAGGTCCGCGGGGCGGCCGCGCGGCAGCGCGCGGAGCTGCTCGTCCTCCACCCGCCGCCCGAGGACCTGCCGACCCTCGTCGCCCGCGGGCTGGTGGAGCCGCGCGGTCCCGATCACCCCTGCTTCCTGCGCGTTCGGTGGGGTGTCGGCGAGCAGCCAGTCGCGCTCGAGCCCCTGGCGCCCGACGACCACCCGGACGCGGATCCGGCGGCGGCCATGCTGGCGCGACGCCTCGCGGACGTGCAGCGCACCCGACCGGACCTTCCGCTCCTGCTCGACCTGCGCGAGGAGGAGCGGATCGACCTCGGCGGTCCGACCGCCGATGCCCGGGCGCGCGCCCGCGCCCTGGTCTGCTCGGCGGTCGCCGCCCATCCGCCCGATCACCTCATGGTGGCTGTGGTGACGGGTCCTGCCGCGCTGGCGACGTGGGAGTGGGTGAAGTGGCTGCCGCACGCCGGGAGCCCGGTGCGCAGCGATGCGGTCGGTCCGGTGCGGCTGGTGCACAGCGACCCGCTCGCGCTCGAGGAGCTGCTGCCGTCGGCCGGAGGGCCGCACCTGCTGCTCGTCGTCGACGGCGACGTCGAGCCGGTCCCCCGAGCGGGGACCACCGTGGTGACGATCGGGGGCGGTCCGTGCGTGCACGCGCCCGGCGGTGCCGACCGGTGCTCGGTCGCCTCGGCGGAGGCGCTCGCGCGGCGGCTGGCGCCGAGGGAGGCTCGGCCTGACTCCTCGGCAGGGGTGCCCGATCTCGCGACGCTGCTGACGTCGCGGCCAGCAGGGGATCGGCTGTGCGTGCCGCTGGGTGTCGGCGAGGACGGTCCCGTCCTGCTGGACCTGGAGGAGTCCGCGCGTGGCGGCATGGGCCCGCACGGCCTGGTGATCGGCGCGACGGGCTCCGGCAAGTCCGAGCTGTTGCGGACCCTGGTCCTCGGCCTCGCCACCACGCAGCCACCCGACCGGCTGAACGTCGTCCTCGTCGACTTCAAGGGCGGCGCGACCTTCGCCGGGCTGGCGGCGCTCCCGCACGTGTCAGGCGTGATCACCAACCTCGACGAGGACGTCGCCCTGGTCGAGCGGATGCGGGACGCCCTGACCGGCGAGCTCGTACGCCGCCAGCAGCTGCTCCGCGACGCCGGCGCGTTCGCGTCGCGCCACGACCACGAGCAGGCGCGGCGCGCCGGCGCCGGGCTCGACCCGCTCCCGTCGCTGCTCGTGGTGATCGATGAGTTCTCCGAGCTGCTGGCCGCGGAGCCGGAGCTGATCGAGCTGTTCGTGTCGATCGGCCGGCTGGGCCGCTCGCTGGGCATCCACCTGCTGCTCGCCTCGCAGCGGCTGGAGGAGGGCCGGCTGCGCGGGCTCGACTCGCACCTGTCGTACCGGATCGGCCTGCGCACGTTCAGCGCCCAGGAGTCACGAGCCGTCCTCGGCGTACCGGACGCGCACGAGCTGCCGGCCGTGCCGGGCGTCGGCTTCCTGCGTTCGGATCCGACGACCCTGCGACGCTTCACGGCGGCGTACGTGTCGGGGCCGGTCGCGCGGGCCGGCCCGTCGGCGCAGGTGCTGCCCTTCAGCCTGGGCGAGGTCGGGCCACCAGCCCGGACGTCCCCCGGTGCGGCCGAGGAGACGCAGCTCGACGTCGCCGTGCGCCGCCTCGCGCGACACGGTCGTCGTGCGCGGCAGGTGTGGCTGCCACCGCTGGAGGAGCCGGCCGCCCTGATGCACCTGCTCGACGGGGCGACCGACCGTCTGGTCGTGCCGGTCGGCGTCGTCGACCGGCCGCGGGAGCAGCGCCACGACGTCCTGCGCCTCGACCTCGCCGGTGCCGGAGGGCACGTGGCGGTGGTGGGTGCGCCCCGCAGCGGCAAGACCACGCTGCTGCAGACCCTCGTCACCGCGCTGGCCCTGACGCACACGCCGCAGGAGGCGCAGCTCTACCTGCTCGACCTCGGCGGCGGCCTCGCCCCTCTCGCCGGCCTGCCCCACGTCGCCGGATCCGCCGTGCGGTCGCAGCCCGATGTCGTCCGCCGGGTCGTCGCCGAGCTCACCGGGCTGCTGGACCGGCGCGAGCGCGCGGGCGGAGCAGGGGACGACCACGGCGAGGTCTTCCTCGTGGTCGACGGCTGGGGCACGCTGCGGGCCGACTTCGACGACCTGGAGCCCGCGCTCGCGCAGCTCCAGGCGCGCGGGTTGGCGTACGGCGTCCACGTGGTGGCGAGCGGGCTGCGGTGGGCCGACTTCCGGGCAGCGACCCGAGACCTGTTCGGTAGCCGGCTCGAGCTGCGGCTCGGCGACCCGATGGACTCCGAGGTCGGGCGGCAGGCCGCGGCCCGGGTGCCGGCTCGGCCCGGGCGCGGGCTCACCACCGACGAGCTCCACTTCCTCACCGCCCTCCCCCAGGGCTCGGACGGCGGCACCGAGGAGCTCGTCGCCGAGATCGCCGCGGCCTGGACCGGGCCACCCGGCCCGAAGCTGCGGCTGCTCCCCGACCGCGTCGCGCTCGACGAGATCGGCGATCCGGCCACGCGCGGACGCGAGGTGGTGATCGGGGTCGACGAGGCCGCGCTGGCGCCGGTGACCCTGGACCTCGACGCCGACCCGCACCTGCTCGTGCTCGGCGACCGAGCGTCGGGCCGGACGGCCCTGCTGCGTGCGGTGTGCCGCGAGGTGGTGCGCAGCCGCGGCCCCGACCAGGCGCGGGTGCTGCTCGTGGATCCCCGGCGATCACTGCTCGGCGAGATGCCGCCCGAGCAGCGGCTCGGGCACGTCACCGGAGGTGCGCCGGCGGAACGGGCCGTGGCCGACCTGGCGGCGTACCTCACCCGGCGGCTGCCGGGGCCTGAGGTCGACGCCGCCCAGCTCCGAGCACGGTCGTGGTGGACGGGGGCGGAGGCGTTCGTGGTGGTCGACGACCACGACCTGGTCGCCGACGGTGTTCTCGCGCCCCTGCAGCCGCTGCTCGCCCAGGCCTCCGACATCGGGCTGCACCTGGTGCTCGGCCGACGGTCGGGCGGCGCCTCCCGTGCCCTGCACGACCCGGTTCTGCGCACCCTCCTCGACCTCGGCAATCCCGGGCTGCTGCTCTCCGGGGACCCGGACGAGGGCCCGCTGCTCGGCGGGCTGAGACCGGTGCGGGCCGTCCCGGGCCGGGCGCGACTGGTCACCCGCGCTGGGCCGCCGGTCGTCGTTCAGCTCGGGTGGACGGAGCCCTCCCCATGAGCCGCGGGCGCGCCCGCGATCCGCCGGCCCGCCGGTGGCCGGACGCCCGGGGAGGCCAGCAGGGCCGCCAGGGCGGTGGTCACCGGTACGGCGAGCACCAGCCCGATCGCGCTGGCGAGCGTGCGCACGACCTCCTCCGCGAGCTGCTCGGTCGAGAGCAGCTGACCCATGGGCAGGCCGTAGACCTGGAGCAGGAGCAGGCCGATGACGGCGGTCCCGACGTAGGCGAAGACGATCGTGCAGATCGTCGAGGCGATGTGGTCGCGGCCGATCCGCATCGCGCTGGCGAAGATCGTCGCCCGCGAGGCGCCCGGCGTCGCGGCGCGCAGCTCCCACACCGCCGAGGACTGGGTGATGGTGACGTCGTTGAGCACACCCAGACCGGCGATCACGACGGCGGCGGACAGGAGCGCGCGGAAGTCCAGGGTCGGGCTGAAGGTCTGCAGCAGGGTGCCGCCCTCGTCGGCGATCCCGGTGAGGTGGGCGCTGCTCATCGACCAGGCGCCGATGCCGGCGGTCAGCGCGATCCCGAGCAGCGTCCCCGCCAGTGCGGTGCTCGTCCGGACCGAGAAACCGTGGGTCGTGTAGAGCACCACGAACATGATCGCCGCCGCGCTGACCAGGGCCACCGCGGAGCCGGGTGCGCCGTCGTACAGGGCCGGGAGGAGGAACCACCAGACCACCGCGCCACCGAAGGCGAGCCCGGCCAGGGCGAGCAGGCCGCGCAGCCGCGCCACCGCGAGCACGACCAGCACGAAGACCAGGGCCAACCAGAGCAGGGTCCCGCCGCGCAGGGTCGTGAAGTAGGAGTACGTCGGCGCGACGCCGTCCCCGCCGGGTGTCCTGACCAGCTCGACGCGGTCGCCGTTGGTCAACCCCGACGTGGTGACCTCCGGGGCCACGGACACGTCGACCGTGCCCTGTCCCGCGCCGAGGTCGACGGTGAGGGTCCCGCACCCGGACCCCGCACCCTGCGACGACGACCCGCCGGGCGGGCACAGCGGGCCGACCTGCTCGACGGTCGCGTGCGGGAACGTCACCCCGGGCGCTGCGAACAGCACGCCCGCCTTGCCGGCCGCGGCCTGGTCCACCTTGACGCCGTGCGCGGGCCACCACACGACCAGGCCGACGACGGTCGCCACCAGCGCGAGCGCGAGACCTCCAAGAAGGAGCCGGAGCGGCAGCCGCTCGACCCGCACCGACGCGTCGACGCTCCGTGCGGCCCGGTGGCCGTGCCCGTGTCCATGACCCACACGGGCAGACTAGAGCTCCGCAAAACTAGAACGCGTTATCGTTTCTCCATGAACGTTGCCGACGCAGGATCCGCGTACGACGTCGTGGTGGTCGGCTCCGGGGGCGGGGCGCTGACCGGGGCCGCGCTCGCCGCGAAGGCCGGGCTCTCCGTGCTGGTGCTGGAGCGGACGCCGCTGATCGGCGGGACGTCGGCGTACTCCGGCGGCGCCTGCTGGCTGCCCGGCACCGACGTCCAGCAGCGCGCCGGCCTGCCGGACTCGACCGAGGGAGCCCGCGCGTACCTGGCCGCCGTGCTCGACGACCCCGACCCCGCCCGGGTCGAGGCTCTGCTCAGCCAGGCGCCGAAGCTGGTCGCCGCCCTCGAGTCCGACGACCTGATGGACTTCGAGTGGATCCCGTTCGCGGAGTACTTCGCCGCACCGGGCCGCGTCCCGATGGGCCGCTCCATCCAGCCGTCGTCGATCAAGCGCGGCGACCTGCCCGCCGAGGTCACCGAGATCCTCCGGCCGCCCGTCGAGCGCGACCGGGCGGGACAACCCGGACGGTCCACGCTGAGCGGCGGCCAGGCGCTGATCGCCCGGCTCGCGGCGATGGCGACCCGCGACGGCTCGGTCATCGCCGTCGGCCACCAGGTCGTCGGCTTCGACCGCGACGCCACCGGGCGGGTGGTCGGCGTGGAGGCCATGGGACCCGAGGGTCCGGTCACGATCGCCGCACGGCTCGGCGTGCTGGTCGCCGCGGGCGGCTTCGAGGGCTCACCCGAGCGCCGGGCGGCCCACGGCACCCCGGGCCGCGCCGAGTGGTCCATGGCTCCGCGCGGCACCAACACCGGCGAGGTCATCGACG
>DATFHM010000239.1:0-6208 GCA_035248385.1 Nocardioides sp. | reverse complement strand
GTCCGCAGCTCGTGGCTGGCGTCGTTGACGAAGTGCCGCTCCCGCTCGACCGCCTCCTCGAGCACGGCGAGCATGTCGTTGAGGGTGTGCCCGAGCCGGGTGACCTCGTCGTCGCGCTCCTGGGGTACGTCGAGCCGCAGGTTGCCCGCGCCCCCGGCGATCTCCTCGGCACGGCGGCGGTAGCGCTCCACCGGCCGCAGCGCGAAGCGGGCCAGCAGGTCGCCGACCACCGAGGTCACCAGCAGCGCGCCGACGCCGGCCAGCGCGAGCTGGGCGAGCAGCTCGCGCAGGGCCTCGTCGCGGTGGTCGCGGCGCACCTCCACGACGAGGTACGTCGATCCCAGCGGGGTGATCTGCACCCGCCAGGTCGCGGCGGTGTCGAGGATGTCGCCGATGTCGATGATCGGGTCGTGCTGGGCGCGCTCGAGCTGGCGCGGGGTGACCAGCATGTGCGTGGGCGCCTCGCCGCCACGGCTGAGCGGCCGGCCGTCGGCGTCGACCACCTGCCACCCGACGCCGGTGGCCTCCGCCTCGGCCAGGTTGCTCACGGTGGTGCCCTGCAGCAGGGGCCGGATCGTGGCCGTCGCCTGCTGCAGCTGGGTGTCCAGCTCGCGGTCCAGCGTGGACTCCACGCGCCAGTAGACGAAGCCGCCGGCCGCGACGAGGACCACCAGCATCGCGGCGGCGAACCCGGCCACCAGCCGCATCCGCAGCGGCAGCCGGCGGAGCCTGCGACGTACGGTCACGATCCGGCTGCCGTCGGCAGCTCGACGCGGTAGCCGGCTCCGCGCACGGTCGTGATGGTGCTGGTGTCGAAGGGCTTGTCGATCTTGCCGCGGATCGTCGCGAGGTAGACGTCGATGACGTTGCTGCGCAGGTCGGTCTCGCCGTCCCACACCTCGTCGAGGATGGTGAACCGCGACACGACCTTGCCGGCGCGGCTGACCAGCAGGTGCAGGATGTCGAACTCGCGCGCGGACAGCTCGATCTCGGTCTCGCCGCGGAAGACCTGACGGGCGCCGGGATCGACGCGGAGGTCGCCGACCTGGAGGACCGCGCCCTCGTCGTACGCCGAGCGACGGTGCAGCGCCCGCAGCCGGGCCAGCAGCTCGTCGAGGTCGAAGGGCTTGGGCAGGTAGTCGTCGGCGCCGGCGTCGAGTCCGTCGATCCGGTCGCGGACGTCGCCGCGGGCGGTCAGCATCATCACCGGTGTCGCGACGCCGAGGTCGCGCAGCTTGCGGCACACGGTGACGCCGTCGGTCCCGGGCAGCATCCAGTCCAGGAGCAGCACGTCGTACGCGATGCCGCCCGGGAGGGCGCGGCCGTACGCCGACGTGCCGTCGTGCGCGACCTCGACCTCCCACCCGGCCTCGGTGAGCGACTGCTCGAGCACCTCGGCCAGCCGGACGTCGTCCTCGGCCACCAGGATCCGCACCGCTCCTCCTCCTCAGCTGTTCGTCCCACTCTGCACCGCAACCAGCCGTTTCATCGGGCCTTCATAGCGTGGCACGGGCCACTAGTCTTTCGGCGTGACGGCGGTGATCACCGCAGCGATGCTGCACCTGCACGCGTGGGGCGCGCCGTTGCTGTTCGCCGTGCTCTTCACCGAGACCGGCCTGCTCGTCGGGTTCTTCCTCCCTGGCGACGCCGTGCTGTTCACCGGCGGGATCCTCGTGGCGTCCGGCGACCTGCGCCTGCCGCTGTGGCTCGTGGTGCTCGGCGCCTTCGTGGCCGCGAGCGCGGGGGACCAGATCGGCTACCTGATCGGGTCGCGCTGGGGTCCGGGGCTGTTCGTCAGCAACCGGCGCTGGCTCAACACCCACCACCTCGAGGCCGCGCACCGCTTCTTCGAGCGGTTCGGCCCGCGCGCGGTGGTGCTGGCCCGCTTCGTCCCGCTCGCCCGGTGCTTCACCCCGCCCGTGGCCGGTGCGGCGGCCATGTCGCGGCGCCGGTTCACGACGTACAACGTGCTCGGCGGGTTCGTCTGGGTCGCGGGATTCCTCGTGGCCGGCTACTACCTCGGCACCGTCGACTTCATCGCCGACCACGTCGAGCTGCTCTCGGTCCTGATCGTGGCCGCGGGGACGCTGCCCGTGGTGGCGGCGTACGTCCTGCGCCGGAGGCGTGCGCCGGCTCTTTAACGTTCCCCTCATCCAGGCCTCCCTACGGTCGCGGTCATGACGACGCAACCAGCGGTGGACGCGGTCGGGGTCACCAAGCGCTTCGGCGCGGTGCTCGCGGTCGACGACATCTCGATCCAGGTGGCGCCCGGTGAGGTGTACGGCGTGCTCGGGCCGAACGGCGCGGGCAAGACGACCTTCCTGCGGATGCTGTTCGGGCTGATCCGGCCCGATGCGGGGGAGATCACCGTCTTCGGCCGGACCTGGGACCGCGACGGGATCGCCGTGATGGACGGCGTGGCCGGGTTCATCGAGAGCCCGCGGTTCTACCCGTACCTGACCGGGCGGCAGAACCTCGAGGGCCTCGCCCGGCTCGACGGCGGGGTGCGCGACGGCCTCGTCGACGAGGTGCTCGCGATCGTCGACCTCGCCGACCGCGCGGACCGCAGGGTGGGCGGCTACTCCTACGGCATGCGGCAGCGGCTGGGGGTCGCTGCCTGCCTGCTGCGTGAGCCGAAGCTGCTCGTGCTCGACGAACCCGCGAACGGCCTCGACCCCGGCGGCATCCGCGACATGCGGGCGCTGGTGAAGTCGCTGGCCGCCAGCGGCCTGAGCGTCCTGCTCAGCTCGCACCACATGGACGAGGTCGAGGAGATCTGCGACAACGTCACCATCATGAGCCGCGGCAAGGTGGCCTTCCACGGCACCGTCGACGCGCTGCGCGAGATGGCGCCGGACCCCGGCTACACGCTGCGCACGAGCGACGACGACCGGGCGGCCGCGCTCCCGGGCCGCCCCGCGGACGTCGCCGTCACCCGCGATCCGGACACCTACGGGATCACCGCGGTCGGGCCGGAGCACTCGATCTCGGCGTACGTCGCCGCACTCGTCGCCGCCGGCATCGAGCTGCGCGAGCTGACCCCGCTGCAGACACCGTTGGAGCACCTGTTCTTCATGCTGACCGACTCCGAGCCGGAGGTGACCCGATGAGGGCCGTGCTGACCTTCGAGCTGCGCAAGCTCGCCGCCCAGTGGCGGACGCGCTGCGTGCTCATCGGCGCGCTGGTCGCGCCGCTGCCGATCGCGCTCGCGATCCACGCCCAGGGCAACCCGCCCAAGGACACCCTCTTCGGCCGCTACGCCACGACCAACGGCTTCGCGCTCGCCCTGCTCGTGCTCGGGTACGCCGCGCAGTGGGTGCTCCCGCTGCTCACCGCGGTCGTCGCCGGCGACATCTTCGCCAGCGAGGACCACCACGGCACCTGGAAGACGATCCTCACCCGGTCGGTCAGCCGCACTTCGGTGTTCTCCGCGAAGACCGTCGCCGCGATGGGCTTCGGGGTGCTCTCGGTGCTCGTGCTCGGCGCCTCGACGATCGTGACGAGCGTGCTCGTCGGCGGCCACGCGGCCCTGCCCGGGCTCACCGGGCAGCTGATCCCCGCGTCGGACGCGTGGCGGCTGGCGGCGTACGCGTGGCTCAACGCGATCCCGCCGATCATCGCGTTCACCGCGCTCGCGATCCTGCTCTCGGCCTGGTCGCGCAACGCGGCCATCGGCATCGCCGGGCCCGTGGTCCTCGGCTTCGTGCTCCAGCTCGTGGGCGCGATGGGCGGCGCGGAGTCGCTGCGTCCCTACCTGCCGAGCACGGCCTTCGAGGCCTGGCACGGCTTCCTCACCGCCCCCCAGTTCTTCGGGCCGTTCGTCCACGGGCTGATCGCCTGCGCGGTGTGGACCGTGCTCGCGCTCGCCCTGTCCTGGACCATCGTCCGCCGTCGCGACATCACCGGAGGCTGACATGCGACGCATCATCACCACTTTCGCCGTCGTCCTGCTCCTGGCCTGCGGCCTCGCCGGGGTCGCCATCGCCACCGGCGGCGGCAGCGCCATCACCCGGCCGCGCCTGGAGGACGCCGTGACGGCGGCCTTCGACAACGTCTACACGCGGGAGGCGGCGCTGCTCGGGCACCAGGGCGTCACGCCGGCGAGCATGGGCACGAAGACCTACTGCGACAAGGGCCCGGGCATCCCGCAGTCGGGTCCGGGCACGACGTGGAACTGCCTGGCCAAGTGGACGGACCCGAGCGTCCCGATGCCGTCCGCCGGCTACGGCAAGCTCGAGGTCACCGTGCACACCAACGGCTGCTTCACCGTCGGCGCGCCCTCGAGCCTGGTGGGCTACCAGACGATCACCGACGCGTCGGGACGCACGGTCCCCAACCCGGCGTACGAGTTCGACGGGTGCCTCGACCCGAACGGTGACAACACGCCCAACGGCGTCGTCTTCCCGCCGGAGCTCAAGATCACCAACACCACGGTGACCCCCGACGCCTCCGGGCACGTCACTGTCGCGCTGCTCTGCGCACCCGGGCACGGCGGGTGCTCCGGCGTCGTGACGGCGGTCGCCGGAGGTACGTCGCTCGGGTCGGTGCCGTTCGACGTCACCGAGACCGCGACGGCCCAGATGACCTTCCCCGGGGTCCTGCCGGCCGGCGCGACCGACGTGACCTACACGGTCCGTGGCAAGGACGAGGTGCTGCCCTCACCCACCGACGTGACGGTCCAGCGGTAGGTCAGCTGCGCACCAGCCGGGTGATGGCGTCGACGGCCTCCTTCAGCTTCGCGTCGGCCTCGGGGCCTCCCGCCCGGGCGGCGTCGGCGACGCAGTGCTCGAGGTGGTCCTCGAGCAGGCCGAGGGCGACCGACTGGAGCGCCTTCGTGGTCGCGCTGACCTGGGTGAGGATGTCGATGCAGTACTGGTCCTCCTCCACCATCCGGTGCAGGCCGCGGACCTGGCCCTCGATCCGGCGCAGCCGCTTCAGGAAGGCGTCGCGCTCGGCGGAGTAGCCGTGCTGGTGTTCCTCGCTCACGACAGTGAGGATACCCCGGGGCGGTATGTCCGGCGGGGGATCAGCGGGTGTGCTCAGCGCGTGTGTGCGGGGCCGAGGCACACGGCGACGAGCTGGCCGGTCTTCTTGCCGGTGAACACGGCCCAGCCGTCGTCGAAGCTGACCAGCCGGTTGCGTCCGGACATGTCGCGGACGATCGCCTTGCTCGGGATCACCGAGGAGTCGAAGCCCGTGTAGGAGCAGCGGTTCGCCGTCATCATGTGGTCCAGCGGGCGGGCCGAGAGGCCCAGCTCCTGCGGCTGCGCCGGCGGCCGGGTGAGCACGCTGATCGCCCCGAGGCCGAGGAGCAGCACCAGCGCGCCGGTGGTCAGGGCCGTCCGGACGGACAGCGCCAAGGTCGCCCAGACAGGGCGTTCGGCGCAGGACGTGACCGTCACGGCAACCTCGCTCTCTCAGGTGATCAGTGCTCAAGGGCAGTGCGGGGGCCGGACATGCTTCTCAACGATGTTCGGCGGCCCTGGTCACGCCGCCGATCGGTGTGATCTACAACCGTCTGGACCACCTGCGGCCCCGCTGTTGGCAGGATGGGCCCATGACCTGGTTCGCCTCCCCGTCCGACGCCGCCGATCGACTCACCGCGACCGGCTACCTCGCCGACGCGGCGACCGCCACGACGGCGTACCTCGCCGGGAGCCTGGAGAAGCCGCTCCTGCTCGAGGGACCGGCGGGCGTGGGCAAGACCGAGCTGGCCAAGGCGGTTTCGCGGGCGACCGGCGCCGAGCTGATCCGGCTTCAGTGCTACGAGGGCCTGGACGAGGCGCGGGCGCTGTACGAGTGGAACTACAAGAAGCAGCTGCTCGCGATCCAGGCCGTGAACCACGACCAGGCCTGGAGCGAGACGCATGACGCGATCTTCACCGACGAGTTCCTGCTGACGCGGCCGCTGCTCACCGCGATCCGCCGCGAGGAGCCGACGGTGCTGCTCATCGACGAGGTCGACAAGACCGACATCGAGGTCGAGGGCCTGCTGCTCGAGGTGCTGTCGGACTTCCAGGTCACCATCCCCGAGCTGGGCACGGTCGCGGCCGTACGCCGTCCCTTCGTGGTCCTCACCTCGAACGCCTCGCGCGAGCTGTCCGAGGCCGTCAAGCGCCGCTGCCTCTACCTGCACCTGGACTACCCCGACGCCCACCGCGAGCGGGAGATCCTGCAGTCGCAGGTGCCGGACCTGGACGACGCGATC
>DATFHM010000238.1:0-2162 GCA_035248385.1 Nocardioides sp. | reverse complement strand
CGGACCGCGCGCGTCAGTGACTCAGGCATGGCGGGCGTTCCTCTTCTTCAGGGCGGAGGCCACGCGCAGCGCGACGACCCGGTCGACCGCGATGGCGAGGATGAGCAGGATGCCGTTGATGGCGAGCACCCACACGGAGCTGACGCCGAGGGCGGGCAGCACGCTGTTGATGGAGGTCAGCAGCAGGGCGCCCAGCGCGGCCCCGTAGACGCTCCCGGAGCCGCCGGTGAAGACGACGCCGCCGACCACGACCGCGCTGACGACGGTGAGTTCGTAGCCGTTGCCGGTGCCGGAGTCGACGTTGCCGAAGCGGGCCAGGTACATGGCGCCCGCGAGGCCGGCCAGGCCGCCGCAGAAGGTGTACGCGGCGAGGATCCGCTTGCGGACGGGGATGCCGGCGAGCCGGGCGGCCTCCGGGTTGGAGCCGAGGGCGTACAGCTCGCGTCCGCTGCCGAAGTGCTTGAGGTAGTACGCCGTCGCCACCAGCACCGCCAGTGCGATCAGTGCCAGCCACGGCACCGCGGAGATGCCGCCGGAGCCGAAGTCCACGAAGCCGCCGGGGAGGTCGGCCGCCGTGATCTGGCGGGAGCCGACCCAGATGGAGTCGACACCGCGGATGATGTAGAGCGTGCCGAGGGTGACGACGAGGGCGGGCACCTGGCCGAGGCTGACGAGCAGGCCGTTGAGCAGGCCGAAGCCGACCCCGAGCAGCACCGCCAGGAGGATGGCGACGAGCGAGCTGCCGCCGCCGTGCAGATAGTCGCCGGCGGCGAAGGCGCTGATGCCGAGGGTCGAGCCGACCGACAGGTCGACGTTCCTCGTGATCACCACCAGGGACTGGCCGGTGGCGACCAGCACCAGGATGGTCGCGTTCAGCAGCAGGTCCTTGATGCCCTGCTCGGACAGGAAGTCGCTGTTGCCGATCTGGGTGATGGCGATCATCACCAGGAAGACGAGCAGGATGGCGAGTTCGCGCATCTTGAAGACGCGGTCGACGAGCCGGGTGCCGCTGGACCTGGGCACCTCGGCGACGGGGGTTTCGTTGGGAGTGGTCACCGTCATGCGGCGGCCCTCCCGGTGGCTGCGGCCATCACGGTTTCCTCGGTGGCTTCGGCGCGTGGGATCTCAGCGGTGAGGCGGCCCTCGTGCATGACGAGCACGCGGTCGGCCATGCCGAGGATCTCGGGCAGGTCGGAGGAGATCATCAGGACGGCCACGCCGTCGGCGGCCAGTTCGCTGAGCAGCCGGTGCACTTCGGCCTTGGTGCCGACGTCGATGCCGCGGGTGGGCTCGTCGACGATCAGCACCCTCGGGCCGGTGGCGAGCCACTTGGCGAGGACCACCTTCTGCTGGTTACCACCGGACAGGGTGTTGACCGTGTCGGCGATCCTGGCGTACTTGACCTGGAGCTTGACGGCCCAGTCGAGGGAGCGGCTGCGTTCGGCGCCGCGGTCGACGAGGCCCGCCCTGACGGTGGTGCGCAGACCGGTCAGGCCGATGTTGCGCTCGATGGACATGTCCATCACGAGGCCCTGGGCGCGGCGGTCCTCGGGGACGAGGGCGAGCCCGGCGGCCATGGCGGTGGAGGGGGCGCCGTTGGTGAGCTTGCGCCCCTGGACCTCGACCTCGCCGGCGTCCCACCGGTCGATGCCGAAGACGGCTCGGGCGACCTCAGTACGGCCCGCGCCGACGAGCCCGGCGAGGCCGACGATCTCGCCGTGCCGAACCTCGAAGGAGACGTCGGTGAAGACGCCCTCGCGGGTCAACCGCCGTACGCTCAGGGCGACTTGGCCGGGCTCGACGTCCTGCTTGGGGTACAGCTCGTCGAGGTCGCGGCCGACCATGCGCCGTACGAGGTCGTCCTCGGTCATGCCCTCGATCGGCTCACTGGAGATCCAGGCCCCGTCGCGCAGGGTGGTGACCCGCCGGCAGATCTCGAAGATCTCCTCCAGCCGGTGCGAGATGAACAGCACCGCGGCGCCCTGTTCGCGCAGCGCGCGGACGACGCCGAAGAGGCGGGCCACCTCGCTGCCGGTGAGGGCGGCGGTCGGCTCGTCCATGATCAGGACGCGGGCCTCGAAGGAGAGGGCCTTGGCGATCTCGACGATCTGCTGGTCGGCGATGGACAGGCCGCGGGCCGGGCGGTCGGGGTCGAGTTCGAC
>DATFHM010000237.1:0-14942 GCA_035248385.1 Nocardioides sp. | reverse complement strand
CGAGGCGCTCGAGGTTGTCGAGCTCGTTGGTCCGCCCCGCGACGATCCGCTGGGTCCACTCCTCGTCGTGCAGCGGCTCGCACTCCATGACGACGTCGGTGCCGGTCGCGGTGCGCTCGAGCGTGACGACGGTCAGGTGGTGGTACGGCGCCAGGCCCGGCACGAAGTCGATCAGCGACACGTAGGCCAGCCGGTTCGGCTCGTCGACCTCGGTGAACTCCTTGTGCGAGCTGGTCGACAGCGGCATGCCGGCCTGCTCCATGAAGGCGATCTGCTCCGGACCGGTGGCGGTCATCGTGTAGTCGAGAGCGCCGCCGACGCGGAGGTCGAGGGTGTCGACGGTGGTGCGGAAGCCGTCGGGCGCCCACCAGGCGGAGATGCCCTCGGGAGTGGTCCAGAGCTCCCAGATCCGCTCCGGGGAGACGGTCAGGCTGCGGCGGAGCTCGATGGTCGCGGTGCTGTTCATGGTGGTCCTCCTGGATCAGGTTCGTGGTGCTGACATCCCAGGGACGGAGCCGTCGGACGGTTATCGACATCGTGGCGCTGCCCAGTTTCGTCGCATCTCGCGACGCCTGATCGGCACAATGACCTCATGACCCTCCCCGGGACGTCGCCGCGATGATCGCGCGGCCCAAGACGCAGTACGCGCGGTCCGGCAACGTCTCGATCGCCTACCAGGTCGTCGGGGACGGACCGATCGACGTGCTCTACGTGCCGGGCTACATCTCGCACGTGGAGCTCGTCTGGGAGGTCCCGCCGGCGGTCCACATCATCGAGCGGCTGGCGTCGTTCGCCCGCGTGATCATGTTCGACAAGCGCGGCAACGGCCTGTCCGACCCGGTCGAGGGGAGCATCACCCTCGAGGAGAGGATGGACGACCTGCGCGCGGTCATGGACGCGGCGGGGTCGACCAGTGCGGCGATCCTGGGCGTCTCCGAGGGAGCCCCGCTCTCGATCCTGTACGCCGCCACCTATCCCGAGCGGACCTCCGCGCTCGTCCTCTACGGCGCGATGGCGCGGTCGACGTGGGCGCCGGACTATCCGTGGGCGACCCCGGCCGAGGACCTGCTGGAGGCGTCCTTGGAGATGACGCCGTACCTCTACGAGGGCGCGATGATCGAGGTGATGGCGCCCAGCCTCCAGGACGACCCGCAGGCGGTCGAGACGTTCGCGAAGTTCCAGCGGTACGGCGCCACCCCGGCGATGCTCGCTCAGAGCTACCTGATGTTCATGGACATCGACGTCCGCGCGGTCCTGCCGAGCATCAACGTGCCCACCCTCGTGCTGCACCGCAAGGGCGACCGCGCCGTCAACCACCACGGCGCTGCCTGGATGGCCACCCAGATCCCCGGTGCCCGGTACGTCGAGCTCCCCGGCATCGACCACACCATGTACGCCGGCGACGCCGACGCGGTCATCGACGAGATCGAGGAGTTCCTCACCGGCGTACGACGTGCCGTGGAGGTCGACCGCGTCCTGGCCACCGTGATGTTCACCGACATCGTGGGCTCGACGATGCTCGCCAGCGAGATGGGCGACCGCGCCTGGCGCGACCTGCTCGACCAGCAGAACACCGTGCTGCGGCGCGAGCTCGCGCGCTTCCGCGGGGTGGAGGTCAAGACCCTCGGCGACGGCATGCTCGCGACCTTCGACGGCCCCGCCCGCGCGATCCGCTGCGGCCTAGCGCTGGTCGAGGCGGTCAAGCCGCTCGGCATCGAGATCCGGGTCGGCCTGCACACCGGCGAGGTCGAGCTCGTCGGCGACGACGTCGCCGGCATCGCCGTCCACATCGCCGCGCGGGTCGGCGCCAAGGCGGGCGCCTCCGAGGTCCTCGTCTCCGGCACCGTGAAGGACCTCGTCGCCGGCTCCGGCATCGCCTTCGCCGAGCGCGGCGAGCACGAGCTCAAGGGCGTCCCCGACACCTGGCGCCTGTACGCCGTCGACGCCTGACGCCACTCCCGGCCCGAGCTCTTGTGCACGGTGACAGTCGTGGCCCCGAAGCTCGTTCACCGCGCCACGGACGAGCGGGTCCGCGCGGGCCTACCTTGGTGAGATGCGAGTCCTCGACCAGATCATCACCAAGGCCCAGGCGACGATCCCCATGGAGCGACAGGTGCAGGGGCTGCACCTGTACCAGAAGGCCAAGCGGCGGGTGGTCGGTGACAACCAGCCGGTCTTCGTCGACGAGCTGCTCCCCGACGTCGACACCCTCGAGCTGACCGAGATCGACGTCAGCAACCCCTTCCTGTACCGCCAGGGCCAGTGGCTGCCGTACTTCAAGCGCCTGCGCGACGAGGCGCCGGTGCACTTCCAGGCGAACAGCGCCTTCGGTCCGTACTGGTCGATCACCCGGTACGACGACATCGTGACCGTCGACAAGGACTTCGAGACGTTCTCGGCCGAGCCGCAGATCGTCATCGGCACCCCGCCGGAGGGCCTGGACATCGAGATGTTCATCGCCATGGACCCGCCGCGGCACGACCAGCAGCGCGCTGCCGTCCAGGGCGTCGTGGCTCCTCAGAACCTCGAGGAGATGGAGGGCCTGATCCGCTCACGGGTCCAGGAGGTCCTCGATAGCCTGCCGATCGACGAGCCGTTCGACTGGGTGGACAAGGTCAGCATCGAGCTGACGTCGCGGATGCTCGCCACCCTCCTCGACTTCCCGTACGACGAGCGCCGCAAGCTCGTCTACTGGACCGAGCTGGCGGGCGCCAGCGCCGGGGCCACCGGCGGTGCGGTCGACATGGACGAGCTGTACACGGGCGTCGCCGACATGGCGAAGAGCTTCAGTGCCCTCTGGCACGACAAGGCCGCCCGCCGCGCGGCCGGCGAGAAGCCGGGCTACGACCTGATCACCCTGATGCAGATGTCGCCGGAGACCGCGGACATCATCAACCGGCCGATGGAGTTCCTCGGCAACCTCATCCTGCTGGTCGTCGGCGGCAACGACACCACTCGGAACTCGATGTCGGGCGGTGTGTACGCGCTCAACCAGTTCCCCGACGAGTTCGACCGGCTCAGGGCCAACCCCGACCTCGTCCCGAAAATGGTCCAGGAGATCATCCGCTGGCAGACGCCGCTGGCCTACATGCGGCGGATCGCCACGAAGGACACCGTCCTGCACGGCCAGTTCATCCGCAAGGGCGACAAGGTCGTGATGTGGTACGCCTCGGCCAACCGTGACGAGCGCACCTTCGAGAACCCCGACGACTTCATCATCGACCGGCACAACGGACGCCACCACCTCTCCTTCGGCATCGGGACCCACCGCTGCATGGGCAGCCGGGTGGCGGAGATGCAGCTGCGGATCCTGTGGGAGGAGCTGCTGGCGAGGTTCTCGGACATCGAGGTCGTCGAGGAGCCGGAGTACCTCCAGTCGAACTTCGTCCGTGGCTACACCAAGATGATGGTCCGGCTCACGCCGATCGGTCAGGAGCCCCGCCCGCGCGTCCGCGAGGTCGCCGCCGCCCAGCCCACGCCGTCCCGGTCCCGCGAGGGCTGGGTCGAGAGCACCACGGAGACCGAGCTCGACCTGCAGGTCGCGGGTCGTCGCGAGGCGGCCGACGGCATCGTCGAGCTCACCCTCGCCGACCCCACGGGCGCCGAGCTGCCGTCGTGGACGGCAGGCGCGCACATCGACCTCGTCCTCAGCCCGTCGCTGACGCGGCAGTACTCCCTGTGCGGCAGCGCCGCCGACGAGACCTCCTGGAAGGTGGGGGTGCTCCGCGACCCGAACAGCCGCGGCGGCTCGGCGTACGTCCACGAGGAGCTGACCGAGGGCACGACCGTCCAGGTGCGCGGTCCGCGCAACCACTTCCCGCTGGCAGCGTCGCCGCGCTACCAGTTCATCGCCGGCGGCATCGGCATCACCCCGATCCTCGCGATGATCGAGGCCGCCGAGGCACGCGGCGCGGAGTGGAGCCTGTTGTACGGCGGACGCTCCCGCGCGTCGATGGCGTTCCTCGACCGGCTCGAGGGCGACGACCGGGTGACGGTCTGGCCGCAGGACGAGAGGGGACTGCTCGACCTGGCGTCGGTGCTCGGGACACCCCAGCCGGACACCCTCGTCTACTGCTGCGGCCCCGGCCCGCTCCTCGACGCGGTCGAGGACGGGTGCGCGGGGTGGCCCGACGGCAGCCTGCACCTCGAGAGGTTCGCGGCCAAGAAGGTCGAGGCCTCCGAGGACGCGCTCGACTCCTTCGAGGTCGAGTGCTCCCGCTCAGGCGTGACCGTGACGGTGCCCGAGGGCACGTCCATCTTCGACGCGGTCGAGAAGGCCGGTGTCGACGTGCTGGGATCGTGCATGGAGGGCATCTGCGGGACCTGCGAGGCCGACGTGCTCGAGGGCACGCCCGACCACCGCGACTCGATCCTGTCCAAGGCCGAGCGCGCGCGTGGCAACACGATGATGCTCTGCGTCTCCCGCTCCCTGTCGAAGAAGCTGGTGCTGGACGTATGAGCTACCCCCGGGAGTGCTGGTACGTCACCGCGACCTCCGACGAGGTGGGCGACGGATTCACCACGCGACGCATCGCCGACACCCACGTCGTGCTCCTGCGGCTCGCCGACGGCTCGATCGCCGCGCTCGAGGACCGGTGCGCGCACCGGCCGTACCCGCTGTCGGCCGGTCACCGCGACGGTGACCTCGTCGTGTGCGGCTACCACGGCTGCACGTACGACGCGACCGGCCGCTGCGTCCGCGTCCCCTCCCAGGACAACCCGCCGCAGGGCGCGCACGTGCGCGCCTTCCCGGTCGTCGAGCGGGCACCCTTCGTCTGGATCTGGACCGGGACCCCGGGTGGCGAGCGGCTCCGGCCGCCGCCGTCGACGCCCTGGCTCCAGGACGACGGCTGGAGCAGCGTGGGGGAGCGACGCGAGGTGGCCGCCAGCCTGACGCTGCTGCACGAGCACTACCTCGACCTGACCAACGTCTTCGAGATGCACCCGGAGCTGGTGCCGCCGGGCATCGAGGCGCTGCCGCCGCTCGAGGAGGTCGAGGTCTCGGAGGTGTCGGTGTCGTACACCCGCGAGCTGCCGAAGGCGCCGCTCGCTCCGTGGGAGGCGCAGGTCTCCGGGATCGACAGCGTCGGTTCGTTCGGCCGCAAGGAGACCGGGACGTTCGTGACGCCCGGCCTGCACCGGCAGACCTACACGATCAGCGGCCCGGACGGTCCCGAGCTGGAGCTGGCGCGGACCCACGGCTTCACCCCCGAGACCGCGGGGAGGACCCACGTCTTCCTGCAGATCTCGTGGCGCGGCTCCGCGGTCTCGCCGGATGCCGGCGCGCGGCTGGCCGCCGTCTTCCACGAGATGGCCGGCCGCGACATCGCCGTGCTGGAGACGGTGCAACGCTGCCTCGACGAGGACACGACGCCGCGGCGGTACTTCAACGTCAAGGCCGACCGCGCCGCCGTACGGGCGCGTCGGATCCTGACCTCGATGGTGGAGGACGAGCGCGGCTCGGGCACCCGCTAACCTCGCGGCGTGCAGGTCGTCGAACGCATCGCGTCAGGGCGCGGAGGCTTCGTCCTCTTCGCCATCACCCCTCCGCGGGAGTCGACGCCGGCCGAGCGCCTGCCCGAGATCGCGCGGGCCACGATCGAGCGCCTCGAGGGCCTCGACCTGGACGGTCTCGTCCTCTACGACATCGACGACGAGAGCTCGCGCAACCCGGCCGAGCGCCCCTTCCCGTTCAGCCCCACGATCGACCCGTCGGCGTACCGTGCCGGGCACCTCCAGGACTGGCCGACCCCGGTCATCGTCTACCGCGCGGTCGGCAAGTACCAGCGCGAGGGCCTGCGCACCTGGCTCACCGACCAGGACCCCGAGCGCACCCTGACCGTGATGGTCGGTGCCGCCTCCAGCGGCGTCTCCGCACCGGTGTCGTTGGCCGAGGCCCAGGCGCTCCGTGCCGACGCCAACCCGGACCTGCTGCTCGGGGGAGTGGCGATCCCCGAGCGCCACAGCCGCCGCGACAACGAGCACCTGCGGCTCATCGCCAAGCAGGAGGCGGGCTGCCGCTTTTTCGTCACCCAGGTCGTCTACGACCTCAACGCCGCGAAGAACCTGGTCTCCGACTACCGCTACGAGTGCGAGTCACGCGGGCTGACCCCGGTGCCGATCGTCTTCACCTTCTCGGTGTGCGGCTCCATGAAGACGCTGGAGTTCCTGCGCTGGCTCGGCGTCGACGTCCCGCGCTGGATCGAGAACGACCTCCGCCACGCGACGAACCCGCTCCGCGCCTCGCTGGAGCAGGCCGCCGCGACGGCCGAGGAGCTCGCCGACTTCTGCGACCGCCTCGGCGTACCGTTCGGCCTCAACGTCGAGAGCGTGTCGATCCGCCGCGAGGAGATCGAGGCCTCCGTCGAGCTCGCCGCCCAGCTGAGCGCGCTGGTCCGTTCCTAGTCACGTCGGCCGGGCTGGTCAGTGCTGTTCCGGCTCGCAGTGCTCGAGCAGAGCACCTGCCGACGCGATCCAGATGCTCGTCATCGGTCCGGTGACGTGCACGGCGGTCACCTCGTGGTCGTACGTCTCGCCCACGACGATCGTCAGCCCGCCCAGATTGGTGTAGTTCGGGACGCTGTAGGTCTGGTTCGGCTGGGCCGGGACGGGGTTGATCGTCAGCGAACCCCCAGGCACGCCAAGGCCGGTGAGCGTGATCTCCGAGACCTTGAACGACTGCACGACGTGTTCGACGCCGAATCCGCCGCTCACGACACACGACGCGCGGGAGTGCGCTTCCGCCCCGACGACGCGGAGCGTCAGCCCACCCAGCTGCGTCGAGTACGTCGTCTCCGACGCGTCAGCCGATGCTTCTCCGGGAGTCAGCGTCAGCTGCTCCTGGCCCTGGAGAGGATCACCGGATGCCGACGACACGTTTCCGCTGCCGGAGCGTTCGTTTCTCACACCGGGGTCGACCACAGGCGCCCAACCACTGGTGCGGTCGGCATGGGCCCAGCCGTACACGAACGTGATCGGCGTGTACGAGGTGGCGGGTGCGAGCTCGTCGTTGCCGGCGAAGGAGCCGTCGACGCCGGAGAACGATGTCTCGTTGACGAGCCAGATGTGAACGGCGCACGATGCCCGACCTGACGCGTCGGTGGTCGCAGTGCAGGATCCCACGGGATTCGGGTTCCACGCGTCGTCGAGCGGCGTGATCGTGACTTGAGCATGTCGGATCGGATGCCCGTACTGATCGGTCAGCGAGGCCACCATCACGTTCCACGACTGGTTCAGGACCGGACCGGTCGCGGAGACCGTCAGCGTTGTCGATCCCGTTCCCGTGGCGTGTGCCACGGAGGGCACGCCACCGAGGGTGACCGCGAGAACGAGGGAGACCGCTGCGACGGAGGCGCGAACCACTGCATGCATCACTGTTCCTCACTGCGTCGTGCGGAGCCGTGCACGAACGCTGCAGCGGATGCTAGCGACGGAGGGGCTTGCCGCATAGAGGCTCGACCGAGCCGGCCTCTGCAGCCGCCTCGACGGTCGGGTCACCGAGCCTGCGCTGCAGCTCCCACGCTGTTCCTGGCCCGCTCCCCGTGGATGGTCGCGACGGTGAAGACGGCGACCAGCGGGGCCTCCAGGCAGACCGCGAGCAGGGCGGCGCCGAGGACACCTTCGCGAGGGCTCGTCCACACGTCGAACCAGCCGTCGACGGCGAACATGACAGCACAGATGCCGGTGAAGATGCTGGTCGACCGGTGGTGCTTCCAGGCCGCGAAGGCGGCCAGGGAAACCATCGACCACTCGAGGACGTCGAAGCCGAGCCACGCGATGTCGTAGTGGTGTGTCGTCACGCTCGAAGAGATGTCGGTCGAGAGGTAGATGATCCAGCCGAGGAACCCGATGGCGACGGCCAGGGCGAACCACGGGATCCACCGGGGCACGGCCTGGAGGTGCGGCGGCCGGATCGTCAAGCGCCAGTCAGCTCGCATCGATGGCTCCGCAGCTCCCCGAGACGCTGTCGGCCGGACGCCACCCGCCCGTGGCGTCTCGGACCATCACCGGGCGGCTCGACCGATCCATCGGCTCGGACGGCGAGGTCCTGAGCTCCGACCCGGCCGCGCTACCGCGGCAACCTGATGCGGAGGAAGCGCGGCCGGTAGCGCCGCGGGTCCTGCTGCACCAACGAGAAGTCGGTGTTGTTGCGGCTGTAGCTGACCACCACCGTTCCGGGCTCGGGAAGCAGGTCCGGGTGGGCGAGCGGCATGTAGCGCAGCGTCCCTGTCGCGGCGTCCGACGGGATCTTCGCCGCGGTCGTCGCCGCTGTGAACGGGCCGGTCGGCGCCGGTGCGGTCCAGATCGTCAGATCGGTGCCCAGCACCTCGTCCTTCTTGCTGACGGCGTACCAACGGCCGCCCTGCTGGAAGACGCTGAGCGTCTGGGAGACGCCGCCCTCGGACGGGATGAGGACCTTCGCGTTGCCGGGATGGAGCGACCAGGCGCTGCCCGTCCAGTACCGCCAGGTCGACGGCGACGTGACGGAGTCGGGCCGCGTGCGGGCGACCTGCAACGAGAAGCCCTGGAGCCCCGCACCCGGTGGCCGCGCGGTGCCGTAGGCGTAGACCCAGCCGTGGTCGACCACGGCGGCGGCACCCCACATCGGCTTGCGGGTGTCGACGAGGTCGGGGCCGATGTCGGTGGTCGAGACGAGCTCGGGGGTCCCGCCGGTCGGGATCACGAACTTGGCGAACGCCGGGCCCAGGATCTCGAACCCGAACACCCCGCCCTCGCCGGTCGAGCGGACACGTTGGCACCCGACGCCGACCAGGTCGTAGCCCGGCCGGTGGACGCGCGCGATCGACATCGGCCAGTAGCCGACGCCGTCCTCGCGGTCCGGGATGACCGCGCCGCCGTCGGCTGGGAGCACCGCCCAGCCGCACTGCTGGGTGAAGACCAGCATCGAGTTCCGGACGAACTTCTGCCCGGGGAAGCTGGCGCCGCGCAGGGTGTCGCCGAACACGAAGAGCTGGCGCCGGTCCTGGAGGTCGACGCTCGCGCCGACGTCGCCGCCCGCGAACGACGGATCGCCGCGAAGGCGGCTGACGAAGGCGTTCAGGCCGGCGATCGAGTCGACGTGGCCGACCTTGAAGCAGCTGCTGAGGTGATCCCGGGCGGCTTGCGGAGCCGGATCCGCGTTGTCGCTGCCGCACGCGGCGGCCGATCCGGCGACCGCCACCAGGGCGGCGAGGAGCGACGTACGTGCCCGGCGCTTGGCCGACCAGGTCATCACGCCCCTCACTCCCGACTCCGCCCCTGTCGTCATCCTCGCGGAGGAGCCGGAAGTGTGCCAGCATCGGCATCCTCCCCCGAAAGGTGGCCCCCGATGGTCATGCGGCTGGAACGTGATGTGAAGGTGCGGCTCCTCCGCTCGATCCCGCTCTTCGCCGACTGCAAGGCGGACGAGATCGCCGAGGTGGCGGCCATCGCCGACGAGATCGACCTGCCGGCCGGGAAGCGCGTGGTCACCGAGGACGCCGATGGCCGCGAGTTCGTCGTGGTCATCGAGGGGAAGGCGAGTGTCACCCGGGGTGGCGAGGTCATCGCGGAGCTCGGCGCCGGCGAGTGGTTCGGCGAGGTCGCGCTCGTCACGGGCAAGCCCCGCAACGCGTCCGTCGTCGCCGACACGCCGCTCCACGCGCTAGTAATCGTGGGCTACCGCTTCACCCAGCTCCTCGACCACTCGCCGAGCATCCGCGAGAAGGTGGAGCGCGTCCTTCGAGAGCGTCAGTCGCCCGACGAGGCGTGACGCCTCGGCGTCCGCCGACCGGGCGGCCCTCATCGACCTGCTGACCCGGACATCGCCTCCCGCCGGTACGCCGACGGCGACTTCCCGAACCACCGCTGGCACGACCGGCTGAGCACGCTCTGCTCGGCGTACCCGAGGAGCCCGGCCACCTGGGACAGCGGCATGGTGCTGCCCCCGAGGTGCTGCTCGGCCTCCGCCCGGCGTACCTCGTCGACGACGTCCGCGAACGTGCGGCCCTCGGCGGCGAGCTGTCGCTGCAGGGTGCGGGGGTGCACGGCCAGGTGGGTCGCGACGAGGTCGAGCGAGAGGCCCCCGGTCGACAGCATGCGACGGACCAGCAGGCGCACCGGCTGGGTGACGTCGTCGTCCAGCGGCGTGACCACTCCGCTCAGGTAGTCCTGGACGACCTGGTGCACCGCGTGGTCGGACGACAGCCGGCGGTCGAGGATCCCGGGCTTGAAGGTGAAGCCGTGCTCGTCGGCCGAGAAGCGGACTGTCGTCCCGTAGTAGCGCCGGTACTCGTCCTCGGCGACGAGCGGCTCGTGGCGGAAGAAGACCGTGGTCGGGCGGAAGTCCCCGCCGGCGAGGAGGCGGAAGACCTGGATCGACAGGCTGATGCTGAGCTCGGCGGACTGCACGTGCGGCGGCGGCCGCTCGGCACGGATCGCCCAGGTGAACCGACCGTGCTCGTCGTCGACGACGGTGACCTCGATCGCGAGCGCGGGGCTGTAGAACGACAGGTACTGGTTCACCGCCTGCAGCGCGGCTCCGACCGTGGGCGCGGTCCTCGCCGCCACGCCCACCGGCCCGAGGATCTCGAGCCCCTGCCGCAGCGCGAGCCGGCGCCCGAAGTCGCGCGCTCCTGTCGCCTCCGCGGCACCCTCGAGGGCGTGGATCACCCGGCGGTGGTCAAGGAAGTGGTCGTGGCTCCCGACCATGGCCACCGGGATCCGTGCCGTCGACAGCACCGCACCGGCATCTCCGCCGAGCTCCTCCATCAGCTCGAGATAGCCCTGCAGGGACGTGCCCCGGATCGTGGCCATGTCGTCGATCATCAAGAAGGTGTCGTCTGAAGTCAAGGATCAGGTGTGGCGGCGACCACAGACTTCTCGTCATGTACACGTCAACCGATCTCACCGGTCGCGCCGTCGTCGTGACCGGTGCCGGCAGCGGCATCGGCCGCGAGCTGGCCCTGCTCTGCGCCGTCCGTGGCGCCGACCTCGCGCTCTGCGACGTGAACGAGGAGGGCCTCGCCGCCACCGCTGCCGAGGCGCGCAGCATCGGTCGCACGGTGGTGACGCAGTGCGTGGACGTCTCGGACTCCACGCAGGTGCGGGAGTTCGCCGCCAAGACCGAGGCGGAGTACGGCGCCGTCGACCTGGTCGCCAACAACGCCGGCATCGGAGTGCTCGGGGGCTTCCTCGACACGACCGAGGCGGACTGGGACAGGCTGCTGTCGATCAACCTGATGGGAGTCGTGCACGGTTGCCGGGCCTTCCTCCCCGCCATGATCGCAAGCGGCAAGCGCGGCCACATCGTCAACATCGCGAGCGCCGCTGGGCTCCTCGCCAACCCGGACCTCGGTGCCTACAGCGCCACGAAGTTCGCGGTCGTCGGCCTGTCCGAGGCACTCCGTGTCGAGCTCGCGCCGCACGGCATCGGCGTGACGGCTGTCTGCCCGGGCCTCATCAACACCGCCATCGCCCGGAACACCGAGCTCCGTGGTGAGGGGAACGACGAGGCGCGTCGCGACAAGGTCGCCGCCCTGTACGAGAAGCGTGGCTACACGCCCGAGCGCGTCGCCCGCAACATCCTCAAGGCGGTCGCCAGGAACAAGGCCGTCGCCCCCATCGCGCTCGAGGCACACCTGATGTACGCCGCCTCGCGCTTCACCCCGTCGCTCGCGCGATGGGCCGCGGGCCGCATGGCCGCTGTCGGCAAGTAGATCCCGAAAGGACCTGACCCATGTCACGAGAAGAGTTCACCCCGGCCCAGCTGGCCGAGTTCAAGGCCGTCCAGCGGCTCGCGTACGACGCCACCGCTGCCGTCGAGCAGCAGCTGTGCGTCGGCATGACCGAGCGCGAGGCCGCTCTCATGCTCGAGGACTGGCTCAAGGAGCGCGGCGTCAAGCGGTTCTTCCACTACGGCTTCGCCTGGTTCGGCGACCGCACCCGGTTCCGCGACTTCGAGAAGCCCTCGGGGCACGCGCTCAAGCAGCTGCTGAGCCCGAAGATGGCGCACTTCGGCAAGCAGTTCCTGCCGACCGACCGGAAGCTGAGGAGCGGCGATGCGGTCATCCTCGACGTCGGTCCCGTCCTCGGTCGCGCCGCCTCGGACATGGGCTACTCGTGCACCATCCCGGGGGAGGAGAGCGAGGAGTTCCACACCGCTCGGATGGCGCTGGCGCCGTACCGCTCGATGATCCTCGAGATGGTGAAGGCCGGCGATGCTCAGGGCACGATCTACAAGGCGCTCGACGAGCTGATCGCCGACCAGGGCTACGACAACATCCACAGCTACTACCCGGGCTCGGTCGTCGCGCACAGGATCGGACGGGTGCCCGGCGTAGGGCTGCCGTCGTTCCGGGTGCAGAACTTCAGCCCCCAGGCCATCGCCTACCTGTCGGGTCACGTCCTCGAGTCCGTCCTGAGGCCGGCGATGAACGCGACGCCGATCTGGAACGAGGAGTCGGACAGCCCCTGCGAGCCGGGCCTGTGGGCCATCGAGCCGCACATCGGCAAAGGGGACGTCGGCGTGAAGTTCGAGGAGATGCTCGTCGTCACCGAGGACGACGCGTACTGGCTCGACGACGACCTTCCCCACGTCAGCTACTGGCGCGCCCACGGCGTCAGCGTCTGACACCGCCAACCCCTGACAAGAAGGACTCAAGATGAAGCTCCGCCCCAAGGCGCTGCCCCTGGTCGCCGCCGCGGCTCTCGCGAGCAGCCTGCTGATCCCGGGCCACGCCGCCGGTGCCACCGGCTACGACCCGACCGACCCGACCCAGAAGGCCGAGCACGACGCGGCGTACGCCACGGGTGTCGACGCGTACAAGTTCGGTCTGCCGCTCCTCGACATGGACCGGCTCTTCCGCACCTATCGCAGCGTCAACGTCTGCAACGAGGTCACCGGCTACGGCCCGGTCAACACGTTCTGCCACGGCCGTCGTCTCGTCGGCGCCCAGTTCCGCGACGTGGTCGCCCCGAACAGCGACACCAACTACTCCATCGCCACCCTGAACCTGCCGGCCGACGGGCAGCCGATGGTCCTCAGCATCCCGCAGACCCCCGACCACTACCACGTGTTCGAGCTGCTGGACATGTGGACGACGAACTTCGCGAACATCGGTGACGCGATCGCCAAGGCCTACCCCGACCCGACCGCGCGACCGTTCGCCCACCCGGACGGGGACTACATCGTGGTCGGCCCCGGCCAGCTCGACGGCAAGCTCGACGGCGTGACGACCTATCGCGGCCTTCCGGTCATCCACGCCGACACGAACGACGTCTGGGTCATCGGTCGCACCATCCTCAAGAGCCCCGACGACCTGCCCTTCGTCCACGCCCTGCAGGACAGCTACCACGTCATCCCGCTCAACAAGTACGGCAAGGACTGGACGCCCAAGGCGCCGTCGAAGATCGACGACAAGGTCGACACGGCGACGATCCCCGGCACGAAGCCGGGCGAGGACCCCATCGCGTACTTCGACGCGCTCGGCGACCAGCTCGCGAGGTACGCGCCGTACGCCGCCGATGCCCCCATGCTGGATCGCCTGCACCGCTTCGGCATCGGAGTCGGGCTGCACCCGTCCGCGACCGAGGACGCGGCGACCCTGGCCGGCCTCCGGGACGCGGTCACGGCTGGCCCGGCCAGCGTCGACGCCGACGTACGTGCCATGGCGGCAGCCGGGTTCAGCGCCCACAACGGTTGGCTGGCGATGAACACGGGGTCGTACGGGACCGACTACAGGTTCCGTGCCGTCACCGACAAGATCGGCCTGGGCGCGCTCGACGGCCGGGTCGCGACCTATCCCGTCGCGCAGACGGACCGCACCGGCCAGCTCCTGACGGCCACGAAGCGGTACGTCGCGCACTTCGCCCCCGGGACGTTCCCGCCGCCGGCCGACGGCTTCTGGTCGCTCACCATGTACGACGCCAACATGTTCCTCGTCGACAACGAGCTCGACCGCTACGTCCTGAACGACCGGTCCGACCTCCACGTCAACCCGGACGGTTCGCTCGACCTGTACCTGCAGGCGACCCGGCCCACCGACCCCGAGCAGGTCGAGAACTGGCTCCCGGCACCCGCCGCCGGTGACGCCACGAACCCGACGCAGCGCTTCAACCTGATCATGCGCCTGTACAGCATCACCCCGAGCAGGTTCGACGGCGTGATCAGCGGGTCGGGCTGGGTGCCGCCGACGATCCTGCCCTGCGACGCGACGGGTCACACCGTCACGGGCTGGACCTGCGCGGGCTGACCCGCTTCCCGGCGTCCGCCGACCGCAGGTGAGCCGGAGCCGACCACGGGTACCGGAGGTGGCATCACCACCAACCCGAGGAGGACCGATGCCGAGCAAGAGCTCGAACGTGAAGAACGAGAAGCAGTACGAGGCCCTGAAGGACAAGGGCATGTCGAAGGAGCGGGCGGCGCGCATCGCGAACTCGTCCGACGCCTCGAAGCACGGAGGCGAGAAGAGCCACTCGGGGAGCGGCGACAGCTCCCAGGGCGGTACGCACGCCCAGAAGGTCAAGGCCGGCCGCAAGGGCGGAAAGGCGTCCCACCAATGAGCGGCCACGACGATCCCCGGACCGGTTCCGGCCGAGGCGGCTCGCTGGGGAGCCCTGCCATGGGTGACCCACCCGAGGAGCTGCGACCGGACGAGGATCCTGAGGAGGGGTACGTCGTCAGCGGTGGCGGCGTCGCCCACCCGGCCGACGACGATGACCCGACGGCCGAGGACGGCGGCGATCGGTGACGCAGATGCCGACGGCCCCGGTCTGATGACCGGGGCCGTCGTACGTCGTGCTCGACTCAGATGTCGTAGTAGAGCTCGAACTCGTGCGGGTGCGGCCGCAGCTGGACCGGCGCGATCTCGTGGGTGCGCTTGTAGTCGACCCAGGTCTCGATCAGGTCCGGGGTGAACACGTCGCCCTTGGTGAGGAAGTCGTGGTCGGCCTCGAGGGCCTCC
>DATFHM010000236.1:0-6044 GCA_035248385.1 Nocardioides sp. | reverse complement strand
GAACTTCCAGGTTGATGGCCATCAGACCAGCACCGTTCCTTCCATGATGCCGATGGCACGCAGGTCGCGGTACCACCGCTCGACCGGGTGCTCCTTGACGAATCCGTGGCCACCGAGCAGCTGCACGCCGTCGAGGCCGATCCGCATGCCGTGGTCGGCGCAGGCCTTGCGGGCCAGCGCGACCTGCTTGCTGAAGTCCTTGCCGGCGGCCGCACGGGCGGCGGCGCGGTAGGTCAGCAGCCGCATGCCCTGCAGCTCGATCGCCATGTTGGCGACCATGAACGCGACCGACTGGCGGTGGGCGATGGGCTCGCCGAACGCCTCACGGGTCTTCACGTACGGCGTCACGTAGTCGAGCACGGCCTGGGCCGTGCCGACGGCGAGGGCGCACCAGGCCAGGCGGGAGAGCCGCACGCACTCGGTGTACGTCGATCCGTCGGTCTCGCCGAGGATCGCGTCCGGGCCGACCTTGACGTCCTCGAGGATGAGGGTCGTCAGCGAGCCGGCGCGCACGCCCATCGCCGGGTCGCCGGCGACGCTGAGGCCCTGGGTCGAGGACTCGACCAGGAACAGCACGGGCTTGCCGTCGAGCTGGGCGCCGACGACGAACAGCTCCGCGCTGTCACCGCGGGCCACGAGGCTCTTCCGGCCGCTCAGCACGTAGCCGTCGGCCGTCTTGGTCGCGGTGGTCGTGGGGGCGAGGACGTCGAACAGCACGGTCGGCTCGTTGAGCGCGAGCGCGGCCGCGGGGACCTCGTCGCCGGTGAAGGCGGGGAGGTAGGTCTGCTGCTGCTCGTCGGTGCCCCACAGGCCGATCGCGGTGGCGACCGATCCGGGCGCGAGCGTCGCGACCGCGAGGCCCATGTCGCCCTTGGCGAGCGCCTCGGCGACCAGCGTGCCGGCCATGGCGGAGCGCTCCTCGGAGATGCCGCCGAGGGACTCGGGCAGGCCGAGGATCGGCAGGCCGATCTCCAGGCTCGCCTTGAGCAGCTCGTCGGGGGCGGCGCAGGCCTTGTCGGCCTCGGCCGCGGCAGGACGCACGACCTCGTCGGCGAAGTCGCTGACGACGTCCACCAGCATCTGCTCGTCCTCGGACGGCGTCAGGTCGAACGGGCCGGTGCCGGCCGTCGGGGCGGGCCGGGTGCCCGGCGCGCCCTTCTTGCCCTTCTTGGAGAACGTGCGGCTGGCGTTCGTCATCGTCTTGAACCCGGTGCGGGTGACGCTGAAGACGGCCTGCTCGGTCTGCTTGCGCAGGCCGACCTTGTCGATGAGGTCGCTCTGGGCGAGCTTGCTGAGGCCGGCAACGAGGATGCCGATGGGGTCACGGCTCTCGTTGCGCGGAACCCCGTGCTTGCCGCCCGGCTTGAGGTTCGGAAGGAGGGACATACAGAAAATGTAACTCAGAGTTACACAACGCGCTACACCCCTGTCCGGATTGACCCCGTGTGTCGTCGGTCGCAGGGCCCGCACCTAGGATCGCGGCCATGGCCCGCGGCACCACTCCCCCTCCCGAGCCGACCACGCACGCGCCGTACGGCCCGCTGCCCCGCGGCGGCACCGTGCGACCGATGACCCGGTGGGGCGCGCCTGTCATGCACCACCCGCAGCAGCCGGTGACGGCGTACGACGACGCGCTCGCGACCCTCGTCGCCGACATGGTCGCGACGATGTACGCCGCCGACGGCGTCGGGCTGGCCGCGTGCCAGATCGGCGTGGACCAGGCGGTGTTCGTCTTCGACTGCCCCGACGCGTCCGGCGACCACTGGGTGGGCGTGGTCTGCAACCCGACGCTGGAGCTGCCCGAGGGCAAGGACCGCAAGCTCGACGACGGCGACGAGGGCTGCCTGTCGTTCCCGGGCGCGTTCGTGCCGTGCGCGCGGCCGGACTTCGCCGCGGTCACCGGCTTCGGGCTCGATGGCGAGCCGGTGCGCTTCGAGGGCGACGGCCTGCTGGCCCGGTGCCTGCAGCACGAGACCGACCACACCCAGGGCATGGTCTTCGGTGACCGGCTCGCGAACCGGGCGCGCAAGAAGCTGCAGAAGCAGCACGACGCCGCGGTTCCGGACTACCCCGCGGAGTGGCCCACCTGACGGCTAGGTTGCCGGGCATGCCCCTCGACCCGCAGATCGCCCCGCTCCTCGACCTGGTCGCCGCCGGTACGCCGATGGCCGCGATGGACGTCGCGGGCGCCCGCAACGCCTTCCGCAACCTGACCGTGCACCTGCGCCCCACGGCGACCGTGGTCCCGGTGGCCTCGGTCGAGGACACCGAGGTCGCCGGTGCCGAAGGCCCGCTCCGGGCGCGGGTCTACCGTCCGGAGAAGTCCAGCCCCGTCCCCACCGTCGCGCTCTTCCACGGCGGCGGCTTCGTGGTCGGCGACCTGGACACCCACGACAACATGGCGCGCGCGATCTGCGTCGGCGCGGGAGCCGTCGTCGTCTCGGTCGACTACCGGCTCGCGCCGGAGCACCCGTTCCCGGCGGCTCCGCTGGACGCCATCGCCGCGACGAAGGACATCGCGTCCCGGCTCGGCGAGCTCGGCGGCTCCGCGTCGCTCGGCGTCGCGGGCGACTCGGCCGGCGGCAACCTGTCCGCGGTCGTCGCCCAGCAGGTCCCGGGCATCACCGCCCAGCTGCTGGTCTACCCGGCCACCGACGGCGGCACCGCCTACCCCTCGCACACCGACAACGCGAAGGGCTACTTCCTCGAGGCGGACACGATCGCCTGGTTCATGGGCCACTACGTGCCCGAGGGCACCTCGACGACCGACCCGCTCATCGCCCCGCTCCACGGCGACCTCGAGGGCCTCCCGCCGGCGGTGGTGGTCACCGCCGAGTACGACCCGCTCCGCGACGAGGGTGTCGCGTACGCCGAGGCGCTGGCCGCCGCCGGCGTACCGGTGCAGCACACGACCTACCCCGGGCTGATCCACGGATTCTTCGACCTGGACGCCTTCTCGTCGGCGTCGCAGGCCGCGATCGTCGAGACGATCGGGAAGTTCGGGGATCTCCTCTAGCTGGCCGCCCGCAAGGCGGCCACGAACGCGTCGACGTCGGCCTCGGTGAGGTCGAAGCTGCACATCCACCGCGCCACCGGGTTGTCGTGGTCGGACTCGTCCCACAGGTAGAACGGGAACTCCTCGGCGACCTTGTCCGCGACGACCCGCGGGAGCCGGGCGAAGACGGCGTTGGCCTCGACCGGCGCCGTGACCTCGACGCCCGGCACGTCGGCGACCGCGGCCGCCAGCCGCCGCGCCATCGCGTTGGCGTGCGCGGCGCTGCGCAGCCACAGGTCGTCGTGCAGGAGCGCCTCGAACTGGGCGGAGATGAAGCGCATCTTCGAGCTCAGCTGCATGGCGTACTTGCGGACGTAGAGCGGGCCGCGGATCTTGTCCGGGGAGAGCACGACGACGGCCTCGCCGAAGACCAGGCCGTTCTTGGTGCCGCCGAAGGAGATCACGTCGACGCCCGCGTCACGCGTGAACGCCCGGACCGGTACGTCGAGGGCGGCGGCCGCGTTCGCCAGCCGGGCGCCGTCCATGTGGACCGCCATGCCGTAGCCGTGCGCGATCCGGGCCAGCTCGGTGACCTCCTCGGGCGTGTAGACCGTGCCGAGCTCGGTCGTCTGGGTCAGCGACAGCACGCTGGGCCGGGCCCGGTGCTCGTCCTCGAACTCCCGCAGCGGGATCGCCAGGTCGGCCGGCGTCAGCTTGCCGTGCTCGGTGGGGACGGGCAACAGCTTGAGGCCGCCGACCCGCTCGGGAGCACCGCACTCGTCGGTGTTGATGTGCGCGTCCGTGGTGCAGACGACGCCGTCCCACCGCTCGGTGAGCGCGAGCAGGCTGACCACGTTGGCGCCGGTGCCGTTCCAGACCGGGTAGACCTCCAGGCCCTCACCGAAGAGCGGGGCGAACAGCCGCGGCAGGGCCTCGGTGTAGGGGTCGGCGCCGTACGCGCTGACGTGTCCGCCGTTGGCCGCGGCCAGGGCGGCGAGCACCTCGGGGTGTGCTCCGGCGTAGTTGTCGCTGGCGAAGCCGACCCGGGCGGGGTCGTGGCGCTGCTCGATCATGCAGACAGTCTGCCGGTCACGCCCCGGGTGGACTCGATGACTCCCCCGAGCTTCCGGGAGAGCGCCTCGTAGAACATGCTCAGCGGGAACTCGTCGGCCATCACCTCGTCGACCAGCTGCCGCGGCGGCAGGGTCAGGTCGAGGTTGTCGGCGGCGTTCGCCCAGCGCGAGGCCGGGTGCGGTGCGAGGTACGTCGACACCAGCTCGTGGCCGGCCAGCCAGTGAGTGAGCTTCGGGCGGTCGATGCCCGCGCGGTAGAACCGCTCGATCTCCTCGCCGAGGGCCGCGGTGTGCTTGCGGGCGGCCTCGAAGTCGACGTGCAGCCGGTTGTCGGTCCACCGGAGCGCGTCGTGCTGGTGCAGGTAGGCGAACAGCAGCTGACCGCCCATGCCGTCGTAGTTGCGGACCCGGTCGCCGGAGACGGGGAAGCGGAACAGCCGGTCGAAGAGCACGGCGTGCTGGACGTCCGCGGCCTGGGCGACACCGAGCTCGAGCAGCTTCTGGGCCTCGCGGAACGCGGTGAGGTCGCAGCGCAGCTCCTCCAGCCCGTACATCCAGAACGGCTGGCGCTGGCGGATCATGAACGGGTCGAACGGCAGGTCGCCGTGGCTGTGGGCGCGGTCGTGGATGAGGTCCCAGAGGACGAACGCCTCCTCGCACCGGGCCTGGTCGGCGAGCAGGTCGCGGACGTCGTCGTCGAGCTCGAGGCTGAGCGTGTCGGCGGCGGCGCTGGTCACGGCACGGAAGCGGGCGGCCTCGCGGTCGCAGAAGATGGCGCCCCAGGTGTACTTCGCCGGCGTCTCGCGGACGGCGACGGTCTCGGGGAAGAGCACCGCGGAGTGGGTGTCGTAGCCGCTGGTGAAGTCGTCGAAGCGGATCGGGACGAACATCGGGTTGTCGTAGCGGGTGGCCTCGAGCTCGGCGAGCCACTGCGGCCAGACCTCGTGGATCAGCACGGCCTCCAGGTGGCGCTCGGTGCTGCCGTTCTGGGTGTACATCGGGAAGACCACGAGGTGCTGGCGGCCGTCGGCGCGGGCGGCCGACGGGTTGAAGGCCGTCAGCGAGTCGAGGAAGTCCGGCTTGCCGAAGCCCTGGTCCTGCCAGCGCGCCAGGTCGGCGTCGAGGGCGGTCAGGTACGCCGCGTCGTGCGGGAAGTGCGGCGCCAGCTCGGCGATGCTGCGACGGATCGTGTCCATCAGCCCGGCCGGGGCGTCCGGCGCCGATCCGTCGGTGTCCTGGTGGGCCTGGAACGCGGTCACGGCGTCACGGAGCGTCGTCCAGACGGTGCTGGTGCGGATGTTTTCCGTCATGTGGGCCAGTTTACAGAAGGATTTGCTGCTCGTCAGCATTGGACCGGCTCAGAACGCGTGGCTCAGCAGGTCGGCGTACACCGCCTGCTCGTCGACCTCGAGCCCGCGCGCCCGGAACCAGCTGCACACGTTGGTGCAGTCGCGCAGCAGCAGGTCGAAGCCCGCCGGGTTGGCGACCAGGTCGACGATCTGGGGCAGGTCGATGATGACGACGCGCTCCCCCGTGGCCAGGATGTTGTACGCCGACAGGTCGCCGTGCACGATGCCCGACTGCGCCAGCAGGGCCATCGCCTCGACGAGCTGGTCGAAGTACTCCCGGAGCAGGGCGCGGTCCGGCCGGGTCTGGGCCAGGCGCGGCGCCGACTCCCCCTCGGTGCCGGTGATCCACTCCATCAGCAGCTCGGTGCCGTCGAGCTGCACCGGGTACGGCACGGGGGCCCCTGCCAGCCAGAGCCGGTTGAGCGCGTTCCACTCCGCGACGGCCCACTCGCTCGCGGCCACGACCTGGCCCCAGGTCGAGCCCTTCTTGAGGGCGCGCTCGTCGCGGGAGCGCTTCACGCTGCGGCCCTCGGTGTAGGTCGCCGAGCGGTGGAAGGTGCGGTGGCCGGCGTCGCGGTAGCGCTTGGCCGCCATCACCGCCCGCTTGTCGGGCTCGTGCGGGTCGGC
>DATFHM010000235.1:0-25373 GCA_035248385.1 Nocardioides sp. | reverse complement strand
GCGCGGGTCCGCTCGACCCAGCCGAGCAGCCGCCGCGGGTCGGGCGCTGCGGCCCGCAACGCGACCTCGGTCAGCTCCCGCCCGTGCGTGGTCGCCTGGGCCCTGAGCTCGGAGCTCCCCAGCAGCCGCCGCTGCTCATCGATCGCGTCCAGCCCCGCCCGGCACGCCCGCAGAGCGCCACCGCGATCCCCCGCCTCCTCACGCTCCAGGGCGCGGGCCATCCAGGCGGCTGCCCGGACCAGGGCGTTGGGGTGGTTCCGGTACGACGCCGCCTTCCGCCACAGCTCCCCCCGCTCCTCCCCCTTGGCCAGCCGGCCGGCGAGGGTGAGGGCCACGGGTGCCTCGTCCGCCTGCTCCACGTGAAGTTCCTGCGCCACGTCGCGCGCTTGTCGTGCGGTGGTAGGCGACGCGTCGGCCGTTACCTGACAGGAGACGAGACGTGCCCGTAGCTCAAACCAGCGTCTGCGCTGTCTTCGAAAGGCACGGACCGCAGAGCGCGACGCCTCATGCGCTGCTGCGTCACCGGCCGCGAACAACGCAGCAGCTCGCATCAGGCTGAACTGCGGTGTTTGCAGTGGCCCCAGACCCCCGTCGAACTGTTCGAGAAGAGCGCACGCCTCATTCGGCAGACCAGCAGCGAGGTACGCCTGGGCGAAGAGGACGACGTCGTCCATCCGAGGGGGAAATCCGATTCGTTCGTATGCGTCGATGGTTTCCGAGTAGAGCCTCAGGCTGGATGCAAGGTCCCCGCGGATCGCGGCCAGCTCGGCAAGGTTGCCTAAGGCCGCGATGCGATCCGCGCCATCCGCCCCGTCGAGCAATTCGAGAGCCAAGTTGATCTCTGACTCCGCCGCCGACAGATGACCCAACCGGACTTCGAGATGCCCGAGCCAGACGTGCGTGCGCGCGGACCACACACGATCGTCGGTACGTTCAAAGTCGCGAAGAGCGCCTCGGGCAACGACGATGGCCTCCCGGTATCGCCCGACGTGAGCGAGCACCCCGGCCTTGCGCAAGGCCACTCGCCCGACGCCATCCTCATCAGCAGAGCCGAGCGCTGTGTCGAATTCGGTCAGCGCCTGGTCGATGCGTCCGGCGAAGGCGAGCGCCGTGGCATAGGTCGCGCGCACATCGGCCTGGCGGGGCCCATCACCTGCCTCGGCCGCTGCGAGCAGCCCACGCCGTAGTGCTACCAGCGCCTCTCGAAGTGAGCCTTCGTCGCGCAGCACGATCCCCAGCGCCTGCCACGCAAACGAGCGGACGAGTGGATCCCGTTCGTCGAGGAGTGCCTCAGCCTCGCGACGCGCTTCCCGCGGATGGTCGAGCGCACGTTCGAGCAAGTCGCGCATGGCGTCCTCAAATCGGTGGAGAACACTCTTTACCGGAGCTCCTGAGCGCCACTACGTTAGCGCCGGTGGGCGACTCGGGCCCCAGTTCTCCGAGCTCCAGGAGTGGCCATGTCACAGCCGGACCGTACGTTCCTCTCGATCACGCGGATCGGCTCGCTCCTGTCGAGGTTGCTCCGTCCTTGGGACTGGTGGCGAAGGATCGATCCCGATGATGACGAGCGCCGCGACGACGACCTGGGACGCGCCACGACGCGGGTACAGGCCAGGGTGATCCGACGCGCCTTCGACGGCGAGATCGCGGGGGCAACCGAGGACGGCAGCCGCACAAAGGATGACGCGGATGCGGCGTACTTCTTCCGCCCCGGGTACGCCCTCTTCCGAGCCGACCGGATGGAGGAGATCAACGGCTTCTTCGAACGGCGACGCGAAGACTTTGATGGCGAGCTCATCATTGAAGATCGGCAGCGGGGTGTTCCTGGCCTCCTGTCCGTGCGGCTGCCCGCACGCCGCGACGAGCACGACGAGGTCCTGCGCACCCTCCAGGATCTCGAGGCCGAGGTCGCTCCTGACAGCGACGGCCGTCCCGCGGCATCACCCGATCACGTCCTCTACGTAGTGAACACGGGCCACCTCTGCCCCTACGGCGAACCCGAGGAACCCCGCACCGACGCCCCCGTCCCGCGCTTCGACTCCTCCCGCGCCGACGGCGAAGGCGTCCGAGTCTCCGTGGTCGACACCGGCTGGTGGCCGAAAGCCGCGACGCAGCACACCTGGCTGCACGCCGGCGTCGTCGCCGACCCGCAAGACATCGAGGTGATCAACCAGGCCGCGATCCAGGAGTACGGGGGCCACGGCACGTTCGTCGCCGGCATCGTCAAGTGCGCTGCCCCCAGCGCCCACGTCCAGGTGGAGGGCGCCCTGACGCACGGTGGAGCGGTGCTCGAGTCGGAGATCGTGGAGCAGCTGCACCAGGCGTACCACGAGCACGGTGACCCCCAGCTGATCTCGATCTCGGCCGGCACCCATAGCCGCAACAACTTCCGGCTGATCGGCTTCGACGCCCTTGCCGACGCGCTCGGCGTCCTGGGGACCAAGACGCTGGTGATCGCAGCTGCCGGCAACGACAGCAGCACCAAGCCGTTCTGGCCCGCGGCGTTCGGGTGGGCAGTTGGTGTCGGTGCCGTCGACCCCGACGCGAAGGTCGCGAAGTACTCCAACCACGGCCCCTGGGTAAAGGTCTACGCCCGCGGCACCGACCACGTGAACGCCTTCCCGGTCGGCACGTACACCTGCTACGAGCCCCAGAACATCCACAACGGCGTGCCCGACGTCCGGAATTTCAAGGGTCTCGCCCAGTGGAGCGGCACCTCGTTCGCGACTCCTGTCGTCACCGGTCTCATCGCCGCGGAGATGAGTCGCAGCGGCAACCTCAAGGACCCTTCCGCGGCGTACGCGACGGTGTTCGGCGCCGGCATCCCCGGCACCGACCCCGACGGCAACGCGATCACGATCGTCGGACCCCTCACCTGACTCGGGTCGTCAGAGGGTGACCCAAGGGGTGGTGAGGGAGAAGCCCCCCACCTCCACCACGAAGCGCACCAGCCCGGCACCGACCCCGGAGAAGCGGAAGAAGCCCGCCGCGTCGGCCTCGACGGTCCCGTCCTCCAGATCCGGTCGCTGCAGCGTCACCGCGGCGCCCGCCCCGTCGACGACCTCACCCAGCACCTGGTCGCCGTCGACCTCCACCTCGACGGTGATGCCGCTGCGGCCGAAGGTGAGGGCGCGCGGCGTACCTCCTGAGGAGCGGACGGCGGCGCCCGCGTCCAGCAGCGAGTCGTGCAGCAGCTCAGCCAGCTCCTCGTCGACGGTGCGCCAGGTGAACGCCGCACGGGCGGCGTCCCGACGGCGGTCGCTCACCGCCCCCGTCTCGGCGACGGCGTCGCCCAACGCGGCCAGCAGCTCGTCGTCGGACATGGACTCCCAGCTCAGGTCACTCATGCTCGTTCCCCCTCCAGCTCACGCAACGCCCGTGTCCGCCGCAGCTGCTCCAGCGCGCGCGCACGGGTCGGCCCGATGCTCCCGATCGGGATGCCCAGCCGGGCACTGATCTGCTCGTACCCCACCGGCGGATCGGCCAGCAGCAGGAGCAGCAGCTCCCGACGGCCGGCCGGCAGCTCGGCGAGCGCCTCCCGCAGCAGCTGTCGCCGTTCGGCGGCGAGCAGCTCCTCCCCCGCCTCGTCCGGTACGACGGCGTCCAGGCCGTGCTCGGCCTGCGGGTCGACCGCGCGGACCTTGCCGCGCGCACCGAGCAGGCGCAGGCACTCGTTGCGGGTCGTCGTCCGGATCCACCCGGGCAGGGCGTCGGGCTCGCGCAGCGCGCCGAGGTGCTCGACGAGCCGCAGCCACACGGTCTGGCTGACGTCGTCGCCGTCGGCCTCCGAGAGCCGGTGCGCGCGGATGATGGCGCCCACGAGCGGCAGGAACCGCTCCACGATCGCGTCCCACGCATGCTGGTCTCCTCCCTTGGCGGCCGGGACCAGCTCGGAGAGTGGGTGCGAAGCGTCCACCTGTGCATGGTCCCGCACATACAGAGCGCGCGACCAGTGCTCCTGATACATCCGAGAAGTTTTCCGAAACCGGTGTATCAGCGGCCCACCCCCGTCGCTCCTCCTCCCGTGAACCGCGGCGCACCGCCGCAGCAGCTCCCCGGAAGGAACACGACGATGACCTGGACCGAGACCCACGAACGCACCCGCATCATCCGCGAGGCGATCGCCGCAGCCGCCAGCGACATGACCGGCGCCGTCCCGTGGCGCGAGGAGTGGTCGGCGTACTTCGACGGCCCCTCGGGCCTGGTGGCCGCGCTCCGCGCCCGCTGGGAGCGGATGTGCGTCGCCCAGCTGGACTGCCAGGCCAGCCACGACGACGTCGACGAGACCTACGCGCGGCTGCGCCGCTCCGAGGCCGCCGTCGTCAAGATCCTCGAGACGGCACGCGACCAGGCCATCGGCCGGGTCCTGCCGCTCACCGGAGCGACACCGCTGCCGCAGAACGTCAAGCGCCGGATCTTCGCCCTCCATGGCGGTCCGGTCCTCCCCACCGCCGAGCCTCGTCACTGAGGCAGCGGCGCGAAAAGGGCAGCAGCCGCGCGGATCTGTGGGGACCGCGCGGCTGCTGTTCTCGTCGGTACGACGATCAGGCCGGTGCCGTCATCGTCCGGCTGATGATCTCCTTCATGATCTCGCTGGTGCCGCCGTAGATCTGCGAGATGCGCAGGTCGGCCCAGGCGCGGGCGATCGGGTACTCGTTCATGTAGCCGTAGCCGCCGTGCAGCTGCAGGCACTTGTCGGCGACCTCCTGGGCCTTCTCCGAGCACCACAGCTTGGCCATCGCCACGGTCGGGATGTCGAGCTGGCCCTGCAGGTGCAGGCCGATGCACTCGTCAACGAACGAGCGGGCCACGCGCGCTTCGGTGGCGCACTCGGCGAGCTTGAACTTGGTGTTCTGGAAGCCCCAGATCGGGCGGCCGAAGGCCTCGCGGTCGTGGACGTAGCGCAGCGTCTCCTCGACCATGTACTCCATCGCGATGGTGTTGGAGACCGCGATGATCAGGCGCTCCTGGGGCAGCTGCATCATCAGCTGGACGAAGCCCTGGCCCTCCTCGGTGCCGAGCAGGTTGGTGACCGGGACGCGCACGTCCTCGTAGACGAGCTCGGCGGTGTCCTGGCCCTTCATGCCGACCTTGTCGAGGGTCTTGCCGCGGGAGAAGCCCGGGGTGTTCGTGGGGACGAGGATCAGCGAGATGCCGGATGCCGCCTCCTCCGGGTTGGTCTTCGCGACGGTGATGACGAGGTCGGCCTGGCGGCCGTTGGTGATGAAGATCTTCGAGCCGTTGATGACGTACTCGTCGCCCTCGCGGATCGCCTTGGTCTTGACGCTCTGCAGGTCCGAGCCGGTGCCGGGCTCGGTCATGGCGATGGCGCCGACGACCTCACCGGAGGCGAGCTTCGGCAGCCACTCCTGCTTCATCTCCTCCGAGCCGTAGGCGAGGATGTAGTGGGCGACGATGCCGTTGTGCAGCGAGACGCCCCAGCTGCTGTCGCCGACCTTGGCCTGCTCCTCGATGAGGATCGCCTCGTGCGCGAAGGTGCCGCCGCCACCGCCGTACTCCTCCGGGATGGAGAGGCAGAGCAGGCCGACCTCGCCGGCGCGGTTCCACAGGTCGCGGTCGACCTCCTTGTTGGAGATGAACTTCTCGACGTTGGGGCGGACCTCCTTCTCCATGAAGGTGCGGCAGAGGTCGCGGAAGTCGTCGAGCGACTCCGAGGAGTCCATCCAGGGCGAGCGGCGGGTGGGCACGATGTGGAACCTTTCGGGAAGAGCCTGATACAGGCTGTATCAACACCACGATTCAACCACCCGAGGACGCTTGATACAAGGTGTATCAGGACCGGTAGGGTTGTCGTGTGATCGATGGCGACGAGCGGCGTACGGCGTTGGTCCGCGCCGCCCGCGACGCGATCGAGGAGCTCGGACCGGGCGTCGGCATGGCCCAGATAGCCGAGCGGGCCGGCATCCGGCGCCCCAACGTCTACCGGCTGTTCGCGAGCAAGGAGCAGCTCGACCGCGAGGTCGCCCGGCAGGCCAGCAAGGAGCTGCTCTCGCACGTCCGGCCCCAGCTCACCAGCACCGGGCTCCGGTACGACGTCGTCCGCGCCATGATCGACCAGCAGTTCGGCTGGGCCGCCCAGCACCCGCACCTCTACCGCTTCGTCACCGCCCAGCGGCAGGCGATCACGCTCCAGGGCGACCGCGGCGGCCGCCCGCAGTTCCTCTCCGAGATCGTCGACACCACCACCGCGCACGCCCGCCGCGTCGTCGGCGACGTCGCGGTGCCGGCTCCCGACGCCGTGCTCGCCAGCCTGATGGGGATGGTCGACGCCGGCACCCTGTGGTGGCTGGACCACCACGACGAGACCCAGTCGCAGGTCGTCGACCGGCTCGCCCGCCAGGTGCTGCTCGTCCTCGAGGACGTGCTCACCTCCGTCGGGATCGACCCGGCGGTGCTGGACAGCGTCGGCTGATCCCCTACCCGGCCGCGGGGTTTCATCGCACCTGGCGTTCTGGCCGTGATTTCGCGGAAATCAGGACCAGAACGCCAGGTACGACGGGGATCAGGAGACCGTCGTGAGCAGCTGGGTCGCGCGGGTGAGGACCACGTAGAGGGTGGCGCGGCCGGTGGCGGACTCGTCCTCGATCTCCTGCGGCCGGACGACCACGATGCCATCGAACTCCAGGCCCTTGGTGTCGAGGCCGGTGAGGACGACGACGCGGTCGGTGCCGGAGGGCGGAGCGGCCGCGTCGCGCGCCGAGGCGGCGGCCGACGGGGCGTCCTCGGCCAGCTCGGGCCAGGAGGCCAGCCAGCCGTTGACCTCGCTGCGCCGGGCGACCGGCACCACGATGCCGACGGTGCCGGAGACCTGCTGGGCCAGCTCGGTGACAGCCGTGCGGGTGGCCGCCTCGAGGTCGGGCACCGGACCGATCTGCACCGGCTCCGCGCCGGTGCGCCGCACGGCGTCGGGCAGGTCCGCGTCGAGGCCGACCCGCTCGGCGTACGCCGCGGCGTACGCATAGATCTCGGCGCTGTTGCGGTAGTTCGTGGAGAGGTGGAAGGCGTGGACGGCCTTGCCCTCGAGCGCCTTCGCGCGCGCCTCGTCCGACTCCGCGGGCACCGGCCACGAGGACTGCGCCGGATCGCCGACGATGGTCCAGGTCGCCGTACGACCACGGCGGCCGACCATCCGCCACTGCATCGGGCTGAGGTCCTGCGCCTCGTCGATGAGCACGTGCGCGTAGGGGTCGTCGTCGATGCCGTACGTCGGCGCCACCCACCCGCGCCCGCTCGCGAACTCGCGGTCGGAGGCGGTGAGCAGCTCCTCGCGGTCGCTGTCGCGGAGGGCCTCGGCGTAGCCATCGTCGTCGACCTTGCGCTCCGGCTTGTCGCCGAGCAGGTAGCGCAGCTCGTCGAGCAGCGGCACGTCCTCGATCGAGATCTGGCCGCTGATCGGGCGCGACGGGTCCAGGTGGGCCCAGGACTTCGCGAGCAGTCGCTGCTCCTCGCGGCTCAGCAGCCCCTCGGACACACGGGCGAGCAGCTCGGGGTCGCGCAGCCAGCACAGCACCGTCGGCGCGTCGAGCGGCGGCCACCAGGCGAGGGCGAAGTCGAGGAAGTCGTCGTTGCCGCGCAGGTCCTCGTTGAACTCCTCGCGGCCGCGCTCGCGGCCACGCTCGGAGCGGACCTGGCGCCACAGCGCGTCGAGCAGCGCGTGCGCGACGCGCGGCACCTGCTTGTTGCGCAGGCCCTGCGACATGAGCTGGCGGCGTACCTGACCGAGCCGGCCGCGGTCCAGGACCAGCCGGTCGTCGCGGTAGAACATCCGGAACTCGGTGGGCGAGCCGGGCGCCTGCTGGCGGGCCGTGCGCCGGATCAGCTCCGCCATCCGCGCGGAGCCCTTGATGTCGGCGACCGCCGGCTCGTCGTGCCGGGTGGCGCGCACGTCGCTGACGACCTCACCGAGGCTGCGCAGCGCGACGGCGGTCTCGCCGAGGCTGGGCAGGACCCGCTCGATGTAGCGCATGAAGACGCCCGACGGGCCGACCACGAGGACGCCGCCGCGCTCGTAGCGCTGGCGGTCGGTGTAGAGCAGGTACGCCGCGCGGTGCAGCGCGACCACGGTCTTGCCCGTGCCGGGGCCGCCGGAGATCGCCACGACGCCCTTGGCAGGAGCACGGATCGCCTTGTCCTGCTCGGCCTGGATGGTCGCCACGATGGAGTGCATGTTCCGGTCGCGGGCGCGGGAGAGCTGGGCCATCAGCGCGCCCTCGCCGACGATCGGCAGGCTGCGGCCCTCGGCCTCGGCGGCCTCCTGGGCATCCGCGTCGAGCAGCTCGTCCTCGACACCGACGACCGAGCGGCCGCTGCTGCGCAGGACGCGACGGCGGATCACGCCGTGCGGCTCGGCCGCGGTCGCCTGGTAGAAGACGGCGGCAGCCGGGGCCCGCCAGTCGATGAGCAGGGACTCGCGGTCGTCGTCGCGCAGGCCGATCCGGCCGACGTACCGCGGCTCGGGGTCGATGTCGTCGACCAGGTCGAGCCGGCCGAAGACCAGGCCCTCGTGCGCGGCGTCGAGCTGGGCGAGCCGCTTGGCCGCCTGGAAGACCATCGCGTCACGCTCGACGAGGCCACCCTCGTGGCCGAGCCGGCCGCGGGCGTGGCCCTCCTTGGCCAGCTCCTGGGCCGCCAGCCCGGCATGGTCCAGCTGCGCGTAGACGCGATCCACGAACACCTGCTCGGTGGCGACCTCGCGCTCCACCTGATCCGACATCGACGCTTCCCCTCGAGCACGCCCATCGCCCCTCCCGACCGGGAGGTGACAAGTCCTCAAGATTACCGGAGGGCGTCGTCGATCCCGTCCAGGAGGCGGGTCAGATCGGCATCGCGCTGCCGGCGCGGGGTGTCGCGCAACGGGCCGCTGCCGTAGAGCATCGAGAAGCCGTGGACGCCCGCCCAGCACGACAGCTCGGCTCCGGGGCGCTTCGCGGCCGGCAACGCACCCACCTCGAGGCACTCGTCCAGCGCCTCGCTGAGCAGCTGGTAGGGCCCGGCCAGCTCCCCGATGCTGCCCTCGTCGAAGCCCACCCGGAACAGCCCGGGCTCGGCGAGCGCGTACTCGACGTACGCCTGCCCGGTCGCACGCAGCCGCTTGCGCGCACGGTCCTGCGGATCCTTCGCCCGCACGCGGCCGACCTTGGCGCGCATGGCCGCGGCCAGCTCGGCGAGGGCCACCGACGCGACCTCCTGGACCAGCTGGTCCCGGTCGGCGAAGTGCCGGTAGGCGGCGTTGTGCGAGACCCCGGTACGTCGGGCCACCTCGCGGAGCACCAGCCCGTCCGGCCCCTTCTCCCGCGCCAGCTCGACGGCCGCCTCGACGAGGGCCTCGCGCAGGTTGCCGTGGTGGTACGAGCTCACGAGTGCATCGTAGGCGTTCCGGGCCGAGGGTGTTGACAGTGGGAACATCCGCGTGTCATCGTGGACATGTTGACAGTGGGAACATTTTTCGACACGGGAGAAACCCATGAAGCGCAAGGCCGGCATCCTCGCCGCGGTGTACGTCGCCGTGCTGGCGATCAACCTCGACGTCACGATCGTCAACGTGGCGCTGCCGAGCATCGCCCGCGAGCTGGGGGCCGGCACCCGCGGCCTGCAGTGGGTCGTGGACGGCTACAACCTCGCCTTCACCGCGCTGGTGCTGGCGTTCGGCAGCCTGTCCGACCGCTTCGGCCGGCGGCCTGCGCTGATCGTCGGGCTGCTCGGCTTCGCGGCCACCAGCGTCCTGGGCGCCCTGGTCCACTCGACCGGCACCCTGATCGCGGCCCGGTTCGGGATGGGCGCCTTCGCCGCGATGATCTTCCCCGCGACGCTGTCGATCATCTCCAATGCCTTCACCGACCGGAAGCAGCGCGCGGCCGCCCTGGGCGGCTGGGGAGCGGTCGTGGGTGTCGGCGTGGCCTCCGGTCCGGTGACCGGCGGCCTGCTGCTCGAGCACTACTACTGGGGCAGCGTCTTCCTCGCCCTCGCCCCGGTGGCCTTGATCGCCGCCGCGCTGGCGTTCTGGCTGGTGCCCGAGTCGCGCGACCCCGACGTACCGGCCCTGGACCTGCGCGGTCTCGCGATCTCGGTGCTGATGCTCGGCACGCTCGTCTACACGGTCATCGAGGCGCCGGAGCGCGGCTGGTCCAGCGCCGCCACGCTCGGCGGGTTCGCGGTCGCGGCCCTCCTCGTCGGCGCGTTCGTGGTGTCCGAGCGCACGGCCGAGCACCCGATGCTCGACGTACGCCTCTTCGCCGACCGCCGGTTCAGCGCGGCCAGCGGCGCCGTGACCGCCAACTTCTTCGCCCTGGCCGGCTTCATCTTCCTGATCACCCAGTACTTCCAGGTCGTCCGCGGCTTCGGCCCGCTCTCGACCGGCTCACGGATCCTGCCGGTCGCGTTGTCGATCGCGGTCGCGTCGGTGGTCGGCGGCCTGCTGGCGCCACGGATCGGCACCCGGGTCGTCGTCGTGACCGGCCTGGCGTTCTTCGGCACGGCGATGGCGTGGATCGCGGTGAGCGTCGAGGTGGGTACGCCGTACTGGACGGTGATCGTGCCGCAGATGGTGCTGATGGGGCTCGGGATGGGCCTGGTCTCGACCCCTGCCACCGAGTCGATCATGCTCGTGCTGCCACCGGCCCGCGCCGGCGTGGGCTCGGCCGTCAACGACGCCACCCGCGAGCTCGGCTCCACCCTGGGCGTCGCCGTGGTCGGCTCGGTCTTCTCCTCGGTGTTCGGCTCGCACCTGCTCGGCAGTGCGTTCGCCGCCACCGGGCAGGCCGCGGCCGCCAAGGAGTCCGTCCCCGTGGCGTTCACGATCGCAGGGCACCACCCCGCGCTGGTCTCGGCCGCCCAGGACTCGTTCCTCGCCGGCCTCACCGTCGGCTGCCTGGCGGTCGCCGGGGTCTGCTACCTCGCGGCCGTCGTCGGGCTGTTCGCCCTGCCCGGCCGCCGGTTCCAGCGCGCCGCGGAGGCCGCGGAAGCCGCAGACGCCGCGCTCAACCCTTCTTTCGGTTGAGGAAGGCGATCATCGCCTCCCGCGCCTCGTCGGAGGCGAAGAGGCGGCCGGACAGCGCGGCGAGCTCGTCGGTGCGCTCGCCGATGTCGGCGATGAGCGGGGCGTTGAGCAGCGCCTTCGTCTCGCGCAGGCCCTGAGCGGCGCCGGTCGCGAGCGAGGCGACGACCGCCTCGACCGCGGCCGCGAGCTCGTCGGCCGGGACCGCCTTCGTCACCAGCCCGTACGCCGCCGCGTCGACCCCGCTGAAGACCTCGCCGCCGAGCGCGGTGAGCGAGGCGGCGCGCTGGGTCATCCGCGGGAAGACGGTGAGCGAGATGATCGCCGGCGCCAGGCCGAGCTTGACCTCGGTCAGCGCGAAGGTCGCGTCCTCGGCCACGATCGCGATGTCGGAGGCGGCGACGATGCCGATGCCGCCGGCGCGGGCCGCGCCCTCCACCACCGTCACGACCGGCTGCGGCAGCGACAGGATCTGGCGCTGCACGGCCGCGATCGTGCGCAGCCCCTCCTCGAGCGGCACGGTGGACGCCTCGGTGAGGTCGGCGCCCGAGCAGAAGACCCGTCCCGACGACCTCAGCACCACGACCTTCGCCTCGTCGCCCTCCCCGACCGTGGTCAGGTGGTTCACGAGCTCGCTGACGAGCTGGCGGGAGAGCGCGTTGCGGTTGTGCGGGCTGTCTAGGGTGATGGTCGCGATGCCGTCGACGACCTCGAGTTGGACCAGTTCGGTGGCGGGCTCAGTCACGGGCCCATCCTGCCAGGGGTCAGTCCTCGTGGATCGGCTGCTTCGGCAGCTTCTTCACCCGCGCCCGCCGCTTCGGCCGGGCCGGGATCATCCCGCGCATCTCCTCGAGCCGGCCGAAGCAGAGCAGCCGGTCCTCGGCCGCGAGGACGTGGTGGGGGAACGGGTTCGGGATGACCTGCGTGCCGCGGTGCAGCGTCAGCACGGTGATGTCGCGGTCGCGCAGACCGGACTCGCCGAGGGTCTTGCCGACGAAGGCGCCGTCGCCGTGGACGACGATCTCGGCGACGCCGTACCCGGTCGACACCGCCAGCCGCTCACGCACGTCGATCTGCGGGAAGGCGACCTGGTTGTCGATGTAGTCGATGATCGCGCCGGCGACGTCGAGGTTGGTGGCGGCCTCGATGCCCTGCAGGCCGGGCGAGGAGTTGACCTCCATGACCAGCGGCCCGTCGTTGCCCTCGAGCATGTCGACGCCGGCGACCTTGAGGCCCATGATCTGCGCGGCGCGGACGGCGGTGCGCTCGAACTCCGGGTCCAGCTCGACCCGCTCGACCGACCCGCCGCGGTGCACGTTGGAGCGGAACTCGTCGCCCTGCGCCGTACGCCGCATCGCCGCGACCACCCGGTCGCCCACGACCAGGGCCCGGACGTCGCGGCCCTTGCTCTCCTTGATGAAGCTCTGGATCAGCACGTTCTGCCGGGTGGACTGCAGCGTCTCGACGATCGCCTCGGCGACCTTGAGGCCGGGCGCGAGGATCACGCCGATGCCCTGGGTGCCCTCGAGCAGCTTGATCACCACCGGCGCGCCGCCGACCTGCTCGATCGCGGGGATCACGCCGGCGCGGTCCTGCACGAACATCGTCTGCGGCATGTCGATGTTGTGCCGCGACAGGATCTGGAAGCAGCGCAGCTTGTCACGCGAGTTCGTGATGCCGCTGGCGGTGTTGGGCGTGTACACGTCCATCTGCTCGAACTGGCGCACCACGGCGGTGCCGAAGTAGGTGATCGAGTTGCCGATGCGCGGCAGCACGGCGTCGTAGTCCGACAGCGGCTTGCCGCGGAACTGCAGGTCGGGCAGGTCATTGGTCAGGTCGATCCCGAACCGCAGCGTGTTGAGGACCTTCACCTCGTGCCCGCGATCGAGTGCGGCGGTGCGGAGCCGCTGGGTGCTGTAGGACCGCGGGGCCCGAGAGAGGATCGCGAGTTTCATAACGGTTGATGACCGACCTGATTGGATAGCGACGTGGCGATGGAGGCGGGACGCTCCCGGAGAGCGCAATCCCATTCAAGCAGCACCGCCGTCAGCGCGGGATGGCGAGAGTGGGTGGGCCTGCCCGACCTCGGCGTCGAGCACGTCAAGGCCAAGCTCGACACCGGCGCCCGCACCTCCGCCCTGCACGCCTTCGACCTCGTCGAGTTCGAGCGCGACGGTGTTCCCTGGGTCCGGTTCTCCATCCACCCGTGGCAGAAGACGGCCGACGACGCGCGCACCGTCGAGCTGCCGGTGCACGACCGCCGGACGGTTCGCAGCAGCACCGGCCACGTCCAGCAGCGGTACGTCGTCCGGATGCGGCTCGAGCTGCTCGGCCGGACCGTCACCGCGGAGGTGACCCTCACCCGCCGCGACGCGATGGGCTTCCGGCTGCTGATCGGGCGCGAGGCGCTCCGGCAGGGCTTCCTCGTCGACTCCGGCCGCAGCTACCTCGGCGGCCGTCCGCCCAAGCAGGTACGCCGCCGCAACCGCGGGGTCGCCGATGGCGCGTGAGTCCTTCGCCATCGGCAACGTCCGGGTCCGGGCCGGATCGACCAAGGACGTCGAGCTCCCCATCACCCGGCTCGTCACCGGCGGTGACGTCACCCTCCCGGTGCGCGTCGTCCACGGCCGCGAGCCCGGCCCGGTCGTGTGGCTGAGCGGCGTCATCCACGGTGACGAGGTGCTCGGCGTCGAAGTCATCCGCCAGGCGCTGGCCGGGCTGTCGCCCAAGACCTTCCGCGGCACGCTGCTCGCCGTCCCCGTCGTCAACGTCTTCGGCTTCCTCGCCGGCGACCGCTACCTGCCCGACCGGCGCGACCTCAACCGGTCCTTCCCGGGCTCGGCGCGCGGCTCCCTGGCGAGCCGGATCGCGCACCTGTTCATGACCGAGGTCGTCACCAAGTGCGAGCTCGGGATCGACCTGCACACGGCCGCGGACCGGCGTACGAACCTGCCGCAGATCCGCGCCGACCTCGACGACCCGCGCACCCACGAGCTCGCCGAGGCGTTCGGCGCCCCGGTGATGCTGCACGCCCGGCTGCGCGACGGCTCGCTCCGGCAGGCCGCCCTCGACGTGGGTGCTCGCGTCCTGCTCTACGAGGCCGGCGAGATCCTGCGCTTCGACGAGGAGCCGGTGGCGGTCGGCGTCGCCGGCGTACGCCGGGTGCTCGAGACGATGGGCATGGTGGACCCGACTCCTGACGCCGGGCCGCCGCCGGTGGTCGCCGAGTCGCGGGAGAGCGGCTGGGTGCGGGCCCGCAGCACGGGCATCTGGCACACCGACGTCCACCTCGGCGACTGGGTCGAGTCGGGGCGGCGGATCGGCGGGCTGTCCGACACCTTCGGGCGCCGGGTCCGCCTGGTGTACGCCGACCGGACCGGCATCGTGATCGGCCTGACCAAGGCCCCGATCGTCAACGCGGGCGATGCGCTCGTGCACATCGCCCGCGCCGACCGGCCGGAGCCGGCCGAGGATCAGTCGGACAGCCCGTAGATCCCGAACGCGGCGTACGCCGCCGTGCCACGGACCCGAGCGCCGATGGTGCGGATATTGCCGTCGATCGGCCCGACCTGCTCCGACGCCGGGCTGGTCCCCGCGGCCAGGCTGAGCCAGGCGTCACTGTCGTGCCCGTCGACCTGCGGGATGATCGTGGTCCGGTGGGCACCACCGTTGGCGGCGAGGACCATCATGAAGCGCTCGGACGACCCGGGGAGCGGCAGCCGCAACGATCGGCCCTGCCGGACCGTCTCGGGGAACCAGCTCATCAGCCGCCAGGTGTGGCCCCCGCTCTCGATCGTCCGCGGCAGGCCCAGCCCATGCGGCTCCCGGAGAGACTGCGCGACGTCGTAGGCGCCGACACCCAGTCGGGCGTGCGGGTCGACCAGGGGCTCGCCGCCCTCGTGGTCGAGCAGCTGCAGGGTGATCGTCACGCGCTGTCCGTGCACGAACGCCTGGCCCAGGCCCATCCAGCCGGCGCCCGCCGGGTCGAAGGTGCCGCTCGGACCGCAGCCCCCACCGAAGGACGACCGGCCGTCGACCGTTCCCTCGACCCAGCCCTTCGCGGCGCTGCAGAGGCTCGAGATCGTCAGGTGGTCGGCGAACGTCGGCATCGTGAGGCTGAGCGACACGCGGTTGGCACCCTCCGGCGCGATCTTCGCCGCGATGAGGTGCCGGCCGGCGACGTCACGACGGTAGGTGATGCCGTCGGTCGTCACGCCGTCGGTCGGCGGGGCACCGAGGTCGTAGACCGCGAGCGCCGTACGGCTGGAACCGCTGACCTCGACCTTGCTCGGCCCGGCGCCCGGGTCGACGCGGACGAAGTCGGAGAAGTCCGGGTGCGAGGAGTGGAAGTCGGCCGTCGGCGTCGTGACGTGCACACGCTGGTCGGAGCCCTCGGTCGCCCACGACACGAGCACGGGCCCGTCCGTCGGGTCGACGGTCACGCTGGCGACGTGGCCGCCTGCGGGCGCGGTGGCACCGCGGGCGTAGTCGAAGGTGTAGCCGGTCGAGGTCTGCGTGGCGGGCACCTCCATGCCCAGCAGGGTCGCGACGGGGGCCTCGAGGCGACCGCCGCCCAGGCTGGAGAGGCCGACGGACGCGGCGACGACTGCGGCCGCGGCAGCGGCGGCGATCCCGGTGGCCCGGCGGCGGCGTACGACGCGGACCCGGTGGGCGACCGCGGACGCGCGCGCCCCGATCTCGACGTCGTGGATCTCGGCGTGCTCGGCCAGCGTGCCGCGCAGCTCGTGGATGGTGTTCACAGCTCCTCCTCGGTGACGAGCGCGGGATCGATGCGCAGCTTGGTCAGCGCCCGGCTGCACTGGCTCTTGACGTTGCCGACGCTGCAGCCGAGGACGCGCGCCGTCTCGGTCTCGGTGAGGTCCTCGAAGTAGCGCAGCACCACCACGGCGCGCTGCCGGCGGGGCAGGCGGCCCAGCGCCTGCCACAGGTCGTGGGCGCTGCCGGTGCTGTCGGTGGCGTCCGCGACGCCCGGCTCGGGCAGCTCCTCGGTGGCGACCTCGCCGTTCCACTTGCGGCCCCACCAGCTCGCGTAGGTGTTGACCAGGATCTTGCGGACGTAGGGCTCGGGCTCACCCGAGATCCGGCGCCAGGAGAACCAGGCCTTGGTCAGCGCCGTCTGCAGCAGGTCCTCGGCCTGGGCGTGGTCGCGGGTGAGCAGGTACGCCGTGCGCAGCAGCGCCGTCGAGCGGGCGGCCACGAACGCGTCGAAGTCGACCTTGTCCACCTGTCCTCCCGTACGGCCTCCCGAGGCACTCCCTCGGCGGGAGTCGGTCATTGAGGTCATACCCTCCATCACCGGCTGGGTGGGGCGAATGGTTGCACGGCGCGGGGCACCGGCAAGACTGCAGGCATGACCGAGAGCTCCGAGCTGCTGAGGCTCGCCACGGCCGACAACTTCCGCGACGTCGCCGGCCCGGGCTACGCCACCCGCGACGGGCGCCGGCTCCGCACCGGCGTGTTCTACCGATCCAACGACCTGCGGCTCAGCGACGTCGACCTCGAGGCGCTCAGCGCGCTCGGGCTGACCGCGATCATCGACCTGCGCTCACCGTCGGAGATCGAGCGTCACCCGGACCCCGACGTACTGGGGGCGCAGGCGCTGCACTTCGACGCGATCGGCATCCCGATCGAGCGGCTCGCGCAGCTCACCACGCACGCCGACGCGCTGCAGCTGATGGAGGACGTCTACCGCAGCTTCGTGACCGTCCCGCACTCGCGCGAGGCGTTCGGGGCCGTGCTGCGCCAGCTCGCGGAGGACGGGCCGCAGCTCTTCCACTGCTCGCAGGGCAAGGACCGCACCGGCTGGGTGGCCGCGCTGCTCCTGCACATCGCCGGTGTCGACGACGCGACGATCGAGGCCGACTACCTGCTGACCAACGCCCGCACCGCCGCCAGCCGCGGCCGGGTCGAGGCCGAGATCCTGAAGGCCGGGGGCGAGGACCTGGTCGCGGTCTTCGAGCCCACGCTCATCGTGGACGTCGCCTACCTGCGCGACGCCTGGGCCACCGCCGAGGAGGAGTACGGCGATCGCGCCGGCTACCTGCGTGACGGGCTCGGGCTCGACGACGGGGTCCTCGACCGCCTGCGCGAGCGCCTGCTCGTCTAGCTCAGATCGAGGGCGGGAGCTCGCTGAGGTCGATCAACTGGGTCTCCTCGTCGGCCGCCTCGGGCCGGGGCGGCGAGCCGGGGATGTACTGCTTGATGACCTCGTCGGTCCGCGGGTTCAGCTCGATCTCGTGGGTGCCGCCGTCGCGGCCGTCGAAGCGCACGGTCACCGTCTGGAAGCCCTTGTGGCGCTGCATCTGGGTGTACATCGCGTAGGCGCGGCGGTCGGCGTCGGTGAGGTCGACGCGGTCGGTGAAGGGCGTGAGCAGGGCGCGCGGCCACAGCCGGCGGGCGAGGACGACGTTCACCTCGATGCCCAGCAGCGCCATGATCGCGCCGATGTAGAGCAGACCCATCAGGCCCAGGACCACCGCGAAGGTGGCGGTCATGTTGTTGTGCCGGGCGCCGTTGATCACGTTGGTGACGTAGATCGTCCCGATGTGCTGGAGGAACTGCCACAGCACCGCGATCGTGAACGCCCCCGGCGCCGCGCGCGTGACACCGGCCTTGATGCTGCGGGCCGCGGCCATCCGCAGCAGCACGGTCAGCATGCCGCCGAGGATCAGCACGGTGAGCAGGCGCACGAGCCAGAAGAACCACTCGTGCGTGGACAGGGCGCCGACCAGGCGCGTGGACGTGAGGATCGAGGAGCCGATCGAGATGCCGAGGATCGCCGTACCGGCGACGACCAGGATGACCAGGCTGTTGACCCGCGTCATGACCGGGTGCGGACGGCTGTTGCGCGGCACCGCCCAGGCGGCCGACTGGACGTTCTGCAGCGCCAGGCCGAGGCCGACCGCGCCGTAGATCGCGGCCAGCGCGCCGATGATGATGCCGCCGGTCGAGCCCTGCAGGCCCTCGGGCCGCCCGAGCGCGTCACCGATGATCGGGAACTGGCCGAGGGCGGAGTCGAGCACCTCCTCTTGCAGCTTCTCGTTGCCCTGCAGGATGAAGCCGAGGATCGAGGTGGCCAGCAGCAGCAGCGGGAAGATCGACAGGAACGCGTAGAACGTCAGGATCGCCGCGAGGTAGTTGCCCTGGTCGTCGAAGAACTTGTAGATGACGGCCAGCGGGAACCCCGCCCAGGGACGCTGACGCTGTCCCTGGTCCAGATCCTCGACGAAGCCCACGGGCGCAACCTATCCCGTGGCACGGCCCCGGCTGCGCAGACCCGCACCTGACCCCCGCCGTGCCATCGCTCACCGGTGCAGCGGCGGCAGGTCCGAGCCCGCCGCCTGTGCGGCACCGGACAGGAACGCGGAGACCGCGTCGGCCGCGGCGTGCCGCGGGACCCAGTCCAGCTCGGCGCGTGCCCGCGCCGTCGACAGGAGAGGTACGGCGAGCAGCGCGTCCGCCAGCGAACCGGGGACCCGCGCGACGCGGGCCAGCCACCCCAGCTCGAGCGCCCCGGTCACGAGCTCGCGCGGCACCTCCACGGTCCGCGCGCCGACGACCTCGCCGAGCTCCTCGCGCCGCAGCACACCGGGCCCGGCCAGGTTGAACGCTCCGGCGACCGGGCGCTCCACCGCGGCCACGATCGCGCGGGCCACGTCCTCGGCGTGCACGGCCTGCATCCGCAGCCCCCGCGGGACGGGCAGCAGCGGGATGCGGCGCCGGTCCAGCATCCACGGGCGCAGGAGCGCGCCGCCGAAGATGCGGCGCTGCTCGCTCGACGCCGACCGCTGGAACACGAACGCCGGCCGGATCCGGACGGTGCGGGTGTGCGTGGCCTCGGCCTCGAAGGCGTCGAGCACCCGCTCGTCGTACGCCTTCTCCCGGCAGTACGCCGCGGCGGACGTGCCGTCGGTCGCCCAGGACTCGTCCACCGGGTCGTCGTGGTCGACCGGGGAGTACGCCGCGACCGACGAGGCGCAGACGAGGGCGGGGACCCGGTGCCGGCGTACCGCGTCGAGGAGGCGGCGGGTGCCGACGACATTGGTCGCCCACGTCTCCTCGGGCCGGTGCGTGGGCTGGAACTTCCAGGCCAGGTGGACGACCGCGTCCGCGCCCTCCACCACCGCGCCGAGGTCGTCGGTCTGCACGTCGGCGCTGTGCCAGCGGACCGACGTACCGACGCGGGTCGCGGGCAGCGTGGGGCACCGCCGGGCGACGGCGACGACCTCGTGCCGGCCGTCCGCGGTGAGCTCACGCAGGGCCGCGCTGCCGATGTTGCCGGACGCGCCGGTGACCACGACCCTCATGCGATCGCCCGCTCCCGCGCGACGGCGAGGTGGATGCGCCGCAGTCGTTCCAGCTGCCGGTCGGCGCGGGCGATCAGCTCCTCGAGGAGCTCGGTGTCCAGGCGCGGCTCCTCGTCGGCGAGGGTGCGCAGCGACTCCCAGCCGCACCGCTTCCCGTAGACGGCGTCGCGCAGCGCCTCCAGCTCGACCACGTCGGTCAGCGGCGAGCGACGCAGGATCCGGCCGTTGGGTTTGAGCCGGCCGAGCTCGGCGCCGACCCGCCCGACCACCGCGCCGATGAAGCTCGGCCTGACGTCGAGGCTGCGCATGACGCCGCGCAGCGTGTCCCGGTCGGCCTCGACCTCGTGGGCGACCTCGCCCACGGCGACAGCGGCGGCGGGGTCGCCGTGGGTGCGCGCGACGCGGTGGAACAGCGAGACGCCCGCGGCAGCGGCGGTCCAGTGGTTCTGCAGGTACCCCTCGAGCACGTCGTCCATGGGGTTGCCGTACCCAGCCGGGCCCGGGGCACACCGGCCCCGGCCGGGCCTCGGCTGTCGGGTCAGTAGCTCTTGGGAAGACCCAGGGAGTGCATGGCGACGAAGTTGAGGATCATCTCCCGGCTGACCGGCGCGATCCGGCCCAGGCGGGCCGCCACGAGCTGGTTGCCGAGGCCGAGCTCGGTGGTCAGGCCGCTGCCGCCGTGGGTCTGGACCGCGACGTCGAGGGCGTTGCAGGCGACCTCGCCGCCGGCGTACTTGGCCATGTTGGCGTACTCGCCGGCGGTGAAGTCGTCGCCGGCGTCGTACAGGGCCGCGGCCTTCTGCATGAGCAGGCGGGCCTGCTCGAGCTCGATCTTGACCTTGGCCAGCGGGTGGGCGATGGCCTGGTGGGTGCCGATGACGTCCTTCCAGACCTGGCGGGTCTTGGCGTAGTCGACGGCCTTCTCGAGCGCGTAGCGCGCCTGGCCGCAGGTCATCGCCGCGCCCATGATCCGCTCCGGGTTGAGGCCCGCGAACAGCTGCCACAGGCCGCCGTCCTCGTCGCCGACCAGTGCCTCGGTGGGGAGCCGGACGTCGTCGAAGAACAGGGTCCACTGCTTCTCCGGCGCCACGAACTCCATCGGGATGTGGGTCTTGGACAGCCCCGGCGCGTCGGTCGGCATGAGGAACAGCGCCGGCTTCAGCTTGCCGGTCTTGGCGTCGGCGGTGCGCGCCACGACCAGGATGACGTCGGCCTCGTCGACGCCGGAGATGAACGTCTTCTGGCCCTTGATCACCCAGGTGTCGCCGTCCCGGGTGGCGGTGGTGGTGATCTGGTGGCTGTTGGAGCCGGCATCCGGCTCGGTGATCGCGAAGGCGGCCACGGTCTCGCCGCTGGCGATGCCGGGCAGCCACTGCTTCTTCTGCTCCTCGGTGCCGCAGCGGGTGATGATCGAGCCGACGATCGCGGGGCTGACGACCATCATCAGCAGCGGCGCGCCCTGGGCGGACGCCTCCTCGAGGACGGCAGCCAGGTCGCCCATGCCACCGCCGCCACCGCCGTACTCCTCGGGGATGTTGACGCCGATGAAGCCGTGCTTGCCGAAGTCCTGCCACAGCGCGGTGGTCTTCTCGCCCTTGCGGGCCTGCTCGGCGACGTAGGCGTGGCCGTACTTGCCCGCCAGCGCCTTGACGGACTCCCGGAGCGCGATCCGCTCCTCGGACTCGGTGAACGGAACGGTCATGCGTCTTCTCCTGCGGTGTCGGTGCTGTCGACGACGGCGAGCACGGCGCCCGCCTCGACCTGCTGTCCCTCGGTGGCGGCGAGCTCGGCGATGGTGCCGGCGTACGGCGCTGCCACGGTGTGCTGCATCTTCATGGCCTCCATCACGAGGATGACCTGGCCCTCCTCGACCACGTCGCCCACGGCGGCGCGCACCGAGATCACGCTGCCCGGCATGGGCGCGAGCAGCGAGCCCTCCGCGACCTGGGTGGACGGGTCGACGAAGCGCGGCTTGCGCTGGAGCGCGGTGTGGCCGTCGGGGCCGTCCACGTCGATCCGGTCGCCGACGATGGCGATCGCGTAGCGGCGGCGTACGCCGTCGACGTCGAGGACCACCTCGGTGGGGCTCGCGCTCACCACGGTGGCGCCCTCGACCCGGTAGCCGGTCCGCTCGCCCCACCACTCGGCCACGGTGCCGTCGGTGAACTCGACCCGCTGCGGGGCGCTCGGCACGTTGCGGAAGCCGGTTGCGATCCGCTGCTGCACCTTCGCGCGGGCCCGCTGGGTCTCCACCCAGGCGAGGGCCGCGGCCGTGCGGTCGTGGTCTCGTGACGGTCGCTGCGCGACCTCCTCGACCAGCGGAGCTGCCAACATCGCGGTCGAGACGTCGCCGGACAGGAAGTCCGGACGGGTGAGGACGTCGATGAGCTGCTCGCGGTTGGTGGTCAGGCCGTGCAGCTTGGCCCGGCGCAGCACCGAGACCAGCCGGCGGGCGGCGTCGTCGCGGGTGGGCGCGGCGACGATCACCTTGGCCAGCATCGCGTCGTAGAAGGGGCTCACCGTCGAGTCGCTGGTGAAGCCGGCCTCGACCCGCAGGCCCTCGACCTCGGGGAACTCGAAGCGGGTCAGCGTGCCGACCTGCGGGGCGTAGTCGGCGGCCGGGTCCTCGGCGTACAGGCGGACCTCGATGGCGTGCCCCTGCGGCTCGCCCACGACGGGCGACCCGGCGGGGATGACGCCGGCCGCCTCGAGCTGCAGCTGCACCAGGTCGACGCCGAAGATCTCCTCGGTGACCGGGTGCTCGACCTGGAGCCGGGTGTTCATCTCCAGGAACCAGAAGCCGTCGCGGGCCGGGTCGTAGAGGAACTCGACGGTGCCCGCGCCCTGGTAGTCGATCGCCTCGGCGGCGGCCTTGGCGGCGGCGTGCAGGGCGGCGCGGGTGGCGTCCGGCAGCTTCGGCGCCGGGGCCTCCTCCACGACCTTCTGGTGGCGACGCTGGACCGAGCAGTCGCGCTCGCCGAAGACCAGCACGCCGGCCGGGTGACCGACGACCTGCACCTCGACGTGGCGGCCGTTCTCGACGTACGGCTCGACGAAGACGGTGCCGTCGCCGAAGGCCGACAGCGCCTCGGACTCGGCCGCCTCGATCTCGCCGGTCAGGGCCGCGAGGGAGCGGACGACCCGCATGCCGCGGCCGCCCCCGCCCGCGCTCGCCTTGACCAGCAGCGGGAGGTCGGCGTCGGTGGGTGAGGCGGGCGCCGTGAGGACCGGTACGCCGGCCGCCTCCATCAGCTTCTTCGACTCGATCTTCGAGCCCATCTGCTCGATCGACTCCGGCGCCGGGCCGATCCAGGCGAGCCCGGCCTCGACGACCGCCCGCGCGAACGCGGCGTTCTCGGAGAGGAAGCCGTAGCCCGGGTGGATCGCCGTCGCACCGGTGCGCCGGGCCGCGTCGAGGATCAGGTCGGTACGCAGGTAGGTGTCGGTGGGCGCGTTGCCCGGCAGGTGGACGGCGACGTCGGCCTCCGCCACGTAGGGCAGCGCCGCGTCGGCGTCGGAGAACACAGCGACGGTGTCGATGCCGAGCCGGCGGCAGGTGCGGAACACCCGGGACGCGATCTCGGCGCGGTTGGCGACAAGGACTCTCGTGGTCACAGGCGGAACACCCCGAAGCTCATCTGGCCCTCGATGGGCTGGTTGTCGATGACGGACAGGCAGATGCCCAGGACGGTGCGGGTGTCGCGCGGATCGATGACCCCGTCGTCGTACACCATCCCGGACAGGACGTAGGGCAGCGACTGCTCCTCGATCTGCTGCTCCACCATCGCCTTGATGCCGGCGAAGCCTTCGGCGTCGAAGACCTCGCCCTTCTTCTCGGCGGACTCGCGCGCGACGATCTCGAGCACGCCCGCGAGCTGCGCCGGGCCCATGACCGAGGACTTCGCGGAGGGCCAGGTGAACAGGAACCGCGGGTCGTACGCGCGGCCGTTCATGCCGTAGTTGCCGGCGCCGTACGACGCTCCCATGATCACCGTGAGGTGCGGGACCGTGGAGTTCGAGACCGCGTTGATCATCTGCGCGCCGGCCTTGATGATGCCGCCCTGCTCGTACTCCTTGCCGACCATGTAGCCGGTGGTGTTGTGCAGGAACAGCAGCGGCGTGTCCTTCTGGTTCGCCAGCTGGATGAACTGCGCGGCCTTCTGCGCCTCCTCGCGCATCAGCACGCCGCGCGCGTTGGCGATGATGCCGATCGGGCGGCCGTGGATCTGCGCCCACCCGACGCACAGCGCCGAGCCGTAGAGCGGCTTGAACTCGTCGAAGGGCACCTCGTTGTCGGGGCTCGTGCCGTCGACGATGCGCAGGATCGCGTCGCGCGGGTCGAAGGGCTCCTTGAGGTCCGTGGGGATCAGGTCGAGCAGGTCGTCGGGGTCCAGGTCGGGCTCGACGTACGACGTGGTGGCGGCCGCGCCCTTCTTGCGCCAGTTCAGCCGGGCGACGGTACGCCGCGCCAACCGGATCGCGTCGTGCTCATCGAGGGCGAGGAAGTCGGAGGATCCGGAGACCCGCGAGTGCATCTCGGCGCCGCCGAGGCTCTCGTCGTCGGACTCCTCACCCGTCGCCATCTTCACCAGCGGCGGGCCGGCAAGGAACACCTTGGCCTGCTCCTTGACCATGATCACGTAGTCGCTCATGCCGGGGACGTACGCGCCGCCCGCGGTGGAGTTGCCGAAGACGACCGAGATCGTCGGCTGCTTGCGCTGCGAGGCCCGGGTCAGGTTGCGGAAGCCGCGACCGCCCGGGATGAAGATCTCCTTCTGGGTGGGGAGGTCGGCGCCGCCGGACTCGGTGAGGTTGATCGACGGCAGGCCGTTCTGCTCGGCGATGTCCGAGGCCCGCATCGACTTCTTCAGCGACCAGGGGTTGAGCGCGCCGCCCTTCACCGTGGGGTCGTTGGCGACGATCATGCACTCGACGCCCTCGACCACGCCGATGCCGGTCACCATCGAGGCGCCGACGGCGAAGTCCGAGCCCCAGCCGGCCAGCGGCATCAGCTCCAGGAAGGCCGAGCCCTCGTCGACGAGCAGCTCGATCCGCTCGCGGGCGGTGAGCTTGCCGCGGTCGCGGTGACGCTGGATGTACTTGCCGCCGGCCTCGACGGCCTTGGTCTGCTCGGCGTGCAGGTCCTCGATCTTCGCCAGCATCGAGTCACGCCGCGTGAGCTCGGGCGTCTGCTCGATCGTTTCGGTCATGACTCCACCACCGCCTTCATCCTCTCCAGGGTCGTCCGCATGCCGCGCTCGTTGGTCCTCCCCCGCAGCCGGCCCAGCAGCAGCCAGTAGCCGCGGATGTACCAGGCGGGCGTGAGCCGGAAGTACTCCGTCACCTTGGTGCCCTCGTTCTCGGCCTGCAGCCGGTAGCCCCAGGTGTTGATCGCGTTCTCCGCGGACAGGCCCACGGCGAACTCGAACACCTCCTCCGGCAGGCACGCCGTGACGGTGCACGGCGTCCAGTAGACGGGTCCGACGCCGTTGCGCTTGACGTGTCCCTTGAACGTCGCGCCCACGGCCGGGCCGGTCGAGCCGCGGGTCCACTCGGCCTCGAAGGTCTCGGGGCTGAACTCGCCGATCCGGGTGACGTCGCTGACGAGGTCCCAGACCTTCTCGGGCGCCGCCTTCATGTGCATCGAGACCTCGCCGGTCAACGGCTTGAGGAGCCCCATCACGCGTAGCCCAGCAGTCGTGCGGCGAGGTCGGTGAGGACCTCGGTGGCACCACCGCCGATCGGCAGGAGCCGGACGTCGCGGTAGTGCCGCTCGACCTCGGACTCGCGCATGTAGCCCATGCCGCCGTGCAGCTGGACGGCCTGGTCGGCGACCCAGACCGCGGTGTCGACGGCCGTCTGCTTGGCCAGGCAGGCCTCGGCGATGACGTTCTCGCCGGCGACGTACCGGCGCGCGACCTCGAGGGTGTAGGACCGGGCGACCGCGACCTGGCGGTGCATCTCGGTCAGCTTGGCGCGCACCACCTGGTTCTTGACCAGCGGCTTGCCGAAGGTGTCGCGGGCCTGGCAGT
>DATFHM010000234.1:0-4578 GCA_035248385.1 Nocardioides sp. | reverse complement strand
GCCGTCGTGACCTCTATTTCAATGAGGTAACGTCGCCCCACCCTGATCAGGACCGAAAGGCTGGCAAAGGCACATGGTGGATGTGGAGAAGGCGCTCGATGAGGCAGGCCTCACGAACCCCCACGTTCGGGAGTACGTCGCACACTGGGCGGGGGTGACCGGAGCGGCCGACGTCCAGGTCGTCTCGGCCGATGACGACGCCCGGCTGATCGAGGAGGCGCTGGCCTCCGGCGAGCTCCTTCCTGCCGGTGAGGGCAGCTACTACTCGCGGTCCTACTACAAGGACACCGCGCGTGCCGAGGAGCGCACGATCGTCGCGACCAGCGACGAGCGTGACAAGGGCACGTACAACAACTGGCGTCCCGCCGCGGAGATGAAGCCGAAGCTCGTCGAGCTGATGACCGGTGCCTCCGAGGGCAAGACGATGTATGTCATCCCCTACCTGATGGCGCCGGCCGGTGGCCCGCTCGACAAGTTCGCCGCGGGTGTGGAGCTGACCGACAACGTCAACGTCGTGCTGCAGATGATCCGCATGTCGCGGGTCGGTGTGGACTACATCAACCACATGGGCGACGACTTCGTCCGCGCGGTCCACGTGACCGGTGACCTGCCGAACCTCGGCCAGGGCACCCCGGACGACAAGCGCTACTTCGTGACCGTCGCCGACGAGCGCACGATCCTGCACTTCGGCTCGTCCTACGGCGGCAACGCGCTGCTGGGCAAGATCGCCCACGGCCTGCGCCAGGGCTCCTACGACGGCTGGAAGAACGGCTTCCTGGTCGAGCAGTTCATGCTGCTCGGCATCACGGACAAGGAGACCGGCGAGAAGTACAACATCTGCGGCGGCTTCCCGTCGGCCTCCGGCAAGACGAACCTCGCGATGACGCTGGCTCCCGACGCGCTCGGTGACCGGTACTACGTGGAGTTTTACGGCGACGACATCGCCTGGATCTGGGTCGACGAGAACGGCGTGCTCCGCGGCTTCAACCCGGAGAACGGTGTGTTCGGTGTCGCCAAGGACACCAACGAGAAGACCAACCCGACCGCGATCGAGTCGATCAAGCCGGGCCTGGGCGTCATCTACACCAACGTCGCCTACAACGAGAAGACCCAGGAGGTCTGGTGGGAGGGTCGCGGCGACAAGCCGACCGACCTCGACGGCTGGCTGGACTGGAAGGGCGAGAAGATCGCCGACCGGCAGGGCGAGGACATCGACGCCCCGTGGGCGCACCCGAACTCCCGGTTCACCACCACCCTGGCCAACGTCCCCAACGTCGCCGCGGACTACGACGACGCCGCCGGTGTGGAGATCCACGGCATCATCTTCGGTGGCCGCACCCGCGACCGTGAGCCGCTGATCCGCGCGATCGACGACCTGGCCGAGGGCGTGTACGACGGCCTCACGCTGGGTGCCGAGGCGACCGCCGCGGCCGACGGCCTGGAGGGCGTGCTGCGCTACGACCCGATGTCGATGCGTCCGTTCATGTCCTACCCCGAGGCCGACTACGGCCAGCACTGGCTCAACGTGGTGGGCAAGGCGACGAACAACCCGATCTTCGCCCACGTGAACTGGTTCCAGCGTGGCGAGGACGGCCGGTTCCTGTGGCCCGGCTACCGGGAGAACCTGCGCCCGCTGCTGTGGCTGATGCAGTACCGCAACGGCAAGGTCGAGGGCAACAAGACCGCGGTCGGTGTGATCCCGAAGCGCGAGGAGCTCAACCTCGATGGCCTGGACGAGCAGACGCTGGCCGACCTGGACACGATCCTGACCATCGACAAGGACCGCTGGATCCAGGAGATGGGCTACCGCGAGAAGCACCTGGCCCAGTTCGAGGGCCTGCCCGAGGAGATCTGGGAGGCGCACCGCCGCGTCGCCCAGGCGCTCGAGGACTGACCTTCTCGATCCGATCAGCCCGGGCCGGCAGGAGTCATCGACTCCTGCCGGCCCGGTCCGTTTTCCTCGACCAAGGGCTAGGTTTCGGGCATGTGGTTCAACCTGTTGAAGTGGGTCGTGCTCGGGCCGGTCGTCCGCTGGTACACCCGACCCCAGGTGGTCGGCATGGACCGGGTGCCGCGCACCGGGCCGGTGATCGTCGCGCCGAACCACACCAGCGAGATCGAGTCGCTCGTGCTGTGCCTGGTGCTGCGCCGGCAGCCGCGCTTCATCGCGAAGGCCGAGTACTTCTCCGGCACGGGCCTGCGCGGCGCCGCCGACCGGCTGATGGTCAAGGCGACCGGGCAGATCCCCGTCGACCGGTCCGGTGGCGACAAGTCCGCGGCGGCGCTGAAGGCGGCCGCCGACACGCTGCGCAAGGGTGATGTCTGGGCGGTCTACCCCGAGGGCACCCGGTCGCCCGACGGCCGGCTCTACCGCGGCCACACCGGCGCCGTGCGGGTCGCGCTGGAGGTGCCGGGCGTCACCGTGCTGCCGGTCGCCATCAGCGGCGCGCGGGAGGTCGACAACCCCGGCCGGCGCGGCTGGAAGCGGGGCCGGGTGAGGGTCGAGTTCGGAGAGCCGCTGCCGCTGTCGTCGTACGACCCGGCCAGCCCGGAGGACTGGCGCACCGCCACTGACGACCTGATGCACCGGATCCAGGCGATGAGCGGGCAGGAGTACGTCGACAGCTACCCGCCGCGACGGTCGCGCGGATAGGGCCGTCGGCGGCGGCGTACTGTGCGGGCATGCGAGCCGTCGTCTGCCACCAGTCCGAGCTCTCGGTCCAGGAGGTGCCGGACCTCGAGCCGGGTCGCGGGCAGGTCCTGATCGACGTCGAGCGGTGCGGGATCTGCGGGTCCGACCTGCACGCCCGGGTGCACGGTGACGCGACCGCGAAGGACGTCGCGGAGCTCGGCTACGACGACTTCATGCGCTCCGACCAGCACGTCGTGATGGGGCACGAGTTCGTCGGCACGATCGCCGACTACGGGCCGAAGACGCGCAAGGCCTGGCCGATCGGCACGCGGGTGGTGTCGCTGCCGGTGCTGCGCCAGGGTGGCGCGATCCAGCTCACCGGCCTCTCCGAGAAGGCGCCCGGTGGGTACGCCGAGCAGGTGCTCGGCACGCAGTCGATGACCATTCCCGTGCCGGAGTCGGTGCCGGCCGAGCACGCCGCGCTGACCGAGCCGATGGCGGTGGCGCTGCACGCCGTGCGCAAGGGACAGGTCGGCGCGAAGGACACCTCCGTGGTCCTGGGCTGCGGACCGATCGGGCTGGCCGTGATCCTGATGCTCAAGGCCAGCGGGGTGCGCCACGTGATCGCGAGCGACTTCTCGCCGGGCCGGCGCGCGCTCGCCGAGCGGTGCGGCGCGGACGTCGTCGTCGACCCCGCGACCGACTCGCCGTGGACGAGCTTCCGCGACAGCAAGCGCTACCTCACCGAGCCCACCGCCCTGGCCGGCATGGGCATCGACGCGATGGACAAGCTGACCGCCGTACCGATGCTTCCGTGGCAGCACCTGATGCGGGCCGCCGAGAAGGCGGGGGCGACGCCGCGCGGGCCGGTGGTCTTCGAGTGCGTGGGCGTGCCCGGGATGATCGAGCACGTCGTGTCGTCGGCGCCGCTGCTCTCGCGCGTGGTCGTGGTCGGCGTGTGCATGGAGACCGACGCGTTCCGTCCGTCGATGGCGATCAACAAGGAGATCGAGCTCCGCTTCGCGTTCGCCTACGACCCCAGCGAGTTCCACCAGACGCTGCAGTGGATCGCGAAGGGCAAGGTCGACGTGGCGCCGCTGATCACCGGCACGGTCGGGCTGGACGGCGTCGCGGGTGCGTTCGCCGACCTGGCCGACCCGGAACGCCACGCGAAGATCCTCATCGACCCGAAGGCCGGTGCCTGACGTGGGCGCCGGGGAGCGCGAGATCGAGTCGGGCATCCGCACCGACTTCCGCTCGACGATGGACTACGGCGGGTACCTCGACCTCGACACCCTGCTCTCCGCCCAGCACCCGCTGAGCCGGCCCGAGCACCACGACGAGCTGCTCTTCATCGTCCAGCACCAGACCACCGAGCTGTGGTTCAAGCTCGTGCTGCACGAGCTGCGCGCGGTGCGCTCCTACCTCGACGAGGACGACGTCAGCCGCGCCCGCAAGGCGCTCGCGCGGGTCAAGCACATCTTCCGCACGCTCGCCGAGCAGTGGTCGGTGCTCGCCACGCTGACGCCCACCGAGTACGTCGAGTTCCGCGGCTTCCTCGGGGCGTCGTCGGGCTTCCAGTCGCACCAGTACCGCGCCGTCGAGTTCATCCTGGGCAACAAGAACGCCGGCATGCTGGCGGTGTTCTCCTCGAAGCCCGAGGTGCACGCCGTGCTCGCCGAGCTGCTCGAGGAGCCGACGGTGTACGACGCCTTCCTCCGCTTCCTCGCCCGGAAGGGGCACGCCGTCCCGCCCGCCGTCCTCGAGCGGGACGTGCGGGCCGCGTGGGTGGAGTCGGACGAGCTGGTGCCGGTGCTGCAGCGCATCTACGCCGACACCGAGGCGCACTGGGAGGAGTACGCGACCTGCGAGGACCTCGTCGACCTCGAGGACGCCTTCCAGTTCTGGCGCTTCCGGCACCTGCGGACGGTGCAGCGGACGATCGG
>DATFHM010000233.1:0-5827 GCA_035248385.1 Nocardioides sp. | reverse complement strand
TCTCCGGACCGGCGGCCGCGACGAAGTAGCGGAACGCGTCCGGCTGGTAGCGGCTGAGCAGGTCGCGCACGTAGATGACGACCTTCTTCGAGGACGAGAACTTCTTGCCCTCCATGGTCAGGAACTCGCTCGACACGACCTCGGTGGGCAGGTTGAGCACGCCGAGCTCGCGCGGGGATCCGCCCTTGGAGCCCTTGCCGGCGTACGCCAGCAGCTCAGCCGGCCAGATCTGGGAGTGGAAGGTGATGTTGTCCTTGCCCATGAAGTAGTAGGACAGCGCCTCGGGGTCGTTCCACCATTCGCGCCACGCGTCCGGGTTGCCGGTACGCCGCGCCCACTCGATCGACGCCGACAGGTAGCCGATGACCGCGTCGAACCACACGTAGAGCTTCTTCGTGGGGTTCTCGCGCCAGCCGTCGAGCGGGATCGTGATGCCCCAGTCGATGTCGCGCGTCATCGCCCGCGGCCGGATCTCGTCGAGGATGTTCTTGGAGAAGCGGATCACGTTCGGACGCCACAGGCCGGACGCCTCGCGCTCGTCGAGCCACTCCCCGAGCGCGTCGGCGAGCGCCGGCAGGTCGAGGAAGAAGTGCTGGGTCTCGATGAACTCCGGCGTCTCGCCGTTGATCCGGCTGCGCGGGTTCTTCAGGTCCTGCGGGTCGAGCTGCTTGCCGCAGTTGTCGCACTGGTCGCCCCGCGCACCGTCGTAGCCGCAGTTCGGGCAGATGCCCTCGATGTAGCGGTCCGGCAGGGTGCGGCCGGTCGACGGCGAGATGGCGCCGTACGTCGTCTCCTCGACGAAGTAGCCGTTCTCGTAGACCCCCAGGAACAGCTCCTGCACGACGGCCTCGTGGTTGCGGGTGGTGGTCCGGGTGTAGAGGTCGTAGCTGATCCCGAGCGAGACCAGGTCCTCGACGATGAGCCGGTGGTTCTGGTCGGCGAGCGCCTGCGGCGCGAGACCGGCCTCGTCGGCGGCGATCAGGATCGGGGTGCCGTGCTCGTCGGAGCCCGACACCATCAGCACGTCGTCACCGACCATCCGCGAGTAGCGGCTGAAGACGTCCGACGGTACGCCGAAGCCGGCCACGTGGCCGATGTGACGGGGACCGTTGGCGTAGGGCCAGGCGACGGCGGACAGCACGCGACTCATGGCGCAATCCTAGGGTTGAGCGCCACCGAGGGTGGGCTCAGCCCACCTCCCTCACACCCGCGCGAGCAATCGCGCCTTCTCGTGCGGGTCGAACCGGTTCATGCGGTGCAACGTGAGGTCGCGGATCATCGGCAGGTGCCGGTAGAGGTGGATCCCGGGGCAGTCGGTGTCGTTGGTGTTGCGGTGCCCGTCGATCACCGGCAGGTGGACCCGCTGGCCCGGCCGGAACTTGTCGCTTCCCTCCGAGACCACCCAGATCCGACCCAGAGGGTCCCGGTCGAACAGCCACAGCTTCCACGCCGCCACCCGGGCGATCGCGTGGATCATGTCGGAGTTCGGCACGACCTCCTGGAAGTTGCCGAGCGCGGCGATGCCGACAGAGCTCCGGTTGAAGCCGAGCGTGTGCGCACCCCGTGCCATCTTCATGCTGCCCCGGCGACCTACCCAGATCCGGCCGTACCGGTCCACGAGGAAGTTGTAGGCGATGTCGGCCCAGCCGAGCGTGAGCGTGTGGTAGCGGTAGATCGACCGGATCATCCTCGGCACGTCGGCCCGCGTGTAGTGGTTGTCGTTGTCGGTGTGGTGCACGTGGACCTGCCGCACCGAGGAGATCGCCCGGATCGGCGGGTTCATGAACGCCGGGTTCGCCCGCCACTCGCCGCGGGTGTGCACCGGCGGGATCACCGGCAGGTACTTCGGGTGCCGGTTCCGCGCCGAGGCGTCGGGCCTGGCGACCTCGGCCCGCGCCGCCACCGGTACGTCGGTCGGAGCGTGCCCCGGGTCGATCAGGGTGAGCCGCGGCGTGACCTGGCTGCCCTCGAGCTCGACCTGCACGCCGTCACTCGGGCCGACCCAGGCCAGGTCCGTGCCGTGCACCGGCAACCGCCCCTCGGCCGTGCCCCGGTCGGGGCGGTCGTGCAGCGGCTTCAGGGTCCGCCACGCCGACCACGTGCCGTCGAGCGAGCGGGTACGCACGCGCACCGCCCCTCGCCCCGACGACCAGGTCACGGCGAGCGCCGCGAACTCGGTGGTGTGCAGGACCGCCGACCGCGCGGGCTGCGAGGTCATCGCCCGCCCCGAGGACTGACCCAGCGGCACGTCGAGCCCGCTCGTGAGCCCGTCCGGGTCGCGGCGCAGCCTCAGCTTCCCGCTCCGGCCGCCGGGCGCCGCGAAGCCCGGGTCACCGGGCAGCAGCAGGACGGCGGGCGGCACGGCGAGCCCGGCCGCAGCGAGCCCGAGGAGACCGCGCCGGCCGATGGTCGCGGACTGGATCGGGTGCGAGGGGGAAGGACGATCCGAGATGTTCACGGTCATCGATCATCCGTGATCACCGCCGGTCGGTTGCGGACTTGCCGATGTCGCGCGTGTCACTCCAGTCACAGGAGTCACATAGGCTCAGCTGAAGTCGAGGTCCCCGGTCCGGCTGCGCTTGAGCTCGTAGAAGTAGGGGAACGCGGCCACGGCCACGCACCCGTCCCACAGCCGCCCGGCGTCCTCGCCGCGCGGGATCTTGCTCAGCACCGGCCCGAAGAACGCGCTGCCGTTGAAGCTGATCGTCGGCGTACCGACGTCGTCGCCGACCTGGTCCATCCCCGCGTGGTGCGAGGCGATCACGGCGTCGTCGAGGCTGCTGTCGTCCATCGCGTCGACGAGCTCGGGCGCCAGACCGGCCTCCTCCAACGCCTCGGCGATGAGGGCGCGGCCGGCGTCAGGCTCGTCGCTGAGGCGGCGGCCACCGAGGTGGATCCGCTCGCCGAGCGCCGTGTAGAGCGGCAGCAGCGCGCCGTCGCCGTACTTCTGCTGCGCGGCGATCAGCACCCGCACGGGCCCCCAGGCCGGCGCGAGGAAGGCGCGGTACCAGTCGTCGATGTCGCGGTCCTGGTTGAGGTAGGCCAGGCTCATCACGTGCCACGACACCTCGATGTCGCGGACCTTCTCGACCTCCAGCATCCAGCGCGAGCTGATCCATGCGAAGGGGCACAACGGGTCGAACCAGAAGTCGGCGCGGTCACGGGCGGTCGGCGTGCTGCTGAGGTCGCTCATACCTCCAGCGTGCCAGGGGTCACCGAACGACGACCTCGGCAGGCACGCTCGTCGGCTCGACCTTGTCGCCGCGGTGCAGGTGCACCCGCACCTTGCGAGTCCCGGCGGGCACGTCGGTGAACGTCACGATCGCGTCACCGTCGGCCAGCTGGACGGTCCGCTTCCGGCCGCCGAGCTTCACCGTCACGAGGGTGTCCAGCCCGGTCACGCGCCAGGCGGAGACGTGCACGTGCACGACCGCGCCACCGCGGGTGCCGCGGGTCCGCACGACCACCTTGGCCGGCTCGCGGACGAAGGTCTCCGCACCGTCGTACCCGCTCGTGCCGCGCCAGTTGTCCTTGCTCAGGGTGACCCGCACGGCGAGGTGCTGACCGAGGTCGTCGCCGCTGACGCGGTACGTCGGCTGGGTGGCGCCCGCGATGGGTTGACCACCGCGGAGCCACTGGTACGACGGGGTCGCGTCCGACGGGGTGAACGTGCCCGTGACGCTCAGGATCGAGCCGGGTCGCTGCGCGCCGGCCAGGACGTAGAGCGAGTCGATCGCGATCTGCCCGGCCAGGACGTTCGCGACCGCGGAGCCGCGCTTGGCGAGGCGGTAGCCCGCGGCACGGACCTGGGTGATCAACCCGATCTTCGCGCCGGCGAGGTCGGGCGTCAGGGTGAGGGTCGAGTCGGTGGCGCCGGGGATGTCCTTGCCGTCCGCCTGCCACTGGTAGGTGTACGACGCCGGCGTGGGGACCCACGAGCCGCCCGTGGCCGTCAGGGTCTGCCCGACCATGGGGTCACCGGTGTACCCCGAACGGGCGGTCACCGCGAACACGCCCTTGGCGACGGCGCCCGTCAGCGCGGAGGCGGCCGACACGGCGGTCGACTTCGCCCGGTTCGCCGTGACGCGGACGGCGATCTGCTTGCCGACCTCCGTCGCGGTCGGCGCGAACGTCGAGGCGGTCGCACCGGGGATCGCCGTGCCGTTCGCCGTCCAGGCGTAGCCGTACGACGTCGGGCCACCGGTCCAGGTGCCGGGCTTCGCCGTGAGCACCTGGCCGACCTGCGGGGTCCCCGTCACCGACGGCGGGACCTGGTTGGCCAGGACGGGACCTGCGTCCTTGTCCTTGAAGTGGATGAAGCCGCTGGGCCAGAACCCGCCGGTGGTGGTGAGCTCCTGCCAGTGGAAGGTGCCGCTCCAGGAGTCCTCGGAGATGATGATGTCGGTCGGCGAGATGACCTTCTCGACGTACGCGACGTGACCGGCGGAGCCCACGTGGTGGTAGGCGTCCCACCACGCCACCGCACCGACGGCCGGGGTCTGGTTGGTGATCGACGCCATCTCGTGGCCCCAGTTGGCCGCGTTGCCGCCGCCGGTCCACGGGCGCACGTTCGGGAGGCCCGCCTGGATCATCCGGTAGGCGGCGTAGTTGACGCAGTTGTGGCCGGGGTACATCCGCCAGTACGACCTGTTGCTGACCGCGCCGTACCCGCTGTCGGAGTAGCCGGCGGCGTTGCAGCCGGACCAACCGCTGCAGAAGTAGCTCATTCCCGAGGTCTCGCGCACGTGGAGCAGGAGACCGCGCCCCCCGGTCAGCACGAGCAGGGTCGTGAACAGGGCGCCGGCGGTCACTGCGGACCACCAGCGCACGGTCAAGGCTCCGCGTCGCATGTCGCTTACCTTCGGCCACGGCGGCCCCAAAGTGCAACAAAAACCCCAAGAAACACACGGATCACCGGCGTGTCGCGTTGACTTTTTAAAGTTACACCGTTGTAGTTCGCGCTTTCCTGTGGCCCAGGTCTCCCCCGTTTCCCTCCCTTCGGCTCCCCGGTGCGAAGATCCAGGACATGCCCGGAACCAATCTGACGCGCGCCGAGGCCACCGCCCGCTCCGCGCTCATCGACGTCACGTCCTACGCCGTCGAGCTCGACCTCACCCAGGCCGAGACCGATGGCGTCACCACCTTCGGATCGACCACCACGATCGCGTTCACCGCACGCGAGACCGGTGCCGAGACCTTCGCCGACCTGGTCGGCGCGACGATCCACGAGATCACCCTCAACGGCACCCCGCTGGACCCCTCCGAGGTGTACGCCGACAGCCGGATCACGCTGCGCGACCTGGCCGCCGAGAACGTGCTCGTCGTCAAGGCCGACTGCACCTACTCGCACACCGGCGAGGGGCTGCACCACTTCGTCGACCCCGCCGACGGCCGCGTCTACCTCTACAGCCAGTTCGAGGTCCCCGACGCGCGGCGCGTGTTCACGACCTTCGAGCAGCCCGACCTCAAGGCGCCGTTCACCTTCACCGTCCACGCGCCGGCCGAGTGGCTGGTCGTGTCGAACGCCCCGACCCCCGAGCCCGCGCCGCTGCGCGACGGCTTCGCCACGTGGTCGTTCGCGCCGACCCACCGGATGTCCACCTACGTCACCGCGATCGTGGCCGGCCCCTACTACGAGGTCCGCGACGAGTACGTCGGCCCCAACGGCACCATCCCCCTCGGCCACTTCAGCCGGCAGTCGCTCAAGGCCGAGCTGGACCGCGACCGCGCGGAGGTCGTCACGCTGACCAAGCAGGGCTTCGAGTTCTTCGAGGCCCAGTTCGGCGTGCCCTACCCCTTCGGCAAGTACGACCAGCTCTACGTGCCC
>DATFHM010000232.1:0-4219 GCA_035248385.1 Nocardioides sp. | reverse complement strand
TCGGAGATCACGCTGTGCTGCGACGCACGCCTCGGCGCACCACAAACCACGTTCTTCCAGCCGGAGAACGCCCGCGGCCTCACGATCTCCAACGCGTCGAGCGTGCTCCTCACCCGGATCGTGCGCAATCACGCGATGCGGATGGTCTTGGGCTCCGAGCGAATCGGCGCCGAGGAGGCGCTGCGGATCGGTCTGCTCGACCAGATCGTCGAGCCGGACCAGCTGCTGGACCACGCGATCGACCTCGTCCACTCCTGGACGCCGGAGGGCGGCAACAACACCGCCCTGCACCTCGCGCTGCTGCGGCCCTCGTCCGAAGAGATCGAACGCGCCTTCGTCCTGGAGGACGCCGCCGCCGACGCGTCGTGGCACACCGGCGCGCTGACCGCGGGCATCGAGGGTTTCTGGAGCGCCAGGAAACCCACCAGCTCGACCGGGGAGAACCGATGATCACCACCCGCGCGGCCGTGCTCACGCAGGTCGGCGAACCCCTGCACCTGACCGACATCCACATCGACGATCCCGAGCCGCACGAGGTGCGGATCGCCATCACCCACGTCGGGCTGTGCCATAGCGACCTGCACTACATCACCGGCACCGTCCCCACCGAGCTGCCGGTGGTAGTCGGGCACGAGGTGGCGGGCATCGTCGAATCCGTCGGCTCGGCCGTCACGGACCTGCGTCCGGGCGACCACGTCACCGGCGCGCTCACCCCGTCGTGCGGCGAGTGCGCGAACTGCAACGCGGCCCGTTCGACCCAGTGCCAGCGGCTCGACGAGATCCGGCGCCGTCCGCGGCCCGCGTACACCCTGCCCGACGGGACACCGGTCGCCCGGCTCGGCGACCTGGGCGCGTTTTCCGAGCACATCCTGCTGCGCGCGAACGCGGCCGTGAAGCTGCCCGACGGCGTGTCCACCCGGGTCGGCTGCCTCCTGTCGTGCTGTGTCGTCACCGGTGTCGGCGCGGTGTTCCGCGGGGCGCGGGTGCGTCCAGGGTCCACGGTGGCCGTGATCGGTTGCGGTGGCGTCGGCTCGGCAATTATCCAGGGCGCGCGGCTCGCGGGCGCGTCCGCGATCGTCGCGATCGACCTCGACGAGCAGCGGCTGCGTGCCGCGCGCGGCTACGGCGCGACCCACACCCTCGACGGCGCCACCGACGACCTCGCCGCCGCGGTGGTCGCCCTGCTGGGCGACGGCGTCGACTACGCCTTCGAGGCCGTCGGATCCGCGCGCACCGCGGCAGCGGCCCTCGACGTGGTGCGCCCCACGGGCACGGCCTGCCTCGTCGGCATCGCTGCCGAGGGCACTGAGCTGACCCTGCCCGCGTCCGACTTCTTCTTCAGCGAGAAGCGCCTGATCGGCTCGTACATGGGGTCGGGGCAAGCGCGCGAGGACATCGCCCAGTTCGCCCGGCTGTACCAGCATGGCCGGTTGCTGCTCGACGAGATGGTCACCGAGGTCATCGACTTCGACCAGATCAACGAGGGGTTCGAGGCGATGAAGTCCGGCGAGGTGACCCGAATCGTCGTCGCCATGCCGATCTGTTCCGCCAACCCCACCGTGGAGGAGGCCCGATGAACACCGCGACGCCGACAACGTCCCTCGCGCAGCCGGTGAGCTACATCGCCGGGGAGTGGGTGTCCTGCCAGACGCTCGACGGATGGAACGTCGACCCGAACACGGGCGAGCCGGTCCACCGCATGGTGACCACATCGCCCGCCGACCTGGAGCACGCGCTGCAGCATGCCCAGCGTGCCTATGACGCGCTCAACTGGGCCGATGACGAGTTCCGGCTCGAGCGGGCCGAGGTGCTCGAACGGGCCGCGGCCAACGTCGAGGATCGGCTGGCGGAAATCGCCCGCACGGACGCGATCACCAGCGGCACGACGATCACTGTCACCCGCAAACTCGCCGCGTTCCTCCCGGCCCGAATCCGCGGGGCCGCCGCCGAGGCCCGCGGGATCGCTCGTGTCACCCCGCTCGCCGCGGGCGGGCGAGACGTCCGGCTGCACCGGGTGCCCTGGGGGCCCGCGGCGATCCTGACGCCGTGGAACGGCCCCAGCTTCATCCCGGCGGCGAAGGTGGCCAGTGCGGTGGCGGCGGGGTGCCCGGTGCTGCTCAAGCCGTCCGAGCACGCTCCCGCCAGCGCGCAGGTGATCGTCGAGTGCTTTGTCGACGCCGGCTTGCCCGAGGGCGCGTTGCAGCTCGTCCACGGCACGGGCGGCATCGGCGCCGCGCTCACGGGCGACCGCCGGGTCAAGGTGGTGTCCTTCACCGGCGGCCCGGGCGCCGGGCGGGCCATCGCCCGCGCGGCGGCCGAGGACTTCAAGGTTCTGCAGCTCGAGCTCGGCGGCAACAACCCCGTGCTCGTGCTCGATGACGCCGACCTCGACGTGACCGCCGACGGGATCCTCGCCGGCATGACGACTCTCAACGGCCAGTGGTGCGAGGGGCCGGGCAAGGTCCTGGCACCGCACCGGCTGGTGCAGCCGCTACGCGAGGCCCTCGGTGAACGCATCGCGCGGCTACGGATCGGTCACTCGCTCGACGAGGAATCCGACATCGGCCCGATCTCCAACGAGCCGCACTTCCGGACCCTGATCGAGCGGATCGAGGGCCTGCGCGGGCTCGGCGCCGAGATCGACCAACCCGGGGAGCTGCCCGGCCCGACGGGCTTCTTCCTGTCGCCGACGGTAGCCACCGGGTCCGACCCGGGCCGCACGACGGCCGAGCTGTTCGGGCCGGTCGTCTCCCTGCACGGCGTGGACTCCGACGAGGACGCGCTGCGCGCCGCCAACGCGCACCCGTCGGGCCTGGACGCCTATGTGTTCGGCACCGACACCGACCGCGCGATCGCGATCGGTGCCCGGGTCAGGTCCGGCGAGGTGCGGGTCAACGGCGCGAAGCTCGCCGATCTCGGTGACGACTCCGCCCAAAGTTTCTGGGGCCCGTCCGGCATCGGCGGGCATGGTCCGGCGGAATCGGTGCGGGTGTTCTGCGGAGATCGGGTCGTCGGCGTCGACTCGCCTGATCTGCCGATGTAGATGGAGAACGGGGGATGCCGTTGGCGGACAACGTGCTGTCGAGGCATCCCCCATCGAAGAGGGAGAAGAGAGAAACGCCGTCCGTCAGTCGCGCAACTGCACGAGCATGAGCGCGGCGACCACGCTGGCAGCGTTGTCGGCGAGCGGCACGGGCAGCAGCTGATCGGCACGGGCAAGCCGTCGCTCGATCGTGTTGCGGTGGGTGAACATCCGCTCCGCGGCGGCGGAGCCGTTGAATCGTTCCCGGACGTAGGTCAGCACCGTCTGCCGCAGCACCGGGTCGGCGGTCGCGAGGTCGCCCAGGGTGTCGGTGACGAACTGATCGGCTTGCGCCATGTCGGCGGTGAGCACCGACACCAACGCGACGTCCTCGTACCGGACGACGGGGTGTGCCGAGCCCATCCGCGTCAGTAATCGCTGCGCGGTGGCGGCGTCCATGTGGCTACGGCGAAATCCGTCGAGATCCCGGCCGCAACGTCCGAACGCGACATGGATCCCCGGGTAGGCCGCCAGGACGTCCTCCGCCGTCTCGGCAGGCGGGACCGTGTCCGCCGGCATCCACACCCACAGCGCGGTCGCGCTTGCGGTCAGTGTGAACCGGCGCGGCGCCGCGCACATCTTCATCACCGCCTCGGCGACCGCATCGAGACCCGTGGCCTCGTTGGCGAAGTCGCTCCAGATGATCGCGGCGACGTGGCCGCCCGTCAGTGCGTACCCGAGACGCGATTCGGCCAGCGCCCGGCCGATCGGGGCACCTTCGAGCAAGAGCTGGACGGTGGAGTGCCGCTCGGCGTTGGCGCCCCGCGCGAGGTCCGCGCGTTCCTGAACGACGTACTCGTCGAGCGCAGCGATCGAATCGTCGATGAAGGTCACCAGCGACCGCTCGGACACCTTCATCAGCTCGCGGAGCTCCTCGATGTCGACGGTCGCCGCGAAACAGGCGTCGACCCACAGGTCCCACCCGGCGTGCTGGGCACCGCGCCACGAGCCGAGGTCGTGCATGTCCAGGCCGCGTCGCACCAGGTCGCGGGCGAACTGCAGGACCTCCGGGTCCAGGCACGGCGCGACTCGTGTCCCAGGATCGTGCAGGATGGCCGACAGCCAGTGCCTGAAGTAGGCCTTGCTCATATGACGGTCGGCCGCCGCGAGCTGCGGGTCTTCCACCGGCGCGCGGTA
>DATFHM010000231.1:0-12549 GCA_035248385.1 Nocardioides sp. | reverse complement strand
CGTGGGCGGCCGGGTCGGCGACAACATGAAGCTCGGCTTCGTCAGCGGCAACGGCAGCCTCGGCTCCGACGCCAGCCTCGACCTCAACCTGCTCGACCAGACGGTCGTGCCGCAGGTCGGCCAGACGGTCGTGACCTGGGGGAGCCAGGACGGAGCGCCGTACGTCGCCGGGGTGACCATCGGCAAGATCGTCAAGGTCTACCAGTCCCTGCGCGAGACCAGCTTCCGCGCGGTGATCGACCCGAGCGTCGACTTCACCTCGCTGGACCTGGTCGGCGTGGTGGTGCCCTCCGGCACCCCCGGCCGCGTGATCGAGGCCGACGGCAGCCTGCGGGGGATCGGCCGATGAGGGGCACGACCCGGGTCGTCACCGCCAGCGTGCTGGTCGTGGTCGGGCTGCTGCTGCAGGTCTCGGCGCTGCCCGAGCTCGGCTGGCCTAAGGCCGGCGCCGGCGCGGTGCCCGGCGTGGTCCTTCTCGTCGTGATCGCGACCGCGATCGCCACCGACACCCGCTTCGCCACGCTCACCGGCTTCTCCGCGGGGCTGCTGCTCGACGTCGCTCCACCCGCTGACCACGTCGGGGGCCGCTGGGCGCTCGCCCTCATGACCGTCGGGTACGTCGTGGGCCGGCTCAGCCATGACGACCAGCCGCACAGCGGTGCGCCGCGCCGCCCGAACCTCTCGCTGATCGCGGCCGCCGTGCTGGGCGGCTCCTTCGTCGCGAGCTCGATCTACGCGCTCACCGGGCTGCTGCTGCACGACCTCGCCCTCAGCCCGGGCCAGGTGCTCAAGGTGATCCTGGTCGGCCTGGTCTGGGACCTGGTCGGCGCGCTGTTCGTGCTCCCAGCGTCGTTCTGGGCCTACCGCCGGCTCGGGCGGCCCGGGCGAATCCGTCCGGGTGAGCCCGCGCGGGTCGGGCTGCGATGAGCACTGCCCCGGACACCGGCCGGCGCAGCCGGCTGCGCATCGTCGTCCTGCAGGTCCTCGCGTTCTCGCTGCTGGCCACCCTCGGCGCCCGGCTCTACTACCTGCAGGTCGTCACCGGCGAGACCTACCAGGGACAGGCCGCCTCGCAGTCGATCCGGGACATCGTGGTGCAGCCCCAACGCGGGCTCATCGTGGACGACCAGGGCCGGCCGCTGGTCACCAACCGGCTGGTCTGGGTCGTCTCCATCGACACCACGCTGCTCAACCGGATGGGGGAGCGCGAGCGCAACGCCCTGATCCACCGCGTCGCCGGCGTCATCCACCAGCGCCCGGCGCTGGTCAAGCGCAAGCTCGTCGCGTGCGGGTCGGACGGCTCGGTCAACGGCCAGTGCTGGAACGGCTCGCCCTACCAGCCCGTCCCGGTCGCCGAGGACGTCACCCAGCGCGTCGCGCTGCGGATCCAGGAGCAGCCCGAGGACTTCCCCGGCGTGCTGGTCGACCAGCAGAGCGTGCGGGAGTACCCGTCGCCGTACGGCATCAACGCGGCGCAGGTCCTCGGCTACCTCAGCCCGATCACGAAGGGCGAGCTGGACGCCGCCAAGGCCAGCGACGACACCTCCGTCAACGGCGCCTCCGAGGTCGGCCGCGCCGGGCTCGAGAAGGAGTACGACACCTGGCTGCGCGGGCAGCCCGGCTACCAGCAGGTCGCCGTCAACTCCCAGGGCCGGGTGCTCGGCAACGTCGACGACCTGCAGGCGCAGCCGGGCGACACGCTCGTCACCTCGATCGACGCCAAGGTGCAGGGCGTCGTGGAGAAGCAGCTCGCCGAGGCGATCAAGACCCAGCGCGCCGCCCTCGACCCGGTGACCCACCGGCACTTCGCCGCCGACTCCGGCGCGGCCGTCGTCATGGACGCCCACACGGGCCGGATCATCGCGATGGCCAGCCAGCCGACGTACGACCCGAAGGTCTGGAGCGGCGGCATCACCCAGAAGCAGCTGGACCGGCTCTACTCCACCAAGGCCGGCACCCCGCTGCTGAGCCGCGCCTTCCAGGGCGAATTCGCGCCCGGCTCGACGTGGAAGCCGATGATGACCGTCGGCGCCTTCACGCACGGCTACGGCCCGAGCTCCCAGCTGACCTGCCCGCCGTCGGTGCGGATCGGCAACCGCGACTTCCACAACTACGAGTCCGAGAGCTTCGGCCTGATCTCGTTCGCGAAGGCGATCGAGGTCTCCTGCAACACCTTCTTCTTCCAGGTGGGCATGCACTTCTGGGAGAAGTACGGCTCCGACGCGTTCAACAGCAACGCCCGCGACCCGCTCGTGCACGAGGCGCAGCAGTTCGGCTTCGGCAAGCCGACCGGCGTCGACCTCCCGGGCGAGGCCTCCGGCCGGATCGCGGACCGCAAGTGGCGGCTGGCGTACTGGAAGCAGATGAAGGGCTACTACTGCGGCATCGCGCACAAGCCGCAGGACAAGAAGACGTCGGACTACCTCTACCTCTTCGCGCAGGAGTTCTGCGTCGAGGGCGAGGCCTACCGTGAGTACGACGCCGCGAACTTCGCCATCGGCCAGGGCGACACCGCGGTCACGCCGCTGCAGCTGGCCCGTGCCTACACGGCGATCTCCAACGGCGGCACGCTCTTCGCGCCGACGATCGGCAAGGCCGTCGTGGACCCGCAGGGCAAGGTGCTGCGGACGATCCGCCCCCGCGTCGTACGGCACGTGAACATCCCGCGCTACGTGAAGAAGTACGTCGACATGGCCACCCTCGGGGTCAGCCAGGTCGGCACCATGGCCTGGAAGATGGGCGGCTTCCCGCTCGACCAGGTCCAGGTGCACGCCAAGACCGGATCCGCGGAGGTCCTCGGCAAGCAGTCGACCGGCTGGGTGGCGTCGTACACCAAGGACTACGTGGTCGTGATGATGATGAGCCAGGGCGGCACCGGCTCCGGCTCGGTCGGCCCGGCCGTGCGCAAGGTGTGGGAGACCCTCTACGGCATCCACGACACCACCGTGAACCCGAAGACCTCGGCGATCCCGGGCGTCAAGGCGCCGGACACCCTGCCGGTGTTCGGCCGCGACGGCTCCATCCTCCCGCCGGCCCGCAAGGAGTGAGCATGTCGATCCGCCAGACCACGGTCTCCCGTCGCCAGGTCCTCCGCCGGTGGCAGGACCTCGACCTGCCGCTCCTCGGCGCCGTCCTGGTGCTCAGCGTGCTCGGCTGCCTGCTGGTCTGGTCGGCCACGAGCCACCGCGACGCGCTCACCGGCGGCAACCCGAAGGTCTTCCTCGACAAGCAGGTCGTCAACCTCGTCATCGGCGTGGTGCTGCTCGGGCTGGTGACCGTCACCGACCACCGCTGGGTGCGGATCCTCGCTCCCGTGGCCTACCTGTTCGGCATCCTGGGTCTCCTGCTCGTGCTGGTGATGGGCTCGACCATCAACGGCTCGAAGTCCTGGCTGATGCTCGGCGGGATGTCGCTGCAGCCCTCCGAGCTCGCGAAGCTCGCCGTCGTCGTGGGCATGGCGCTGGTCGTCGCGGAGCGCTCCGAGGGGCGCTGGAGCCGCGGTGTCGGTACGCCGGACGTGCTGCTCATGCTGGGGGTCGCCGGCGTTCCGGCCGCGCTGATCCTGCTGCAGCCCGACCTGGGCACGATGCTCGTGCTGACCGCGACCGTCTTCGGCGTGATCGCCGCCTCGGGCGCCGACCGGCGCTGGCTCGGCATGCTCGGCGTCGCGGGCGTCGGCGTGTCCGTCTTCGCGGTGGCCAGCGGCTTCCTGAAGAAGTACCAGGTCGACCGCTTCCTCGCCTTCACCAACCCGGACCTGGACCCGAAGGGCGCCGGCTACAACGTCGAGCAGGCCCGCATCGCGGTCGGCAACGGTGGCTGGTTCGGGCAGGGGCTCTTCCACGGCTCGCAGACGCAGGCCGGCTTCGTGCCCGAGCAGCACACCGACTTCGTCTTCACCGTCGCGGGGGAGGAGCTCGGCCTGGTCGGCGCCGCGCTCATCGTCGTCCTGCTCGGGGTCGTCCTGTGGCGCGCGCTCCGGATCGCCTCGCGCACCGACGACATGTTCGGCCGGATGGCCGCCGCGGGCATCGCGTGCTGGTTCGGGTTCCAGGCGTTCCAGAACATCGGGATGTGCCTCGGCATCATGCCCGTCACCGGCGTACCCCTCCCGTTCGTGTCGTACGGCGGCTCCTCGATGTTCGCCGGGATGCTGGCCGTCGGCCTGCTGCAGAACATCCACCTGCGCACCCTCAGCTCGCCCGCGACCCGCCTGCAGCCGGCGCAGCGTGTGCTCGTGCGCAGCTGATCCCAGGCCGTAGGATGGTTGGCGATGTCAACCGCACCCGCGAACTCCGCCACCGCGACCGAGGACCACTCCGGTGAGTACTCCCACGCGCAGATCCTGACCATCCTCTCGGGGCTGCTGCTCGGCATGTTCCTGGCGGCGCTCGACCAGACCATCGTGTCGACGTCGATCCGCACGATCGCCGACGACCTGAAGGGGCTCAACCTCCAGGCGTGGGCGACGACGTCGTACCTGATCACCTCGACGATCGCGACCCCGATCTACGGCAAGCTCGGCGACCTGTGGGGCCGCAAGAAGCTGTTCATGTTCGCGATCACGGTGTTCGTGATCGGGTCGGCGGCCTGCTCGTTCTCGACCTCGATGTACATGCTGGCCGGCTTCCGGGCCTTCCAGGGCATCGGCGCGGGCGGCCTGATGACTCTGGTGCTGGCGATCATCGGCGACATCGTGTCCCCGCGCGAGCGCGCGAAGTACACCGGCTACTTCATGGCGACCTTCGGCACCTCGAGCGTGCTCGGACCGGTCATCGGCGGGTTCCTCGCCGGCACCACCTCGATCCTCGGCATCGCCGGCTGGCGCTGGGTGTTCCTCGTCAACGTCCCGATCGGCATCGCAGCGCTGATCGTCGTCTGGCGGACCCTGCACGTGCACCACACCCGCCGCGAGGCCAAGGTCGACTGGCTCGGCGCCGTCGCGCTCGTCGTCTGCCTGGTGCCCCTGCTGACCGTGCTCGAGCAGGGCCAGAGCTGGGGCTGGAGCTCCGGTCGCGCGGTCCTCTGCTTCGCGGTCGCCGCCGCCGGCCTCGTCATGTTCGTCGTGGTCGAGGCCCGGATGAAGCTCAACGCGCTCATCCCGCTCAAGCTCTTCACGATCCGGCCCGCCGCGGTCACCATCGTCGCCAGCGTCATCGTCGGCATGGGCATGTTCGGCGCGATGATGATGCTCCCGCTGTACATGCAGATCGTGCACGGCGCCTCGCCCACCAAGGCGGGCTTCATGATGCTGCCGATGGTCGCCGGCATGATGACCGCCTCGATCACCGCAGGGCGCATCATCTCGCGGACGGGCCGCACCCGGCCGTTCCCGATCTTCGGGTCGCTGGTGATGGCCGCGGGCATGTTCCTGCTCGCCCAGATCGACGCCGACACCGACCTGTGGAAGGTCATGCTCTCGATGGCGGTGGTCGGCTTCGGGCTGGGCAACTGCATGCAGCCGCTGATCCTCACCGTGCAGTCGTCGGTGCCGCCGACGGCCATCGGGGTGGCGACCTCGAGCGCCACGTTCTTCCGCCAGATCGGCGGCACCATCGGCGTCGCCGTGTTCCTGTCGATGCTGTTCGGCGCGGTCGGCGGCAACATCGCCACCGCGATGAGGTCGGAGCTGCCCGGCGTCGAGCAGGCCGCGCACAGCGGCACCTTCACGCCGAACGCGACCGACCTGAAGGTCCTGTCCGGCGACAAGGGCTTCCTGGCGAGCCTGTCGGACGACTCCTCGCAGATCGCCCGGCTCAGCCCGCAGGTGGCGCACCCGATCAAGGTCGGCTTCGCCGACTCCATGACCCCGGCGTTCTGGACCGCGGGCGGCCTCGCGCTGCTGGCGTTCCTGGTGCTGCTGCTGATGCCGGAGGTGGAGCTGCGGCAGACCTCCGCGTCGGCGGCGCGGACCGCGGCCGCCGAGTCGGCCGGCTGACGGTCGCTCAGTCGGGGGAGTCGGCCCTCGTCGTACGACGCAGGCGCTGGCGCGCCGACTGCCCCTCGCGGACCGTGATCAGCGAGGACGCCTTGCCGAGGCCGGAGGGCGGCATGTTGGCGTAGACGCACTCGTACTCGCCGGCCCGCACGAGGAAGGTCTCGTGCCAGATGCCCGACCGAGGGTTCTTGCCGACGCGCTTCCAGTAGTTGCGCAGGGCCGGGACGTGCGGCTGGTCGGCGTTGTTGGCGTAGCGCTCGAGGTGGTCGAACGAGCGCCAGTACTGCACGTTCGTGGTCAGCCCGTGCAGCTCGTAGCCCAGCAGCCCGGTCTCGGGGCGCTCGCTGAGGTACTTGAGCATGTACGGCATCCCGCGCATGCCGCCGAGGTCACGCAGCGTCCGGACGGGGTGTCGCCACTCCATCCGCGCGCCGATGATGAACACCACGAAGTCGCCGTCGATGTCGGCCATCCAGCGCCCCTGCTTCACCTCTGCCATGTCTCGCAGTGTGCGCCGGCCCCCGGGGCGCTGCCAGGGGATTGGAGTTTCTTTGCTGAGCGCTCCTGGCATCTACCCTTGTCGTATGCCCGGCACGTCCCTCTTCCCCCGCATCGAGCCGCACCTGCTGACCGTCTCCAAGCCGATCCAGTACGTCGGCGGCGAGCTCAACTCCGTGCAGAAGCCCTGGGACGAGGTCGAGGTGCGGTGGGTGCTGATGTACCCCGACGCCTACGAGGTCGGCCTGCCCAACCAGGGCGTCCAGATCCTGTACGAGGTCCTCAACGAGCGCCCGTGGATCCTCGCCGAGCGCACCTACGCCGTGTGGCCGGACATGGAGCAGGTGCTGCGTGAGCAGGGCATCCCGCAGTTCACGGTCGACGGCCACCGCGCGGTGGGGGAGTTCGACCTGTTCGGCGTCTCCTTCTCCACCGAGCTGGGCTACACGAACCTGCTCAACGCGCTCGACCTGGCCGGCATCCCGATCCACGCCGTCGACCGCGACACCCACCCGCTCGTGATCGCCGGCGGCCACGCCGCGTTCAATCCCGAGCCGATCGCGTCGTTCATCGACGCCGCCGTGCTCGGCGACGGCGAGGAGGTCGTGCTCAAGATCTCCGAGGTCGTGCGGGAGTGGAAGGGCGAAGGCTCGCCCGGCGGCCGCGTCGAGATCCTGCGCCGGCTGGCCGCCTCCGGCACGGTCTACGTCCCGCGGTTCTACGACGTCTCGTACGACGAGAGCGGAGCCATCGCGTCCGTCGTACCCAACCACCCGGACGCCCCGGAGCGGGTCCGCAAGCACACGCTCATGGACCTCGACCAGTGGCCCTACCCGGCCAACCCGCTGGTCCCGCTGGCGGAGACGGTGCACGAGCGCTTCTCGGTCGAGATCTTCCGCGGCTGCACGCGCGGCTGCCGGTTCTGCCAGGCCGGCATGATCACGCGCCCCGTGCGCGAGCGCTCGATCACGACCATCGGCGCGATGGTCGACAACGGCATCAAGAAAACCGGCTTCGAGGAGGTCGGCCTGCTCTCGCTCTCGTCTGCCGACCACACCGAGATCGGCGAGGTCGCCAAGGGCCTGGCCGACCGGTACGAGGGCTCCAACGTCTCGCTCTCGCTGCCCTCGACCCGCGTCGACGCCTTCAACATCACCCTCGCCAACGAGTTCTCCCGCAACGGGCGACGCTCCGGACTGACGTTCGCGCCCGAGGGCGGCAGCGAGCGGATGCGCAAGGTGATCAACAAGATGGTCACCGAGGAGGACCTGATCCGCACCGTGGCCGCGGCGTACTCCCACGGCTGGCGGCAGGTGAAGCTCTACTTCATGTGCGGTCTCCCCACCGAGACCGACGAGGACGTGCTGCAGATCGCCGAGCTCGCCAAGCGGGTCATCGCGACCGGCCGCGAGGTCTCCGGGCGCAACGACATCCGCTGCACCGTCTCGATCGGCGGGTTCGTGCCGAAGCCGCACACCCCGTTCCAGTGGGCCGCGCAGCTCGACCACGAGACGACCGACCAGCGCCTCGCGCTGCTGCGCGACACCGTGCGCCAGGACAAGCGCTTCGGCCGGGCCATCGGCTTCCGCTACCACGACGGCAAGCCCGGCATCATCGAGGGACTGCTGTCCCGCGGCGACCGCCGCGTGGGCCGCATCATCGAGCAGGTGTGGCGCGACGGCGGCCGCTTCGACGGCTGGAGCGAGCACTTCTCCTACGACCGCTGGGTGGAGTCGGCCACCGTCGCCCTCGAGGGCACCGGCGTCGACCTGGACTGGTACACCGTCCGCGAGCGTGAGTACGACGAGGTCCTGCCCTGGGACCACCTCGACTCCGGCCTCGACAAGGACTGGCTGTGGGCCGACTGGGAGGACGCCCTCGCCGCCGCCGACGGCCAGGACATCGAGGTCGAGGACTGCCGCTGGACTCCCTGCTACGACTGCGGCGTCTGCCCCGAGATGGGCACCGAGATCCAGATCGGCCCGACCGGCCAGCAGCTGCTGCCCTTGTCGGTGGTGGGCGCCGGTGCCCCCGGCACGGTCACCCAGGTCGTCCACTAGTCGTGACCTGGGCAGACGGGTACGAGTTCCGCGAGCCGTTCCTCGACCTGCGTGACGGCGACGAGAGCGCCGACGCGCTGACCGACGAGCTCCTCCGCGAGCTCGCGCCCGGCCATCCGCTCCACGGCCGCGACGTCCGCGTCGTCGCGCGGTCGCTCGCCACGGATGACGTGGTGGTCGTGGTGGGGGACGAGGTGGCCCTCGTCCACCTCACCTGGACGACCCGGAAGACCGAGCGCCCTCCGCTGCCGGCTGCGCGCTTCGTTGCCGCGGCCACGGAGCTCGAGGCCGGGCTGGCCTGATGCGCCGCGTCCTCCGAGGGGTCGCGCCCCTCCTGGTCGTGCTGGTGGCGGGCTGTGGTTCACGCGCGTCCTCGGGGGCACCCGTCGACCACCCGGACGGCGCGCCTCTGCCGCGTCTCGCGGTGACGCGCCTGCTCGATGCCCTCGAGCACCGGGACGGGCCGGGCATGCGTGAGCTCATGACGCCGATGGCGCAGCAGAATGCGGACCTGTCGGGCGGAGTGCTCCACGACCTGCCGCAGCTCTCCTCCTACCGGATCGTGCGCTCGGTGCACGAGGATCCGTCCAACAACGCGTCACCCTCCGGCTCGCTCGCCTCGCTGCGCTACACGGTCGACCTGACGCCCGCCGCCGGCTTCGACAACGACGACACGAGTGGAAGCGCCTACGGCATCCTGGTCGCCGAGACCCCGGACCGGCGCTGGCTCGTGGCCGAGCTCGGCGGCGGGGGCTGAGGCCCTCCCGGTGCCGCTACACGCTCAGAGTGACGCCTCGGTCGGGCACAGATCGCGCACCTGCACGATCTTGTCCCCCTGATCTGCCCTTGCGGAGGACAAGAACGACCGCGTGGGCGATGTTTGACCGCCGACGGCTAGTTGCTGAGGACGTCGTGGGTGAGCTTCGAGGTGCCCTCGACGTAGCAGACCACGTGGTCGCCGACCTGCATGTCGTCGGGGTTCTCGGTGACGAGGTTCACGGTCAGTCCGGATTCCGAGGACAGGGCCAGGCGGTCGTCGGTGGTCAGCAGCGAGGCGCAGAAGCCGGGGCGGTTGGCCGCGTCGAGGTTGTCGCTGTCCAGCTTGGCCGTGGCGATGATCTCGGCGTCGTGGCTGTCGGTGCACGACTTCTTCGTCATCGTGACGGTGTCGCCGCTCTTCCTGAGGTTCACGCACTGGCCCGGCTTGGCGTTGGACGGCGTGACGATCTGGCTGAACCCGGCGACGGCGATGATGGTCCCGCCGACGATGTAGAGGACGAGTCCGATCGCGCCGATCACGATGCCGGAGATCGCGAGGCCGCGGCCGCCCGCGCGACCGTCCTTGGTGCGGCGCAGGCCGATGATGCCGAGCACGATGCCGACGACGAAGCCGACGCAGGTGCAGAAGCCGAGGATGCTCGCGACCAGGGCGCCGATGGCCATGCCGTCGGTCTTGGTGGGGGCACCCGGGTAGCCGGGGGCGCCGTACTGCGGGCCACCGCCGTAGCCGGGCACGCTGCTCGGGTTGAACTGGGGCGCGCCGTAGGGATTCGTGGGCGGCGTGGGCGGCGGCGAGTACGGCGACGGCGGGGGAGCGCTGCCGTAGGGATTCGACTGCGGCGCGCCGCCGTACGGATCCGGGTTGTTCGGCTGGCCGTACGGGTTGTCGGTGTTCTCGCCGTTCGTGTCGCTCACGTGTGCACCCTACGGTTTTTCGGCTGTCGCTCGCGCAACATCTAGGCTGCCGCCGTGAGTCGACAGCAGCCCGAGCAGCAGGCGCCCCCGGTCCAGCGGTTGCGGATCAGGTACGCCAAGCGGGGCCGGCTCCGCTTCACCAGCCACCGCGACGTCTCCCGCGCGATCGAGCGCGCGGTCGCCCGCGCCGGCATCCCCATGGCCTACTCCTCGGGCTTCCACCCCCACCCGCGCATCTCGTACGCCGGAGCCTCGCCGACCGGGGCCGCCAGCGAGGCGGAGTACGTCGAGCTCGGGCTCGCCCAGGTCCGCGACGCCGCCGAGGTGCGCAGCGAGCTGGACGCGGTGCTGCCCGAAGGCCTCGACATCGTGGAGGTCGTCGACGGGGCGCGGAGCGTCGCCGGCTCCCTGACCGAGCTGCTCCAGGGCAGCCGCTGGCGGCTCGACCTCGTCGGCGCCGACACGCCGGAGGCGACGGCTGCCGTCGAACGGTTCCTGGCCACCGAGTCGGTGCCGGTCGAGCGGATGACCAAGAAGGGCCTGCGGACCTTCGACTGCCGGGCCGCGGTGGTGAGCCTGGAGGTCGGCCCCGAGGGCGAGCTGGAGCTGCTGCTGGAGCACGGGATGCCCGCCGTACGCCCCGACGACGTGCTCGCCGGGCTGCGGGAGGTCGGGGGTCTGCCGGAGTCGACGACGGCCCTGCTCACCCGCCTCGCCCAGGGACCCCTGGACCGGGACGCCACCGCGATCGGCGACCCGCTCGAGATCCGGGAATGACCACGGCCTGACGTCGCTGTGCGATACTCGCCACAGGTCGACCTCCGGGATCGACCCGACGACGTTCTCGCCGGCACGGCAGCTCGCTGACCGACCGGCACACGGGGATGGTTCGTCGCCAGACCGCGACGCTGGCTGTGGATCGGTGACAGGGATCCGCCGGGCGACCGCGGCAGGTGAGGATCCCGTCCGCGCTGACGCCCTGCGGAGGGTGTCGTCTACCCAACAGGCTTGTCGTCGCGCCCTGCGCGGCGAAATGACATCAGGGGTCCGAGCGAGGCTCGGCCCCGAGGAGTAGCGCATGACCGACGCGCCCATCGAGACCACTGCCGACGTGACCGCTGCGGAGGCGCCCGACGCGCCCGCCGCGGAGACCGCCGAGGCTCCCCAGAAGAAGGCACCCGCCAAGAAGGCCGCCGCGAAGAAGGCACCGGCGAAGAAGGCCCCCGCCAAGAAGGCGCCCGCGAAGAAGGCTGCCGCGGCACCCGAGGCCGATGGCGAGGCCGCCGAGGCGAAGCCCGCCAAGAAGGCCGCCGCCAAGAAGGCACCGGCGAAGAAGACGGCCGCGAAGAAGGCCCCGGCCAAGAAGGCCGCCCAGGCACCCGAGGCCCCGGTCGACGAGGTCGAGGAGACCGACGAGGCCGTCGCCCCGGCCGTGCTGTTCCAGACCCCGGTGAAGACGACCGCGCCCCGGCGTACCCGCAAGGCGGCCGCCCCGGCGCCCGCCGCCGACGTCGAGGACGCCGAGGAGCCCACCGAGGAGGCCGACGCCACCGAGGAGGCGCCGAAGCCCGCCAAGAAGGCCGCCGCGAAGAAGGCCCCGGCCAAGAAGACGGCCGCCAAGAAGGCCGACCAGCCGAAGCCCGCCGACGAGGACGAGCCCGTCGAGGCCGAGGACGCGGAGTCCGAGGACGACGCCGACGACACCGACGGCGAGACCGACGCCACCGGCGCCCCGCGCCGCCGTCGCCGCCGTGGTGGCCGTCGCCGCCGCAAGCCGGCCGGCGCCAACGCCGAGGGCGGCGAGGGTGCCGAGGGCACCGACGCCGAGTCCACCGACGAGGCCGCCGAGTCCGACGACACCGACGAGAACGAGTCGGGCAGCCAGGAGGGCGAGGGCCAGGGCTCCTCGAACTCCTCGCGCCGTCGCCGCCGTCGTCGCCGTGAGGGCGAGGGCAGCTCCGAGGACGACGACCCGAACACCGTGACCCGGGTCCGCCCGGCGAAGTCCGCCGAGGACCAGATCACCGCCGTGGCGGGCTCCACCCGCCTCGAGGCCAAGAAGCAGCGCCGTCGCGAGGGCCGCGAGGCCGGCCGACGCCGCGCTCCCATCGTGAGCGAGGCCGAGTTCCTGGCCCGCCGCGAGTCGGTCGAGCGGGTCATGGTCATCCGCCAGAAGCCGGACCTCACCCAGATCGGCGTCCTCGAGGACAAGGTCCTCGTCGAGCACTACGTCGCCCGCGAGTCGCAGACCAGCCTGATCGGCAACGTCTACCTGGGCCGCGTCCAGAACGTCCTCCCGAGCATGGAGGCCGCGTTCATCGACATCGGCAAGGGCCGCAACGCCGTCCTGTACGCCGG
>DATFHM010000230.1:0-2846 GCA_035248385.1 Nocardioides sp. | reverse complement strand
GTCCCAGTGGAACGCGTGGTTCTTCAGGTGCTCGAGCAGGAGGCCGCCGTGCCGGTGCACGATCGCCTTGGGCTTCCCGGTCGTGCCGGAGGAGAACAGGATGCACAGCGGGTGGTCGAAGGGCACCGGCGCGAAGGCGAGGGTCTCGTCGGTCGGCGCGGTCAGGTCGGCCCAGTCCGTGGCGTCCGGCAGGGTCTCGGGACCGTAGGGCACGTGGACCACGTGCTCCACGGTCGGCAGCGTGGCCCGGATCTCGGCGACCTCGCCCCGGCGGTCGACGGGCTTGTCGCCGTAGGTGTAGCCGGCGACAGCGAGGAGCACCTTCGGCTCGACCTGCGCGAACCGGTCCGCGACGGCGAGCGCGCCGAACTCCGGCGCGCAGCTCGCCCAGATCGCACCCAGGCTGGCGGTCGCCAGGAACACGACCAGCGTCTCCGGGATGTTCGGGAGGTACGCCGCCACCCGGTCCCCCGGGCCGACACCGAGGCGCTGCAGGCCGGCCCGTGCCCGGCGTACCTCGTCGGCGAGCTGGGCGAAGGTGAGCTCGCGCCGCTCGCGGGTCTGGCTCACGGCCACCACCGCGACGCGGTCGGCGTCCTCGGGCTGGCCGAGGCAGTGCTCGGCGTAGTTGAGCAGGGCGCCGGGGAACCACTGCGTGCCGGGCATCGTGCGCTCGACGAGGACCGTCTCGTACGGGGCGTGCGCACGGACCCCGAAGTAGTCCCACACCGCCGCCCAGAACTGCTCGAGCTCGGCCACGGACCAGGCGTGCAGCTCCTCCCAGGTCGCGAGCGTGACGTCGCGCTCGGCGGCGAGCCACCGCAGGAACCCCTGCACCCGGGCACGCTCCACGCCCTCCGGTGTGGGCGCGGTCAACAGCTCCGGCGTGCTCATCGGGCTCCTCCCACCTTCGCCGCGCGACCGTCGAGGAAGTCGGCCATCCGCTCCTTGGCCTCGGCGCTGCTCTGCGCCACGGCGGCCATCAGCGACTCCATCAGCAGCCCGGCCTCGGGCGCGGAGGCGGCGATCTGCGGGAGCGCGTGCAGCACCGCGTAGTTCGTGATCGTGGAGTTGCCCGCGACCTTCTCGGCGAGCTCGAGCGCCTTGGCCAGCCCGTCGCCCGCCGGAACCCGGTAGTGCACCAGGCCCCGCTGCTCGGCCTCGTCGGCGGTCAGCACCCGGCCGGTGAGCATCATGTCGGCCATCCGGTGCGCGCCGATCAGGCGCGGCACGCGCACCGAGGCTCCCCCGCCCACGAACAGGCCGCGCTGGCCCTCGGGCAGCGCGAAGAAGGCGGAGTCGTCGGCGACCCGGAGGTGGGTCGCGGCCGCGAGCTCGAGCCCGCCGCCCACGACGGCACCGGTGAGCACCGAGACGACCGGCAGCCGGCCGGACTCGATCCGGGAGAAGGCGCGGTGCCACATCCGCGAGTGGTGCAGGCCGGCGACGGCGTCGCGCTCGGCGAGCTCGCCGAGGTCGAGGCCGGCGCAGAAGTGCGGACCGTCGGCGGCGAGGACGACCACCTTCGCCCAGCCCGGAGGATCCTCGAAGAAGTGCTCGAGACCGAGCACGGTGGTGTCGTCCAGCGCGTTGCGCTTGGCCGCGCGCGACAGCGACAGGACGGCGACGTCGCCCTCGCGCCGCAGGGTCAGCGAGGCGGGCAGCCCCGGGTGGTGCGGTTCCACGACCAGCTCCTCATATCGACAGGATTCCTGTTGAATGCGGATCCTGCTATTTCGACAGGTTTCCTGTCAATCGTGTCCATGGGAGCATGGCGCCGTGGCCCGCACCGCGCACCGACCTCCCCCGTCGCTCCTGTACGCCGTCAAGCAGGTCGAGCTCGCCGTGCGCTCCCACCTCGACGACCTGCTGCGGCCGACCGGCGTCACCGCGCTGCAGTACACCGCGCTGACGGTGCTCGAGCAGCGCGACGACCTGACCGCCGCGGCCCTCGCCCGCAACTCCTTCGTCACGACCCAGTCGATGGCCGACCTGGTCGCGGCGCTGGAGCGGCGAGGCCTGGTCGAGCGGTTCCGGGACCCGACGGACGGCCGGCGGATCCTCATCCACCTGACCGACGCCGGGCGCGCCCTCATCGCCGAGCAGCGGCCGGCCGTGGCGGCCCTGGAGCGCTCCATGATCGCCGGCCTCGAGGACGCCGACATCGCCGTGGTGCGCAGCTCCCTCGACGCGATGCGGCGCAACCTCGAGTCCTAGGCTGAACGCCGTGCCCGACACCTTCGCCGCCGTCCTCGCCGGCCGCCTGCGCCACGACCCCGGCCAGCCGTTCGTGACCTTCTACGACGACAGCACCGGCGAGCGCGTCGAGCTGTCCGTGACGACGTACGCCAACTGGGTCGCGAAGGCGTCCTCGCTGCTCGTCGACGAGCTGGGGCTGGAGCGCGGCGACACCCTCCGGATCGACCTGCCCACGCACTGGCTCGGCACGGTCTTCCTCGGCGCGGCCTGGACCGCTGGCCTCGTCGTCTCCGGCGACGACGCCCCGCACGCGGTCGTCTGCGGCCCCGGCACGCTCGACACCTGGGCCGCCCGCACCGCGACCACCGAGGTCCTGGCCTGCTCCCTGCTCCCCCTCGGCGTCCGGTTCCGCGAACCCCTGCCGGCCGGCGTGCACGACGTCGGCATCGAGATCTGGTCCCAGCCCGACGCGTTCATCCCGTACGACGCCCCCACCGGCGCGGACGTCGCCCTCGACGAGCCGGCGACCTCCCAGGCCGAGATGCTGGAAGCGGCCGCCGCCGGGAGTCTTCTCACCGACGGCGGCCGCCTCCTGTCGGTCGCGAATCCGGCTTCCCCACCAGGGATCGCGACCTTCCTCGAGCCGC
>DATFHM010000229.1:0-6698 GCA_035248385.1 Nocardioides sp. | reverse complement strand
GCCAGCGACCGGCTGTCGATCTTCGACTTCGTGCTCGGGACGACCATCCCCGACAAGGGCGAGATCCTCACCCGGATGTCGCTGTGGTGGTTCGACCAGCTCAAGGACCTGGTGCCCAACCACGTCATCTCCACCGACGTGCCGGAGGCGGTCAGCGGCCGGGCGGTCATCTGCGAGCGGCTCGACATGTTCCCGGTCGAGTGCGTGGCACGCGGCTACCTGACGGGGTCCGGGCTGATCGACTACGACAGCACCGGCGAGGTGTGCGGCATCGCGCTGCCCGCCGGCCTGGTGGACGGCAGCCGGCTCCCCGAGCCGATCTTCACGCCCGCCACCAAGGCCGACCTCGGCGACCACGACGAGAACGTCTCGTACGACGCCGTCGTCGCGACCGTCGGTGCCGAGGACGCCGCGGCGCTGCGCGACCTGACGCTGGCCGTCTACGGCCGGGCCGAGGAGATCGCGCGCGAGCGGGGGATCATCCTGGCCGACACGAAGTTCGAGTTCGGCCGCGCCGGGGCGGACGGCCGGATCATCCTGGCCGACGAGGTCCTGACGCCCGACTCCAGCCGCTACTGGCCGGCCGACGACTACCAGCCGGGTCGCGCGCAGCCGTCGTACGACAAGCAGATCGTGCGCAACTGGGCGCTCTCGCCCCAGAGCGGCTGGGACAAGGCGTCCGGCGAGGCCCCGCCGTCGCTGCCCGCCGAGGTCGTCGAGCGCACCCGCAGCCGCTACATCGAGGCCTTCGAGCGGCTCACCGGCACCACCTTCTGAGCCCTCGGCCCGGGTTGTTGTTCGTCCACACAAACCGGGACGTCCGGACTGATCCGGACACCTAGGCAGGCGGCCCCCGGAGGCGGCAGGGTGGTGACCGGCATCACTGACCCACCCGAGGAGCCCCGATGACCGCCACCCAGCTGACCCCCGACCTCACCCGGCCGCTCGACACGGCCATCGCCGAGCTGGCGCAGGGCGCCCAGGCGTGGGCGGGGATGTCGCACGCGCAGCGCGCGGACCTGATGCGCGCCACGCAGCAGTCGGTCGCGGCGGCCGCCGCCGACTGGACCGCCGCCGGCATGGCGGCGAAGAACGCGCCGGGTGCCTACGAGGGCGAGGAGTGGTCGGCCGGTCCGAGCTCGACGGCCCCGGTCTTCGCGGCGTACGCCGCCGCCTTCGACAAGCTCGCGCAGGGCGGCTCGCCGCTGGACGGCGTGAAGTTCGTGTCCGCGCCGGGCGGCCGGATCGCGGCCCGCGCGCTGCCCGGCGACGCCAAGGACCTGGTCCTGTTCAGCGGCTTCACCGGCGACCTGTGGCTCAAGGCCGGCACCACCGAGCAGCAGGCGCGCAGCCGCGCCGGCCTCGGTGCCCGCAACATCGGCGAGAACGGCGGCGTGGGCCTGGTCCTCGGCGCCGGCAACATCTCCGCGATCGGGCCGCTCGACATCGCCTACGAGCTGGTGGCCTACAACCGCGCCAGCATCCTGAAGCTCAACCCGACCTTCGCGGGCCTGCTGCCGGCGTACGAGAAGGCGCTCGCGCCGCTCATCGAGGCGAACCTGGTGCGCATCGTCAACGGTGGCGCCGAGGTCGGCGGCTACCTCACCGACCACCCCGACATCGCGCACGTGCACATCACCGGCTCGGGCCGCACCCACGACGCGATCGTCTGGGGCGTCGGCGAGGAGGCGGCGGCCAACCGCGCGGCCGGCACCCCGAAGCTGCACAAGGAGATCAGCTCCGAGCTCGGCGGCGTCTCGCCGATCATCGTCGTGCCGGGCAAGTGGTCGAAGCGCGACCTGCGCTTCCAGGCTGAGCACGTCGTGACCCAGCGGCTGCACAACGGCGGCCACAACTGCATCGGCGGACAGGCGCTGCTCATCAGCGGGGACTGGGACCAGAAGGACGCATTCCTCGCGGAGATCCGCGGCGTCCTGACCGAGATCGCGCCCCGTCCGCCGTGGTACCCCGGCGCCACCGACCGGATCGCCCACGCCCAGCAGACCTACCCCGCGGCCGAGCAGGTCGGCAGCGCGCTGCTGGTGCCGATGAAGGACGACTCCCCGTCCGAGCTGTACGACGGCGAGTACTTCGCCGGCGTCCTCGGCATCACCGAGCTGCCGGGCCTGGGCGAGGAGTTCCTGACCAACGCGGTCGCGTTCGCCAACGACCGGCTGGACGGCACCCTCGGCGGCGGCATCATCATCGCGCCCAAGGACATCAAGGCGATGGGCGATCGCTTCGAGGAGCTCGTCGCTGAGCTGCGGTACGGCGCCGTGGGCGTCAACTGCTGGAGCGCGCTGGCCTTCCTGCTGCCGACCGCCACCTGGGGCGCCTACCCGGGCAACGCCCTCGACGCGGTCGGCTCCGGCATCGGCATCGTCCACAACGCGCTGCTCCTGGCCGACACCGAGAAGACCGTGGTGCGGGGTCCGTTCCGGCCGTTCCCGCGCTCGGTGGCGGGCGGCGAGATGAGCCTCGCCCCGCGCCCGCCGTGGTTCGTGACGGCGCGGACCGCTCCGCAGGTGGGCCGTGCGCTCGCCGTGCTGGGTGGCAAGCGGACCTGGCTCAACACGCTCAAGGTGGTGCCTCCCGCCATGCGGGGCTGATCACACGGACGGACCTTTACCGCTACACGGTGAAGCGGTTACCTTGGTTACCGGTGCGTAATGCACCGATAACTTCAGGAGGTTCTTCCCATGGCCCAGTCCCACCAGCCCTACGCCGGCGGGTCGGTCGAAGAGCGCGACGCGGTCGCTCCGATGCGCGACTACGGGTTCTTCGCACCGGACTCGGTCGCCCGCCGGGTGTGGTCCTACCCGACCTCGATGCTGCTCGGGTTCTCGCGTGCCGTGACGATCGAGCACCTCGACCCCGACCTCGCCGCGGCGGTGATCCAGTCCGGTCAGGTCAAGCAGCGCACCCCGCTGCGCTTCGACCGCACGATGCAGTACTTCGCCACGATCCTGTACGGCGACGCCGAGTCGGTCCTCAAGTCCTCGGACATCCTGATGAAGATCCACCAGCGCGCCACCGGCGTCGACCCGGTCACGGGCCGCACGTTCGCCGCGAACAACCCCGACTCGCAGCTGTGGATCCACCTCACCGCGTGGCACTCGATCCTTATCACCTACGAGATGTTCGGCCCCGGCCGGCTCAGCGCGGAGGACGAGGCGACGTACTGGGAGGAGTGCGTGACCGCGGCGAAGTTCCAGACGATCGACACCGACACGATGCCGCGCACCCGCGAGGACGTCGCGGCGTACTTCGACGACTTCCGCAAGAACATGGTCGCCTCCGACGGGATGCTCGACATGTTCGACTTCCTGGTGAACATGCAGCTCTCCTCGCTGCCGGACGAGGTCCCGGCGCCGATCCGCAAGGCGCTCAACGCGCTGACCTCGCGGGCCGTCGTGGCGACGATGCCCAAGTGGATGCGGGAGATGGGCGGCGTCCCGCAGAGCGCCGCCGTCGACGTGGCGACCATCGCCGCGCTCAAGCCGGTCCTGCTCGCGATCTCGAAGTCGAACCGGATCATGCTGCCGCTGCTGCGGGTGCTGACCCCGCGCACCTACCCGATCCTCGCGCCCTTCTTCCTCGGCATCGCCCCCGAGAACCCGCACGTGTACGACGAGGACGAGGCGCGCGCCGCGTTCGGCTACCCGGACAAGCCCCGGGCGATCCTCGAGCGCCAGGTCGCGGCCCGCGAGGCCGGCGAGGCCCCCGCGCCGTACGAGCACGACCACCACGACGACCTGCTGGCGTTCGCGACCGCCGGCGAGGACGGCGGCCTGCTCGAGAACGCCGACCACGGAGGACACTGATGACCACGACCGACATCGCGACCCCGACGACCGCCGAGCTCGACGCCGCGATCACCACCCTCGCCGAGGGCGCGACGCGCTGGGCCACGCTCACCCCGCGCCGGCGGGCCGCCGTGCTGCGCGAGACGCAGCGCGCCATCGCCGCCGAGGCGGGCGTCTGGACCGGCACCGCCACCGCGGCGAAGCAGGTCCCCTCGGGCTCCTACGAGGGCGAGGAGTGGATGTCGGGCCCGGCCGCGTCCGCGCCGATGCTCGCCGAGTACGCCGCCACGCTGGAGAAGCTCGGCAGCGGCGCCTCGGCGCTGCAGGGCGTCAAGCTCGGCTCCGCGCCGGGCGGCCGGATCGCCGTACGGGTGCTGCCCGGCGACGCGAAGGACCTCGTGCTGTTCAGCGGCTACACCGCCGACGTCTGGCTGAAGCCCGGCGTGACCGAGGACCAGGCGCGCCGCGACGCGGGCCTCGACGCCGGCAAGCTCGACCAGGCGGGCGGCGTCGGCCTCGTGCTGGGTGCGGGCAACATCTCCTCGATCGGCCCGCTCGACGTGGTCTACGAGCTCGTCGCGTACAACCGGGCGAGCATCCTCAAGCTCAACCCGACCTTCGCGCACCTCAAGCCGTCCTACGACCGCGCGCTCGCGCCGCTGGTCGAGCGCGACCTCGTGCGCATCGTCAACGGCGGTGCCGAGGTGGGCGGCTACCTCGCCGGCCACCCCGACATCGTCCACGTCCACATCACCGGCTCGGCGCGCACGCACGACGCGATCGTGTGGGGCCCGGGCGCCGAGGGCGAGGCGAACAAGCAGGCCGGCACGCCGAAGCTGCACAAGGAGATGACCTCCGAGCTCGGCGGCGTCTCACCGATCATCGTCATCCCCGGCGACTGGTCGAAGCGCGACCTGCGCTTCCAGGCCGAGCACGTCGTGACGCAGCGCCTGCACAACGCCGGCCACAACTGCATCGGTGGGCAGGCGCTGGTGATCAGCAGGGACTGGGCACAGAAGGACGCCTTCCTCGCCGAGATCCGTGCCGTGCTGACCAGCATCCAGGCGCGTCCGCCGTGGTACCCCGGCGGCGCCGACCGGATCGCCCACGCCCAGCAGACCTACCCGGCCGCGGAGCAGGTCGGCAGCGCGCTGTTGGTCCCGATGACCGAGGGCGCGCCCACCGAGCTGTACGACGGCGAGTACTTCGCCGCCGTGCTCGGCATCACCGAGCTGCCCGGCACCGGCGCCGAGTTCTTCGCGAACGCCGCGGCCTTCGCCAACGACACCCTCGACGGCACGCTCGGCGCCTCGATCATCGTGCACCCGCGCGACCGCCGGGCGATGGGCGAGCGGTTCGACGAGGTCGTCGCGTCGCTGCGGTACGGCGCCCTCGGCATCAACGTGTGGAGCGGCATCGTCTTCCTGCTCGGTGGTGCGGCCTGGGGCGCCTACCCCGGCCACACCCTCGACGCGGTCGGCTCCGGCATCGGCGTCGTGCACAACACGCACCTGCTCGCCGACACCGAGAAGACCGTGGCGACGGGTCCGTTCCGCGAGTTCCCGCGCTCGTTGCTCGCCGGCGAGGTCAGCCTCGCCCCGAAGCCGCCGTGGTTCGTGACGGCCCGCACGGCCGCGAAGTCCGGCAAGGCGCTCGCGCGGCTCGGGGGCAAGCGGTCCTGGCGCAACACGCTCCGGGTCGTGCCGCCCGCGATGCGCGGCTGACCGGTCCCTGGGGCAGGATTCCCGGCGTGGAGGGGCGAGACGGTCGGCACACGCGCTGGGAGGAGCACCGCGGCCAGCGGCGCCGGCACATCCTCGACGCCGCGCTCGCCGTGGTCGCGGAGGCCCCGCCGGGCGCGGAGCTGACGCTGCAGGACGTCGCCGAACGGGCGGGCCTGGTCCGCACCGTCGTGCAGCGCCACTTCGGGGGCCGCGACGGGCTGCTCCGCGCGGTCCAGGCCGACGTGCTGGAGACCGCCTTCGGGCGGATCCTCGGACCGGTCGACGGGGCCGCGACCCTGGGCGACCTCGTCTCGGCGCTCGTCGGCGAGACGGTGGCCTGGGTGCGCGACCACCCCTCGCTGCACGTGCTCGTCGAGCGCGAGGTCGGCGACGGCCGGCCCAGCGAGCTGTCCCTCGCGATCGCCGAGTACGCCGAGTGGCTGGCCCGGCTCAACGAGGGCATCGCGCTCGGGTTCGGTGTCGAGCTCGACGCGCACCAGCTCGCCCGGGTCCGGTTGATGTTCGCCGGGGTCATCGGCCAGGTGCGAGCCGTCGTCGCCGACTGGGCCCAGCACCAGCCCCAGCACCTCTCCGACGCGGAGGTGCGGGAGGTCCTGACCGACCTGATCACCGCGCAGATGAGCACTCAGGCAGCGACGTACGGCGTGCGCCTGGAGGCCGGCACACCGCTGCCGCACTGACCACGGCCCGCTTGTGGCGGGACACAACCGGGGGCCTGTCGGATTTGGTGTCGTGCACGGTGCGACGCCTGTCACACGGCGCTAGGTTTGCCGACATGTACAACCTGTCGGTCTTCCTCGAGGACAGCGCCCGCCGTTACCCCACCCGTGATGCCCTGGTCCTCGGCGACTTCCGGCTCACCTACGCCCAGGTCGACGCGGCCGCCAACCAGGTCGCGAACCTCCTGGTGTCGCGGGGCATCCAGCCCGGCGACAAGGTCGCGCTGAGCTGCCCGAACCTGCCGTACTTCCCGATCGTCTACTACGGCGCGCTCAAGGCGGGCGCGGTCATCGTGCCGATGAACGTCCTCAACAAGGGCCGCGAGGTCGCCTACTACCTGACCGACTCCGGCGCCAAGGCCTACTTCTGCTTCGAGGGATCGCCCGAGCTGCCGATCGGCCAGGAGGGCTGGGAGGGCTTCAACCAG
>DATFHM010000228.1:0-4610 GCA_035248385.1 Nocardioides sp. | reverse complement strand
GCCCACCGCGAAACTCCGTCGTCGAGCACCGGGATCCGGCTTCCATGCCCTAGGATGGAATCCCGTGGTGAACATGGCGCCGGGCAGTCGAACCAAGCACATCTTCGTGACCGGAGGCGTCGCCTCCTCGCTCGGCAAGGGCCTCACCGCCTCGAGCCTCGGTCGCCTGTTGAAGCTCCGCGGCCTGCGGGTCACGATGCAGAAGCTCGACCCGTACCTGAACGTCGACCCGGGGACGATGAACCCGTTCCAGCACGGCGAGGTCTTCGTGACCGACGACGGTGCGGAGACCGACCTCGACATCGGTCACTACGAGCGCTTCCTCGACACCAACCTGGTCGGCAACGCCAACGTCACGACCGGGCAGGTCTACTCCAACGTGATCGCCAAGGAGCGCCGCGGCGACTACCTGGGTGAGACGGTGCAGGTCATTCCGCACATCACCAACGAGATCGTCGACCGGATCCTCGCCATGCACGCCGACGACGTCGACGTCGTCATCACCGAGATCGGCGGCACCGTCGGCGACATCGAGTCGCTGCCCTTCCTCGAGGCCGCGCGCCAGGTCCGCCAGCGGATCGGCCGCGACAACGTCTTCTTCGTCCACGTCTCCCTGGTGCCCTACATCGGCCCGTCCAAGGAGCTGAAGACCAAGCCGACCCAGCACTCGGTCGCCGCGCTGCGCCAGATCGGTCTGCAGCCGGACGCGGTGGTCTGCCGCGCGGACCGGGAGCTCCCGCAGGGCATCAAGACCAAGATCGCGCTCATGTGCGACGTCGACGAGGCCGCGGTCGTCACGGCCGCGGACGCCCCGTCGATCTACGACATCCCCAAGGTCCTGCACCGCGAGGGGCTCGACGCCTACGTCGTACGCCGTCTCGACCTGCCGTTCCGCGACGTCGACTGGACGCTGTGGGACGACCTTCTCAAGCGCGTGCACCACCCGAAGGAGGAGGTGACGGTCGCGCTCGTCGGCAAGTACATCGACCTGCCGGACGCCTACCTCTCGGTCGCCGAGGCCCTCCGCTCCGGCGGGTTCGCGAACGAGGCCAAGGTCAACATCGAGTGGATCGCCTCCGACGAGTGCGAGACGCCCGCCGGAGCCGCGAAGCACCTGGCCAACGTCGACGCCGTCCTGGTGCCGGGCGGATTCGGCATCCGCGGCCTCGAGGGCAAGCTCGGCGCGCTGACCTACGCCCGCACGCACGGCATCCCGACGCTCGGCATCTGCCTGGGCCTGCAGTGCATGGTGATCGAGTACGCCCGCACCGAGCTCGGCCTGACCAAGGCCGCCTCGACGGAGTTCGACCCGAACACCCCCGAGCCGGTCATCGCGACCATCGAGGAGCAGAAGTCGTACGTCGAGGGCGCGGGCGACCTGGGCGGCACGATGCGGCTCGGGTCCCAGCCGGCCGACCTGCTCGCCGGCAGCATCGCCGCCGAGGTCTACGGCGCGACGCGGGTCGAGGAGCGGCACCGTCACCGCTACGAGGTCAACAACGACTACGTCGAGCAGCTGACCGAGGCGGGTCTGGTCGTCTCCGGCACCAACCCGGACAACGGGCTGGTCGAGTTCGTCGAGCTGCCGCGTGAGGTGCACCCGTACTACGTGGCCACCCAGGCCCACCCGGAGCTGAAGTCGCGCCCGACGCGGCCGCACCCGTTGTTCGCCGGCCTGATCGAGGCCGCGATCGTGCGCCAGCGCGAGCTGCGGATCCCGATCGACGAGTCCAACCTCTATCCCGAGCCTGTCGACGAAGACTGAGGCGAGCGGTGGACGACCTGGATCCGATCGACGCCGCGATCGTCCGTGAGCTCGTGGCGGACGCGCGCATCGCCAACAACGTGCTCGCCGCGCGGGTCGGCATCGCGCCCTCCACCTGCCACGGCAGGGTCCGCTCGCTGTTCGAGCGGGGCGTCATCCGCGGGGTGCACGCCGACGTCGACCAGGCCAAGGTCGGGCGTCCGCTGCAGGCCATGATCTCGGTGCGCCTGCGCCCCGAGTCGCGCGCGAGCCTGCAGGCGTTCGCCCACACCATGGCGGCCCTTCCCGAGGTGCTCAACGTCTACTTCCTCGCCGGCGCCGACGACTTCCTTCTCCAGGTCGCTACCTCGGGATCCGAGGAGCTGCGCGAGTTCGTGGTGCACCACCTCAGCGGGCGCCGGGACGTCGCGATGACGGAGACGAACCTGATCTTCGAGCACCTGCGGGGACACGCCGAACCTGATTCGGGCGAGAAGCCCGCCAAGCGGTCCTGATCGTCGTACTGACGAAGTTTCTCCGATCTGCTGAATATTCGCTGCAGCATCTGGCGCTCGGTCGGAGGATTCTTCGACACTGGTGGCACAACAGTGTTCCGCCTCACAGGAGATCAGCAATGCGTATCGGCGTCCCGAAGGAAGTCAAGAACAACGAGTTCCGGGTGGCCATCACCCCGATCGGCGTCCACGAGCTCGTGGCGCACGGCCACGAGGTCGTCATCGAGACCAGCGCGGGCGTGGGCTCCTCGATCTCGGACGAGGACTACCTGGCCGCCGGCGCCAAGATCCTCCCCGACGCGGACGCCGTGTGGGGCTCGGCCGACATGATCCTCAAGGTCAAGGAGCCGATCGCGTCGGAGTACCACCGGATGCGTGAGGGCCAGCTGCTCTTCACCTACTTGCACCTCGCCGCCGACAAGGCGCTCACCGACGAGCTGCTCGCGCGCAAGGTCACCGCGATCGCCTACGAGACCGTGCAGCTGCCGTCCGGCGGCCTGCCGCTGCTCTACCCGATGTCCGAGGTCGCGGGCTGCCTCGCGCCCCAGGTCGGCGCCCACTCGCTGATGAAGGCCCAGGGCGGCCGCGGCGTGCTCATGGGTGGCGTCGGCGGCGTGGCCAACGCCAAGGTCGTCATCATCGGCGCCGGTGTGTCCGGCCAGAACGCCGCCAACATCGCGCTCGGCATGGGTGCCGACGTCACGCTGCTCGACACCGACCTCGACAAGCTGCGGATGTCCTTCTGGCGCTACAACAACCGCGTCCACGGTCTCGCGTCGTCCAAGCTCGCCATCGAGGAGCAGGTCAAGCAGGCCGACCTCGTCATCGGTGCGGTGCTGATCCCGGGTGCGGCCGCCCCGAAGCTGGTCTCGAACGACCTCGTCGCGCAGATGAAGCCGGGCTCCGTGCTCGTCGACATCGCGATCGACCAGGGCGGTTGCTTCGAGGACAGCCACGCCACGACGCACGCCGACCCGACGTACACGGTCCACAACTCGGTGTTCTACTGCGTGGCCAACATGCCGGGCGCGGTGCCGAACACGTCGACGTACGCGCTGACCAACGCGACGCTCCCGTACGCCGTGGCGCTGGCCAACAAGGGCTGGGCGCAGGCGTGCCGCGACGACCACAGCCTCGCGCTGGGCCTCAACACCTACGCGGGTCTGCTCACCAACGCGCCCGTCGGTGCCGCGGTCGGCATCGACACCGTGACGCCGGACAGCGTCCTGGTCTGAGGTAGCGAAGCCTCGACCGGGCTGGGGCGTTAGCCTGACCGCGTGAGTGGTCCCAGCCCGGTCGAGCGCGCTGTGCGGGTGTACCTCGACCACCTCACGGTCGAGAAGGGCGTCGCGGACAACACGCTGAAATCCTACCGGCGCGACCTGCGCCGTTACCTGGAGCACCTCGCCGCGTCCGGCATCGACGACGTCGACTCCGTGCGCGAGCCGACCGTCACCGACTTCCTGGTGCGGCTGCGCGAGGGCGACTCCGAGCACCAGCCGCTCACCGCGAGCTCGGCGGCCCGGACCGTCGTGGCGGTGCGCGGCTTCCACAAGTTCGCCGTGGCCGACGGGCTCGCGTCGACCGATCCCGCTGCCGGCGTCAAGCCGCCGAGCCCGGCGAAGCGGCTCCCGAAGGCGCTGCCGCTGTCGGACGTCGAGGCGCTGCTCGAAGCAGCCGGCGCCCCCGATACCGTGCTGGCGCTGCGTGACCGGGCGCTGCTCGAGCTGCTCTACGGCACCGGCGCGCGGATCTCCGAGGTCGTCGGCCTCGACGTCGACGACATCGACCTCGACCCGCCCGAGGACGGACTGGCCGGCACCGTGCTGCTGCGCGGCAAGGGCGGCAAGGAGCGAATCGTCCCGGTCGGGTCGTACGCGCGCGAGGCGGTGGCGGCGTACCTCACCAGGGCGCGGCCCTCGATCATCGAGTCCGCGTCGGTCGCGAGCGCCCGCGCGCGGGGCGCGGCGCTGTTCCTCAACGCCCGGGGCGGGCGGCTGTCGCGCCAGTCCGCCTGGACGGTGCTGGTCCGGACCGCTGAGCGTGCCGGGATCACCAAGGACGTCTCGCCGCACACGCTGCGGCACTCCTTCGCGACCCACCTCCTCGACGGCGGCGCCGACGTGCGTGTCGTGCAGGAGTTGCTGGGCCACGCGTCGGTCACCACGACGCAGATCTACACGCTGGTGACCGTGGACAACCTGCGCGAGGTCTTCGCCACCGCGCACCCGCGGGCCCGGGTCTGACGTGGGGGGATCGGAGGCGGCGTACGACCGGATCCTCGCGTACGCCGAGGGGCGGGGCCTGGAGCTGTACCCGCACCAGGAGGAGGCGATCCTGGAGCTGCTCGC
>DATFHM010000227.1:0-9864 GCA_035248385.1 Nocardioides sp. | reverse complement strand
CTCGTAGTGCCCGCGCTCGACGCCGAAGTTGCCGGCCAGCCCGCAGCACCCGGGCACCACGGTCACCGACGCACCGGCCCGGCGCAGCAGCGCGAGGTCGGTGTCCCAGCCCAGCACGGCGTGGTGGTGGCAGTGCGGCTGCGCGACCACGGTCGTGCCGGTCAGGTCGGGCAGCGGCAGGTCGAGCCGGGTGACGAGCTCGGCGAAGGTCACGAGCCCCGGCACCTCGTGCTCGCGCAGCTCCGCGAGGCAGGACGGCTCGAGGCCGAGGATCGGGCGGTCGGCGTACCTCCCCAGCACGGCGACGGCACGCTCCCGGATCGCCTGGGCGGCGTCCAGCTGGCCGGTCGTCGTCCAGGTCAGGCCGCAGCACGCGTCCTCGTCGATTACCCCGACCCGCACGCCGGCGGCCTCGAGGAAGGCGATCGCGGCCCGGGCCGGCGCCGTCCGGAAGTGGTCGGTGAACGAGTCCGCCCACACCCACACCTCCGGAGCCCCGTCGGTGGTTGAGTAGCCCGAGCCGCTAGGCGAGGGCGTATCGAAACCACCGAGCCCACGGGACCACTTCCGCAACGTCACCGAGGCGAACACCGGCAACGACCGCCGCTGGTCCACCCCCGCCACCGCCTTCGCCGCACGGGCCACCGGCCCGACCCGCAGCGACGCGTTCGCGAGCCGCGCCACCGGCGCCGTCATCCGCGCCCAGCGCGGCAACCGCCCCAGCGTGTAGTGCGACCGCGGCCGCCGGCGCCCGCGGTAGGTCTCGTCCAGCACCTGCGCCTTGTACGCCGCCATGTCCACCCCGGTGGGGCAGTCCGACGCGCACCCCTTGCACGACAGGCAGAGGTCGAGCGCCTCGTGCACGGCCGGGTCGGCCACACCGGCGAGGCCCCCGGTCACCGCCTCCTGCAGCACCCGCGCACGGCCGCGCGTGGAGTCCTTCTCGTCGCCGGAGGCCAGGTACGACGGGCACATCACGCCGTTCGTCGCCGGCGCCACGCACCGCCCGACGCCGGTGCACCGGTGCACCTCGGCAGCAAGGTCCCCGAGCCCGGCGACGACGGGCAACGCCGGCCGCAGGTCCGCGTCGAGGGGTGCCGGGTCGACGAGCACGCCGGGGTTGAGCAGCCCGGCGGGGTCGGCCGCGTGCTTGATCGCGCCGAACAGCGCGATCGACCGCTCGTCGTACAGCAGCGGGAGCAGCTCGGACCGCGCCCGGCCGTCGCCGTGCTCGCCCGACAGCGACCCGCCGTACTCCTTCAGCCGCATCGCCGCGGCCTCCATGAACTCCCGGAATCGCCGGCCCCCATCGGCGAAGTCGAAGTCGATCCGCGCGTGCACGCACCCGTCGCCGAAGTGCCCGTAGGGCACGGTCTCGAGCCCGTGCTCGGTGAGCAGCGCCTCGAAGTCGCGCAGCCAGGCACCCAGCGCGGCCGGCGGTACGGCGGCATCCTCCCAGCCCGAGTACGCCGGCGTCGCGAGGCTCCGCGCCGCCAGCCCGGCCCCGTCCTCGCGGATCCGCCACAGCGCGGCGGCCTCGGCCGCGTCGGCGACCACCCGGTGCCCGAGCGCCCCCGCGACGGCCACCAGACCGGGCAGCAGCGCCGCACGCTCCGGACCGCCCACCTCGACGAACAGCCACCCCGACCCGCGCGGCAGCTCGGGCACGGCCCCACCCCGCCCCTGCACCAGGTCGACGATCCGCGAGTCCAGCCCCTCGCACGCCACGAGCCGGCCGACGGCCAGCAGCCCCGGCACCGCGTCCGCCGCCTCCGCCATCGACGGGTAGCCGAGCACGAGGAGCGTCCGCTCCTCCTCCGGCACCAGCGACACCGTCACCGTCCGCAGGACCCCGAGCGTGCCCTCAGAACCCGCGTAGAACCTGGGGATCGACAGTCGCTCGGGCAGCAGGTGCTCGAGCGAGTAGCCGCTGACCTGGCGCGAGAACCGCCCGAAAGAGGTCCGCACGTGGCCCAGGCCGCCGGCCACCACGGCAGCCAGCCGGGCCTCGACCTCGGCCGCGGACACGGACCGGTCACCCCAGAGCACCTCGGCGTCGACCACGGAGTCCGACGTCCGCCCGTAGCCGAGCGCGCGCGACCCGCAGGCGTTGTTGCCGACCATCCCGCCGATCGTGCAGCGGGTGTGCGTGGACGGGTCCGGCCCGTACCTCAGCCCGTACGGCGCCGCGGCCGCCTGCAGCCGGGCGTGCACGACGCCCGGCTCGACCACGGCCGTGCGGGCGTCCGGGTCGATGGCCAGCACCCGCGACAGCCGGCGGGTGTCGACCACCAGCCCGGGGCCGACCGCGTTGCCCGCGATGGAGGTGCCCGAGCCGCGCATCGTGACCGGCACGCCGGCAGCGGCGGCCAGGTCCAGGATCGGCTCCAGCTCGTCGCGGTGGCGCGGACGCGAAACCGCGGCGGGCAGCACCCGGTAGAGCGAGGCGTCGGAGGAGTAGAGCGCCTTCGCCAGCGCCGAGTCGGACGCCTCGATCCCCGCGCGCGCCAGCTCGGCGAGCAGGTCAGCCGTCACCAGTGCTCCAGCGAGCCCCGGATGACCCCGGCGAGGTCCTCTCCGGTCACGGCCTTGGGCGCGGTCGCGAGCAGCCGCTGCTGCTTGAGCGCCCCGTCGACCAGGTCGTCGACGTCGCCCTCGCCGTACCCGACCTCACCGAGACCGTTGGGCAGCCCCAGGTCCTGCATCAGCGTGGTCAGCACCTGCGGCAGCACCTCCGGCCCCGAGCCCGTCGCGGCGGGGTCCAGCAGCCGCGCGGCGCGCAGGTGCCGCTCCGGCGCCGCGTCGAAGGTGAACCGGAACGCCTCGGGGGCGGTCAGCGACACGGCCATGCCGTGCGGCACGATCGGCCCGACGGCAGCGGGGTAGTCGGGAGCGACGTACGAGCGCACCCGGCCGGCGATCGGGTAGGCGTTGGCGTGCGGGATGTGCACGCCGGCGTTGCCGAAGCCGAGGCCGGCGAAGGTGGCCGCCATCGCCATCTCCTCGCGCGCGAGCGCGATGTCCTCGTCGCCACCCGGCCGCACGGCCCGCCGGAACGCGCCCGACAGCAGCCCGAGCGCCTTCTCCGACCACAGGTCCGCGATCGGGTTGGCACCGCAGTAGGGCACCCGCTGCTGCGGCTCCTTGGCGTCCATCGACCCGAACCACCGGGCCGTGTAGCTCTCCAGCGCGTGGCACAGGATGTCCATGCCGGCGGCGGCGGTGACGCCGGCGGGCTGGGTCGCGGTCATGTCCGGGTCGACCACGGCCAGCTTCGGCCGCAGCGCCGGGTGGCTGATCCCCGTCTTCACCTTGAGCGCCAGCACGTCGAGGACGCAGATCGTCGTCGACTCCGACCCAGTCCCGGTCGTGGTGGGCACGGCCACCAGCGGCAGCAGCGGCACGGCCGGCGCCTGGGCCTTCCCGACCGGCGCGTTGATGTAGTCCATGAGCTCGCCGGGGTTGGTGACGAGCAGCGCGACGGCCTTCGCGGTGTCGATGGACGAACCGCCGCCCACCGCAACGACCCCGTCGAACGGACCCTCCGAGCGAGCGAAGGAGATCGCCTCGTCCAGCGAGGCGTCCGTCGGCTCCACCCGTACGCCGTCGAAGACCACCGCATCCAGCCCGGACGCCGCCAGCGACTCCCGCACCGTCTCCGCGTGCCCGGCGGCCGCCACGCCCGGGTCGGTCACGACGAGCACCCGGTGGACACGGCGCTCCCGGCCGGTGACGAGCTGCGCGACGTCGTACCCGATCTCGCGGACGGCGCCGCGCCCGAACTTCAGGGCCGGCGCGGCATAGGTGAAGACGGTCTCGCTCACAACCAGAAACCTAGACCCACCTCAGTCGCCGGCGGCGGCGATGGCGTCCTTCACCGAGCGGTAGACCGGCAGTCGGTCGGCCTTGATGTCCTCCAGCGGCACCCACGCCACCGCCTCGGTCGTGCCGCCCACCTCGACGACGCGCGGCTCGCCGTCCTCGACGGTGGCCCGGTAGATCACGCCGATCGCGTGGAAGTCCTCCTGCCGGCCGTTCGGGGCGGTGCCGGTGAAGTGGTGGTCGAGCACCGTGAGCAGCGGCCCGGTCTCACCCTTCAGCCCGGTCTCCTCGGCCAGCTCGCGCATCACCGTCTGCGCCGGCGACTCGCCGTGGTCGATCCCGCCACCGGGCAGGTGCCAGGTGCCCGGGTCGGGCGCGAGGTCGGAGGTCTTGGTCAGCAGCAGGGCGCCGTCGCGCACCACGTACGCGTACGCCGCCGCGCGCTGCCGCCTCTCGATCCGGTACGCCGCCAGCGCCTCACCCACGACACCGACCGTCGGCACGACACCCGACAGCACGTCGTCGATGCGCTTCCACGCGGCCTCGGCCGTCGACCCGTCGACCTCGACGACGTGCGGCTCCGGCGAGTCGGCCGGCACCCAGCCCTCGTAGACGATCCGCACCGAGTGCGCGTCGACCCGCTTGCCGCGCCGCCAGGAGTCCTCGACGTGCTGGGAGAAGACGTGTGCGGTCTCGCCGACGGTGGCGTGCAGCCCGGACTCCTCGTAGACCTCGCGCACCACCGCGTCGCGCGGGTCCTCGCCGTGGTCGACCCCGCCGCCCGGCAGCGACCAGAGCTCGTTGCGGGTCACCTTCTCCGAGAGCCGGGACAGCAGGATCTGGTCGCCGCGCACGATGACGGCGTACGCCGCCAGCCGCTGCATCCGTGGTGGCACCAGGTCACCTCCTGTTCCGACGGGGCCCGGATCCACCCTAGTGGCTGGCGTCGGCGGTCCAGACCACCTCGTCAGTCGAAGAGGGGCCGGTGCTCGCGCGCCAGCGAGTGTCGGCCGGCCCACCGCCAGACCCGCGCGGAGCGGTCGCGGTCCTCGTCGGTGACCAGGTTGCCCATCCAGCGCAGGGCCAGCGTCATCAGGAAGTCCGAGCGCATCCCGAGCGGCCCGAGGGCGGGCAGGACACGCGGTACCGTCACCAGCGCGGCCGCCCGGCGGGCGATCGAGAACGCCTCGCCGTAGTGCTCGCGCAGCAGCGCGGGCCACACCACGGACAGGTCGGCGTCCGGCGACTCCGCCATCGTCTCCGCGACGACGCGGCCGGTCTCCAGGCCGTAGTCGATCCCCTCGCCGTTGAGCGGGTTCACGCACGCCGCCGCGTCGCCGATCAGCGCCCAGTTGGGGCCCGCCACGTTCGACACCGCGCCGCCCATCGGCAGCAGCGCCGACGTGGGCGCCCGCAGCGTGTCGCCGAGCCCGAAGGTGGCGCGCTGCTGGTCGGCGTACAGGCTCATCAGGGGCTTGATGGCGACGTCCGCGGGACGCTTGGCGGTGGCCAGCGTGCCGACGCCGAGGTTCATCTCCCCCGCGGCCGAGCCCAACGGGAACAGCCAGCCGTAGCCGGACAGGATCTCGCCGCGCTCGCCGCGCAGCTCCAGGTGCGAGCTGATCCAGGGGTCGTCGGCCATGGTCGAGGTGACGTAGGAGCGCCCGGCGACGCCGTACACCGTGTCCCGGTGCCACTCGCGGCCGAGCAGCTTCCCGAGCGGTGACCGTACGCCGTCCGCGACGACCAGCCGGCGGCACGCGATCTCGAACCGCTCGCCCCCGCGACCGCCGGTCTCGAAGGTCACCGTCGCGACCCGCCCACCCTCGAGACGTACGTCGACCGCGCGGGCGCCGTCGATGCCGACCGCACCCGCCTTGATCGCGGTCGTGCGCAGGTGGTCGTCGAGCTCGGTGCGCGGGATCGCGCTCCCCCAGTCCGGCAAGTTGCCGCCCGGCCACGGCAGGTGCAGCGTCTGCCGGAAGCCGTGGGCACGCAGGCCCTGGTTCACGGTGTGCGCCCGCACCCAGTCACGCAGGCCGAGGCGCTCGAGCTCGCCGATCGCGCGCGGCGTCAGGCCGTCACCGCAGGTCTTGTCGCGGGGGTAGACCGCCGCGTCCGCGAGCACCACGTCCAGCCCGAGCCGGGCCGCCCACGCGGCGGCCGACGCACCGGCCGGACCGGCACCCACGACCAGGACGTCGGTGCTCTGCGGCTTCGGGGCGGTCACCCGCCCATCCTCTCAAACCGGCCGGGGCGGCCCGCGCCGCGTCCGCGATCGGCTCAGGCGCCCTGCTCGGACGAGGGCGGAAACTTCTTCGGGGCGTCCTGGTAGCCCGGCTCGTCGGTGAACATCGCCTTCTCCACGTCGAACACCCGGCCGGTGTTGTCCACCTCGCTGTTCTCCGGGCGGTTCTCGGGCGCCAGTCGCTCCGCCCGGTCACGCTGGATCTCCTCGACGGGCGACCCGTCGTACCCGACCCCGTCGGGAGGCGGCTCCTCCGACCGCCCGCGCGCCATCGGCTCGGGCGCGTCACCCACCTTCGGCTCGCGGCCATCGACCCCGGTCATCACGCACCTCCATCTCGGCAAAGGGGTGCGGTACCCCGCGGGGCCCGGGACACACCTCCGGGCCGCGCGGCAGCGATCAGGGTCGCTGGTAGGCCGTGTGGCTCAGCAGGTGGACCGCGGTGTTGGAGCACGCGGTGCCGGACTTGGCGATGAACTGCGACCGGGTCGCGTTCGGGACGTAGACCCGGAAGCCGTCGACGTGGACCGGCCGGCAGAGGCTGCGGTCGTACGGTCCGGTGCTGGTCTGGGAGACCTTGCTGATCAGCCGCTGGCCGGGCTGCAGGACGTAGCGGCGCGAGGTGCCGACGCGGTCGGCGGCGGCCCCGACCTGGGTGCCGTTGCTGTGCCCGACGAAGGACAGCCCGCCGAACCCACCGGTGGTGCAGGCGTGGCCGGACACGTTCTTCAGCGACAGATTCCAGAACGTGTGGCTCGTCGCGGAGCCGTCGTAGTGGTACACGGCGTGCAGGTCGGCGTTGCGGCACTGCGGCACGACGGGGTCGTTGCCCCCGGCGTGCGCGACGGAGGGGGCGAGGAGCGAGGACGCCGCGACGGCGGCGCCCGCGACGAGGATCGAGAGCTTCTTCATGTCCTGTCTGACGCCGCGACCCCCAGCTCGGTTGCAAGCTCCGTCGTACGACGTGCCAGGTCGATGTCGCGCTGGGTGATGCCACCGGAGTCGTGGCTGGTCCAGAGCACCGTCACGCTCGGGTACGTCAGCGTGATGTCGGGGTGGTGGTCGGCCGCCTCGGCCGCCTCCCCCACCCCGTTGACGAGCTTCAGCCCGGTCGCGAAGCTCCGGGTCGCGTACGTCGCCACGAGCGCGTCCCCGTCGACCTGCCAGGCCTCGAGCCCGGCGTCGGCGATCTGGTCCTCGGTCAGCAGCGTCTTGGGGTCCATGCCTCCACCCTGCCACCGACCGGCCCGCGACAAAACGGGCACAGCCCCCGCACCCGGAGGTGCGAGGGCTGCGTCCTGACTGACTCAGTTGCTGTAGCTACCGAAGTCGAAGTCGTCCAGCGCGACGGCCTGGCCGCCACCGAACTCGTAGTCGTAGGCCTCGTAGCCCGTGACGGCGTACGCCGCCTGGCGGGCCTCCTCGGTCGGCTCGACACGGATGTTGCGGTAGCGCTCCAGACCGGTACCGGCCGGGATCAGCTTGCCGATGATCACGTTCTCCTTCAGGCCACGCAGGCTGTCGGAGCGGCCGTTGATCGCCGCGTCGGTGAGCACCCGGGTGGTCTCCTGGAAGGAGGCCGCCGAGAGCCACGACTCGGTGGCGAGCGAGGCCTTGGTGATACCCATCAGCTCGGGACGACCCGAGGCCGGCTTGCCGCCCTCGGAGACGACGCGACGGTTCTCGGTCTCGAACTTGGCGCGGTCCACCAGGTCGGACGGGAGCAGGTTGGTCTCGCCCGACTCCAGCACGGTGATCCGGCGCAGCATCTGCCGCACGATGATCTCGATGTGCTTGGCGTGGATGGACACACCCTGGCTCTTGTACACGGCCTGGACCTCGTCGACCAGGTGCTGCTGGGTGGCGCGGACGCCGAGGATGCGCAGCACCTCCTTCGGGTCCTCGGTACCGGCGGTGAGCTTCTGGCCGACCTCGATGTGGTCGCCGTCCGCCACGAGCAGCTTGGAGCGCCGCGACACCGGGACCTCGAGGACGTCGCTGCCGTCGTCGGGGGTGATGAGGACCTTGCGGGCCTTGTCGGTCTCCTCGATCTGCACCCGGCCGGACGCCTCCGAGATGGGCGCGAGGCCCTTCGGCGTACGGGCCTCGAAGAGCTCGACGACGCGGGGCAGACCCTGCGTGATGTCGTCGGCCGACGCCACACCACCGGTGTGGAAGGTACGCATCGTCAGCTGCGTGCCCGGCTCACCGATGGACTGGGCGGCGATGATGCCGACCGCCTCACCGATGTCGACGAGCTTGCCGGTCGCGAGCGAGCGGCCGTAGCACTTCGCGCAGGTGCCGGTCTTGGCCTCACAGGTGAGGACCGAGCGGACCTTGACCTCCTTCACGCCGGCCGCGAGCAGCTCGGCGATCTTGACGTCACCCAGGTCGTCGCCGGCGCCGGCGAGGACCTCGCCGGTCTCCGGGTGGACGACGGCCTCGGCCGCGGTCCGGGCGTACGCCGTGGTCTCGACGTCCTCGCTGGTGATGTCGACCAGGTGACCACGCTCGGTGCCGCAGTCCTCCTCACGGATGATGACGTCCTGCGACACGTCCACCAGACGACGGGTCAGGTAACCCGAGTCGGCGGTCCGCAGCGCGGTGTCGGCCAGACCCTTGCGGGCACCGTGGGTGGAGATGAAGTACTCCAGGACCGAGAGACCCTCGCGGAAGTTGGCCTTGATCGGGCGGGGGATGATCTCGCCCTTCGGGTTGGCCACCAGGCCACGCATGGCGCCGACCTGTCCGATCTGGTTGAAGTTACCCGAGGCACCCGAGTTGACCTGCATGTAGATCGGGTTGGTCGGGGCCTGGGCGAACGCGTCGCGCATCGCCTTGCCGACCGTGGCGCTGGCCTCGGTCCAGATCTCGATGAGCTCCTGGCGGCGCTCCTCGTCGGTGACCAGACCGCGCTCGAACTGCTTCTGGATCTTGGCGGCCTTGTTCTCGAACTCGAGCAGGATCTCGGGCTTGTTCGCCGGGGTGATGACGTCGTCGATCGACACCGTCACGCCCGAGCGGGTCGCCCAGTAGAAGCCGTTGTCCTTCAGCGCGTCCAGCGACGCCGCCACGACCACCTTGCTGTAGCGCTCGGCGAGGTCGTTGACGATCGCGCCGAGGCGCTTCTTGCCGACCTCCTCGTTCACGTACGGGTAGTCGGCCGGGAGCGCGTCGTTGAAGATCGAGCGACCCAGCGTCGTGGTCTCGTCACCCGTGGGCGCGCCGACCACGTCGTCGCCGAGGCGGACGTGGATCGGGCTCTGCAGGGTGATCTCGCCCCGGTCGAAGGCCATGATGGCCTCCGCCTGCGACGAGAAGTGACGGCCGCTGCCGGGCTGGTCGGCCCGGTCCGAGGTGAGGAAGAACAGGCCGATGATCATGTCCTGGGTCGGCATGGTCACCGGACGGCCGTCCGACGGCTTGAGGATGTTGTTCGTCGACAGCATCAGGATCCGGGCCTCGGCCTGGGCCTCGGCGGACAGCGGCAGGTGCACCGCCATCTGGTCACCGTCGAAGTCGGCGTTGAACGCGGTGCAGACGAGCGGGTGCAGCTGGATGGCCTTGCCCTCGACCAGCTGCGGCTCGAACGCCTGGATGCCGAGCCGGTGCAGCGTGGGCGCACGGTTCAGCAGCACCGGGTGCTCGGCGATGACCTCTTCGAGGACGTCCCAGACCTCGCGACGGGCACCACGCTCGACCATCCGCTTGGCGGACTTGATGTTCTGGGCGTGGCTCAGGTCGACCAGGCGCTTCATGACGAACGGCTTGAACAGCTCGATCGCCATCTGCTT
>DATFHM010000226.1:0-7467 GCA_035248385.1 Nocardioides sp. | reverse complement strand
CCAGATGGTCCGGCAGCTGCGCAAGTTCGCCGACAACGCGCGCGACGAGCTGCGCAGCGAGCTCGGCCCGGAGTTCGCCGACCTGGAGCTGCGCGACCTCGACCCGCGCCAGATCGTGCGCAAGCACCTCGCCGAGGCGCTGGCCGACGCCGACACCCCGATGGCCGCGGCCGCGGCGGTCGAGGTGCTGCCGGACGGCGTGCGCCCGCCGTACGACGACGAGGCGACCTGAGGCGACCTGAGGCGACCTGAGGCGACGTGATCAGCTGCGGGACTGCACCGCGGCGATCCAGTCGAAGGACACCAGCACCGTACGCCGCTGCTCCCCGGTGACCACCTCGCAGAAGTCCTGACCGACGCGGCGGATCGTGCCGTCGTGCTGGGCGCCGTCGACCAGCCGCACCACGCACCGCTCACCGAGCTCGGACACCCGGCGCAGCGCCGAGCCGAGCCCGATCCGGGCCAGCGGCGACCAGGCCACCTCCGGAACGGCCCGCACCGACACGGACTCGACGGACTGCACGGCGGCGGTCCGGACCACCCAGTCCTGGTCCCGCGCGGCCAGCAGCAGCCAGCCGTCGGCGACCCGCTGCAGGGTGCCCTCGACCGGGCCGACCCCGGCGACGTGCACCGTCACCTCGGCGTCGAGCGACGCCATCAGGCGGGACCCCAGCGTCACCTGCTGGTACTCCGCGCGGCTCCGGTCGGCCACCTCGGCGTCCCGCTCGGCGGCGTACAGCGCGCTGGCCTGGTGCTCGAGGTCGTCGAAGAGGGCGAAGAGGTGCTCATCCCACGACATGAGCGCCACCCTCTCAAATGACCCCTGCGGACCGATCGGGCAGGGCTGTGGAGAACCGCTTGACGCGCTGAGTATCCGGACTCAGACTGAAGTAAACGCAAGCAAACGCAAGGTTCTCGGGATGTCACACCACGCCGCTGCTCCACCCCTCCGCGTCGCCGCCGTCTGGCTGGCGAGCGGTGCCGCCACCGCGGCGACCGTGCTGCTCACCGCGCCGACGGTGCGCACGGTCGTCCGGGGCGGTGCCACGGCACCCTTCGACCAGCTCCTGGTCGCCGCGAGCGGCGCACTCGCCTCGGTCGGCTGCCTGGTCCTGCTGCTCACGACCACGAGCGTCGTCCTCGGCCTGGCGACCGGCCGGTCGCCCCGGCACACCGGTCCGCTGCGCCGGGCGGTCCTCGCGGCCTGCGGTGCCGCGGTGCTGGCCACCGCGGTGCCCGCCGCGGCGCACGCCTCCCCCTCCGGCCACCGGCACGGCTCAGCGATCGCCGGTCTGCCGCTGCCGGACCGCGCGACGGGCTCAGCCGTCGGCCCGCGCACCTCCGAGGTCGTCGTCCGCGGCGGCGACTCGCTGTGGGCCGTCGCGGCGCGCCGGCTCGGCCCCCGTGCGAGCGACGCCGACGTGGCGACGTACTGCCACCGGCTGTACGCGCACAACGCTGCCGCCATCGGGGCCGACCCGGACCTGATCCATCCCGGCCTGCGTCTCCAGCTCCCGCCGACCCGTCCCTTCGACCGATAGGTGCCCGTCATGTCCCGTCGCCCCGACATCTCCTCGACCCCGGTGCACGCCGGCCTGCGCCTGCCCGTGCCGGTCGCCGAGACCCAGGGCACCCTGGCCCTGGCCCTGCTCCCCCGCTGCTCGCCGCCGGCCGTGCGCGGACGGCGCAGCTCGAGTGCGTCGGTCGTGCTTCCGCTGGACCGCCGGCTGCGCCAGACGATCGACCAGTGGACCCGGCGCTACGTCCAGGCGGCGCTGGAGATCGTGGGCGGCGACCGCCCCGCCTCCCAGCTCGCGCGCTGGACCGCGCCGGAGGTGTACGCCGATCTCCGCCGCCGTGCCTGGCTGGTCGGCAAGGCGGGCGAGCACCGCCCGGGCCTCGGCCGGGTGCAGCCGGTCCGGCCGCGGATCCACAGCGTGCACGCGTGCTTCCTCAGCGACACCGTCGTCGAGTGCGGCGTCCACGCCCGCTACGGCGATCGTGGCCGGGCGGTCGCCGCTCGGTTCGAGCGCATCGAGGAGCACTGGGTCTGCACGGCCCTCGACTTCTCCTGACCTTCACGAACTCGGCAGTAACTTGTTCTAGCCAAGGTGTGACCGGGGTCACTATGTTCGCCTCTGGTCGGCCCGCGTCCGCGGGCCCTCGTCCAGGAGGCTCCCCCTGTGAAACGTGCAGCCCTCGCCGCTCTCGCCCTCGCCGGCGCGTCGGCCCTCGCCCCGATCGGCATCCCCGCAGCGCACGCGGACGGACCCGGTTCCGGTGCAGCGTGGGTCGTGTCCGTCGGCGACTCCTACATCTCCGGTGAGGCCGGACGGTGGGCAGGATCCTCCAACTCCGACGGGACCCGCGCCGACGCGCTCGGGTCGACGGCCTACTACGACAACGCGACCAACACCGGCGAGGTGATCAACCGCTGCCACCGCTCCAAGAGCGCGGAGATCTACATCGGCGGTGGCGTCAACGGGCTCAACCTCGCCTGCTCGGGTGCGGAGACCTCGTCGTACACCGACGGCAACGGGTACTGGAAGCCCGGCCTGGACTTCTCCAACAGCGGCAGCAACCAGGGCCAGGCGCTGATGCTGCAGAGCTTCGCCACGTCCCACAACGTGAAGATGGTCGCGGTCTCGATCGGCGGCAACGACTTCAACTTCGGCTCGATCGTGCAGGACTGCGTGACCGACTTCCTCGGCTCCCCGTCGTGGTGGAAGGACTACTGCAACGACGACAGCAGCGTCACGAGCAACTTCACCTCGGCCAACATCGCGACCGTGAAGTCGCACATCGCGACCGCCCTCACCAACGTCCGCACCGCCATGCGCAACGCCGGGTACGCCGACAGCCAGTGGTCGATGCTCGTGCAGACCTACCCGTCGCCGATCCCGAACGGCTCGGGCTTCCGCTACGGCGAGAGCGGCTACACCCGGCAGAGCACCGGTGGCTGCGGCTTCTGGAACAACGACGCGAACTGGGCCAACGGCACCGCGCTGCCGACGATCAACAACACCGTCACCGGTGCGATCACCCAGGCCGGCATCACCAACGCCAAGGTGCTCAACCTCGCCTCGGCGCTGAACGGCCGCCGGCTCTGCGAGACGGGCGTCGGCCTGTACGAGGAGATGGGCGTGCCCAGCTGGCAGTCCGCCGGCGCCGTCGACAAGACCGAGTGGGTCAACCAGATCCGCACGGTGACCACCGCCGGGAGCAGCCCCTACTACATCCAGGAGTCGCTGCACCCGAACTACTGGGGCCAGCTCGCCATCCGCAGCTGTGTCCGGCAGGCGTACAACGGCGGCGCGGTCACGGGTGGCACCTGCAACCGGACGGGCAACGGCCTGGTCAACGGTGAGCCGGTGATGAGCCTGCAGTAGTCAGCGGGACTCGTAGCTGTAGACCATCCAGCCACGGTCGTCCTTCGGCAGGTCCACGACCCGCACGCCGAGTGCGGAGCCGCTGCCGAAGGACACCGTGAGGTCGACCGAGTAGGTCCCCGAGGCCTGCACCTTGATGTCCCCAGCGGCACCGGTGGGGACCTTCCTGCGCTGCACGTGGCGCAGCCGCCCGAGCAGCTGGGGCGTCACCGCCGGGCGCGCCCTCGCGAGCCAGTGCGGGTCGTGGGAGGCACCCAGGAAGGTGTTCACGAAGGTCCGTACGACGGGCGTCCACTGCGCCGCGGCCCGGCTCGCGGCTCCGGCGGCGCCGGGCACCTCGGCGTACGGGTTCCAGGCGCCGGCGGCGTCCATGGTCGACGTCGGCAGCGCGGCCGGCGGCTGCTTCAGCGGCCCCGAGCCACCGCCGCCGGCGAGGATCAGCACAGCGGCGGCGACGAGCGCCAGCACGAGCACGAACACGCCGGTCCACAGGCCCTGCTCGGACTCACCGCCGGTGACCTGGTCGCGGAACCGGACGAGGAGGGCGCGCAGGCGTTCACGCATCAGCAGGACCCTCCGTTCACCGCGACGAAGACTCGGTCACGCACGAGGGCGGCCGGTGTGCGCGATCCGTCGGTGGCGGCGTACGGGCGCCACCCGGCTTCGGGCTGGTCGGCGGCCCAGGTCTGGGCGTCGTGGACGAGGAAGGCGACGTCGAGCTCGGCGGCGTGCACGCGCAGGTACTGCGCGACCCGCGCGCCGAGCCCTCGGGCGTTGCGCGGCAGGGGCAGGTCCAGCCCGCTCACCTCGCGCCCGGCCGCGCAGTAGGAACCCGACCTGCTGACGACGACGCGCTTCAGCATCGGGAACTCGTCGTGCACGCAGCGAACGACCATCTGCGCGGCAGCCAGGATCGGGCCCTCGGTGAGGAAGTCCAGCGCGGGCGGACAGGTGCCGAGCGGGTCGCTGCCGCAGCTCGCGCCGCCGCTGCGCAGGTAGCTGATGAGGAAGCGGGCGTCGGCCTCCCGGGCGGCGTACACCTCGGGGAAGGGCGCACCGGTGACGGCGCCGTCCGCCTCGGGCACGGTCATCATCCGCCACGGCTGGCGGCGCAGGGACCGGTAGAACCGGTCCGCCGCACGCTCCGAGATCCGGCGGTGGCCGCCGTCGACGAGCGCGGCCGCCACCGCGTCGACCCAGGCCTCGGCCGAGAGCCGGGCGGCCCTCCCCCGGTCGATCAGCGTCGCCGCGGTACTCAGCACGCGCGTCGTCAGCGCGGCTCCGGACGGGAGCTTGGCGGGCGCCGCCGGCGGCTGGCTCGACGGGCTCGCCGCGGCTCCGGTGCCGGCCACGCCGTTCATGTCGAAGGTGGACCAGAGGGCGGGGTGGTCCGACGCGACCGGGAACCGGCCGTGCGCCGCCACGCTCACGCCGGGCGGGAAGAAGTCGAACATCAGGATGCCGTCGCTGGTGTAGCCGTAGCCCACCGACTGCATGATCGAGGCGGCCGTCCACGCGCCGCCTCCGGCGTGCGAGTTCATGTCACCGCCGATGAGGACCGGCCCGTACGCCGACAGCTCGTGCGCCAGCCCGAGGATGACCTGCATCCCGTTGTCGTACTTCGCGACCCGCGAAGACGCCGGACGGCCGTGCTGCGCCGGGTTCTTCACCGGGTTGATCGGCATGTGCGTGGAGATCACCGACACCACGGCGCCGTCGGTGCGCTGGAGCACGGTCCAGGTCGCGTAGCGGTCCCACAGGTAGGGGCGCCCGAAGTAGAAGCCGGCGTCGTCGTCGACGGTCTTCACGCGGCCACCGTCCAGCAGGTGCCAGCGCGCGGAGCTCCACAGGACGGCGTTCTCCATCGACTGCGGCCGGCCGCCGGCGGTCATGTCGACGACCGGGTCGCGGTAGACGTCGTACCCGCGTGCCGAGGCTGCCAGCGCCCCGTCGGATCGCCCGGACACCTCGTTGAGGGTGATGAAGTCCGGGGACGCGCTCACGATGCGGCGCATCGACCAGGCGAACCCGGCTCCGCTGGTGCGGTTCGGCAGGTTCGCCGAGACCATCCGGACCTGACCCTGGACCGCAGCCCCGACCGGGGCCGACACCGACGACGGCAGCGCGCCCAGCACGGTGCCCGTGCCGAAGCGCCCGCTGCCGGCGGCCTGGATGTCCGGGCCTCCGGAGCTGACGTTGCCGCCGTTGGTCGCGCAGGGCTGCGGACCGGTGGTCACGTCCGCGCGGACGTCCGCCGCGTGCCCGACACCGGACATCGACGTCGCCGCGAGGGCCACGACGAGGACCGCCGGCAGCAGCTGCCGCGAGGCAACACGCATGCCGTCGGCCGGGGACTCAGCCGTTGACGCGTGCGGTCAGCCCCGTGGGGCCGCCCGGCGCGCCGTGGCACCGCTTGTACTTCTTGCCCGAGCCGCACGGGCACAGCGCGTTGCGGCCGACGTCGGTGAAGTCGTCGCTCGCGCCGGCCGCGCCGGTCATGACCGCCTGCTCGCCGGACTCGTCCGGGGCGGAGTAGGACAGGTGCTGGGGTGCGGGCTTGGGGTCCAGGCCCTTGGCCGTGACCTTCGGCAGCGCCGCCTTCGCGTCCGCTGCGACCTTCTCGAGGTCGATCGGACCCGCGCCCGCGTCGATGCCGGTGGGCGGCTCGGCGAACGCACCCTCGTGCATCGGACCCGCGTGCACAGTGCCGTCGGCGTGGTAGTGGTACTCCTCCGGCTCCTGCTCGACCTGGACCTCCAGGTTGAACAGGAAGCCGACGGTCTCCTCCTTGATGCCGTCCATCATCGCGGAGAACATGTCGAAGCCCTCGCGCTGGTACTCGACCAGCGGGTCGCGCTGCGAGTAGGCCCGCAGGTAGATGCCCTCGCGCAGGTAGTCCATCTCGTAGAGGTGCTCGCGCCACTTGCGGTCGAGCACCGAGAGGACGACGCGCCGCTCGAGCTCGCGCATGACCTCCTCGCCGATCTCCTCCTCGCGACGGTCGTACGCCGCCTGCGCGTCCTCGGTCAGCCGCGCGATCAGCTCGTCCTTGTCGAGGGCCGCCTTGCTGCCGGCCTCCTCGACCAGGTCCTGCCAGCTCAGCTCGACCGGCCAGAACTGCTTGAGGTCGGTCCAGAGCTGCTCGAGGTCCCACTCCTCCGCGAACTCGTCGACGCTGCTGTTGACCGTGCCGGCGACGACGTCGGAGATGAAGCCGCGGACCTGCTCCTCGAGGTCCACGCCCTCGAGGACCTCGCGCCGCTCGGCGTAGATCACCTTGCGCTGGCGGTCCATCACGTCGTCGTACTTGAGGACGTTCTTGCGGGACTCGAAGTTCTGCCCCTCGACCTGGCCCTGGGCGCTGGCGATGGCGTTGGTGACGCGCTTGTGCTCGATCGGGACGTCGTCCGGGATCTTGAGCATGAGCAGGATCCGGTCGACCCACTCGCCCTTGAACAGGCGCATCAGCTCGTCCTGCAGCGAGAGGTAGAAGCGGCTCTCGCCCGGGTCGCCCTGACGGCCCGAACGACCGCGGAGCTGGTTGTCGATGCGGCGCGACTCGTGCCGCTCGGTGCCGATCACGTAGAGTCCGCCGAGCTCGCGGACCTCGTCGTGCTCCTTGGCGACCTGCTCCTTGATCCGCTCGATGGTGGCCGGCCACTCCGCGTCGTACTGCTCGGCGGTCTCGCCGTGCGGCTCGATGCCCCTGCTGCGCAGCTCCTGGTCGGCGAGGAACTCCACCGAGCCGCCGAGCATGATGTCGGTGCCTCGACCGGCCATGTTGGTGGCGACGGTGACCGCGCCCTTGTGGCCGGCCATCGCGACGATCTTGGCCTCGTCGGCGTGGTGCTTGGCGTTCAGGACCGAGTGCGGGACGCCGCGCTTGGTCAGCTGCTGGTGCAGGTAGTCGGACTTCTCGACCGAGATGGTGCCGATGAGGACCGGCTGGCCGGTCTTGTGCCGCTCGACGATGTCGTCGACGACGGCCTCGTACTTGGCCTCCTCGGTCCGGTAGACGAGGTCGGGCTGGTCCTTGCGGATCATCGGCTTGTTGGTCGGGATCGGGACCACGCCGAGC
>DATFHM010000225.1:0-17251 GCA_035248385.1 Nocardioides sp. | reverse complement strand
TCGTCGAGGTCGCCGTCCTCGACCGCTCCGGCAACGCAGATGTGCAGGAGATCCTCGACGACCTGGTCGGGAGACTTCAGAAGGGAATGCCGTGACCAACGCGGATTGGGCGTCGCTCAGCGACCACGCCATCGGAGCGGCCGGAGCCCTGTACTTCCTGGCGCTGCTCTCGCACCTCGTCGAGTGGGCGATGCTGCGCCAGCCCCGGGCGGTCGCGGCCGAGGTCGGAGAGCTCGTCACCGCCGGTGGCGGGTCCGCCGCCGCGGCAGCGCCCGCGGAGGAGTCGTCCGGCCGGCGTACCCGTGAGGAGAAGGTGGCCTTCTGGGGCCGGCTCGGCCTGCTGCTGACCGGCACCGGCGCCGTCGTGCACTTCGTCGCCCTGGTGGGCCGGGGCATGGCCGCGGACCCGAACCGGGTGCCCTGGGGCAACATGTACGAGTTCACGATCACCGGCTCGTTCATCGTGGTCGCGATGTACCTGGCGCTCTACAAGCGCTTCGGCCTGTCCTGGATGTCGCCGCTGGTCGTCGGCTTCGTGGTGACCATGCTGATGGTCGCGATGCTCGTCCTGCACGAGGCCGTCGCGCCGCTGACCGACGCGCTCAGCTCGTACTGGCTCGTCATCCACGTGATCTCCGCGGCCATCGCCACCGGTGCCTTCACGCTCGGGGGCATCACCTCGATCGTCTACCTGGTCAAGGCCCGCGCCGAGCGGAAGGCCGACGGCGCCCCGCTGTCCGGCTGGCTCGACCGGGTGCCCGGCCTCGACGCGCTGGACCGCGTCGCCTACAGGGTGCACGCCTTCGCGTTCCCGATCTGGACCTTCGCCGTCCTCATCACCGGCCCCATCTGGGCGCACCAGGCCTGGTCGCGCTACTGGAACTGGGATCCCAAGGAGGTCTGGGCGTTCATCACCTGGGTCGTGTACGCCGGCTACCTGCACGCCCGCGCCACCGCGGGCTGGCGCGGCCGCAACGCCGCGATCCTGGCGCTCGTCGGCCTGGCCACGCTGTGGTTCAACTTCATCGGCATCAACTACTTCAACTCCTCCAGCCAGCACTCCTACGCGGCGCCGGCACTCGTCGAGGAGTCGCACGAAGGGAGCCTCCTGTGAAGGAGTTCTGGGTCTACACCGGCCTGCGCGTCGGCCTCTTCCTGGCCACGCTGGTCGTGGTGTTCGGCGTCTGGTTCGCGATCACCAAGGACGTGCCGATGACGTGGGCCGTCGTGCTGGCGTTCGCGATCAGTGCGCCGGCGTCGTACCTGCTGCTCAACAAGCCGCGCGAGGCGTTCGCCCAGCGGGTGACCGGCCGCGCGGACCGGATCGTGAACCGCTACGAGGCCGCCCGGGCCAAGGAGGACGTGGACTGAGCTTCGCTCAGCCCACGAACAGCCCGACGGCCGCGAACACGGCCCAGAGCAGCTCGGCCAGCCCGGTCTTCTGCAGCACCGGGATGAGCCGTGGTCCGGTGGCGCCCGAGCCGACGATCTTCGCCGCCCGGAGCGCCGGGATCGCGTAGACGAGGCCGAGCAGCGCCCACCACGTGGTCGTCGCGGCGAGGGCGAACAGCGCGCCGAAGGCGGCCGTGACGAGGGTGGCGAAGAACGCCCGGGTCCGCCGGTCGCCGAGGCGGACGGCGAGCGTCATCTTCCCGGCCTCGGTGTCGGTCGGGATGTCGCGCAGGTTGTTGGCGACCAGGATCGCGCAGGCCAGCGCGCCCACTCCGCAGCCGGCCAGGACCGAGGGCCACCCGGTGGCGTGCCAGGACTCGGTCTGCACGTACGTCGTACCGACGACGGCGACCAGCCCGAAGAACACGAACACCATGACCTCGCCCAGGCCCAGGTAGCCGTAGGGCTTCGAGCCGCCGGTGTAGTACCAGGCCGCCGCGACGCAGACCGCGCCGACGGCCAGCAGCCACCACGCGGTGGTGGCGGCGAGCACCAGGCCGGCCACGCCGGCCACGCCGAACGCGAGGAAGGCGGCCCGCTTCACGGCCGCGGGCGTGGCCAGGCCGGAGCCCACCAGGCGCAGCGGTCCGACGCGCTCGTCGTCGGTGCCGCGGATGCCGTCGGAGTAGTCGTTGGCGTAGTTCACCGCGACCTGGAGCGCGAGGCTGACGACCAGCGCGAGCAGCGCCTTGCCCCAGACCACGTCGCCCGGCGACGGGTAGGCCACGACGCCGGTCCCGGCCACCACGGGTGCGATCGCTGCGGGGAGGGTGCGGGGTCGCGCGCCGGCGAGCCATTGCTGGGGTGTGGCCATGGTCAGGGATTCAAGCAGGCTCGGACAGTGCCTGCTCGGCCGGGCGCTTGATGCGTCGCTCGGCGGCGTACGCCGTGGGGTGGATCGCGATCGCGGCCACCACGATGATCCCGGCGATCGTGAGCCAGCCGGCGGTGCCCCACTGCATCGCGAGGAAGGTGTACGCCGCCGGGGCCCACACCGTGCCGACGGTGTAGCCGAGCTGCGAGACGCCCTGGTACTCGCCGCGGCGGTTCGGGTCGGCGAGCTCGGCCTGCAGACCCCAGTCGCCGGCGGAGTTGAACAGCTCGGCGCCGGTGACCGTCACGTGACCGAGCCAGACCAGCGCGATCGTCACCCAGCCGACGGTGTCGTGGGTGACCAGGATGATGGCGCAGGACGCGACGAAGAAGAAGGCGCCGCGGCGCTGGGCCCGGAGCGAGTCGGCCACGTCGACGACGCCGCGGGCGGCGGCGACCTGCAGGCAGACCGCCATCACCGTGTTGGTGCCGAACAGCCAGGCCAGCAGGACCCGCGGGGCGTCGGTCTCCTCGACCAACCACAGCGGGATCACGACGTTGAGCAGCACCTGGTGGGTGGCGAGGACGCCGTCGAGGATCGCGGTGGCGACGTACGGGTAGTTGCGCAGAGCCGCGCCGCCGTCGTGGGCGTGCAGCGCCTCCTCCAGGCCGGTCTCGGCGTCCTCGGACTGCAGGGTGTGCAGGCCGGGCAGGCGCACGATGAGGGCCGCGTTGAGGATCAGGATCGCGGCCGTCGCGATCGGGACCGCGCGGATGACGGTGTTGCTGCCCGTGGCCAGCGCGACGCCCGCCAGGAGCGCGCCGAGGGTGTAGCCGACGTTGCGCGCCGCCCGGAAGTAGGCGTTGCTCCGCACCCGCTGCTCGCGCGGGAAGATCTCGAAGCGGTAGGCGTTGCGCGCGGCCCGGCCCGCGACCTGCACCGACTCGAGCGCGACCGTGACGAGGATGAAGGTCGCCATCGAGTCGGCCCAGAACCACGACGCGTAGATCAGGCACTCGAGCACGCAGGTGACCGACCAGACCTGCTTGGCGCCGAAGCGGTCGCTCAGCTTCCCCAGGGGTACGGCGAGCAGGAAGCTCGCGATGCCGCCGATGGTCAGGCCGAGGCCGACCTGGGCCGCCGACAGGCCGACGATCTGGGTGAAGAACACCGCGCTGCCGGTGAGGAAGGCGCCGTCGCCGGTGGCCGACAGGATCGACTGCCACGACAGGCTCCGGATCAGGGGCGTGTCACCGAGCAGGCGGTTGACCGGGTTCCTCACGCGGGCTCCACGGCGGTCGGGGTCGGGTCAGCGAGGGTCGGGACGACGCGCGGGAAGTGCTGCTCGGCGTACCTCTCGGCCATGGCGGCGCCGGCGCGGACACCGATGGCGGCGACCACCGAGATGGCGGCGATGACCAACCACCCGGCCTCGGCCCAGTTCATGGCGAGGAAGGTGTAGAGCGCGGGCGCCCAGACGAAGCCGAGCTTGTTGCAGACGTTGCCGACGCCCTGGTACTCGCCACGGCGGCGGGGGTCCATCAGGTCGGCCTGGAACGTCCAGCTCGCCGCGGACAGGAACAGCTCCGCGCCGGTGACGGTCACGTGGCCGAGCCAGACGAGCGCGATCGTCACGAGCCCGACGGTGGAGTGGGTGACCAGGGTGATGAGGCAGCTGACGACGAAGAACGCGGTGGCGATGCCGATCTTCTGCCGCGCGCTGCGCACGTCGGTGACCGTCTTCGCCATGTACGTCGGCAGGAAGATGCACAGCACGGTGTTGGTGCCGAAGAGCCAGGCCAGCAGCACGTGCGGGGCGTCGGTGCGCTCGACCAGCCAGAGCGGGATGACGATGTTGAGCAGCACCTGGTTGGTCCAGAGCGTGCCGTTGAAGGTGGAGGTGATCATCCAGCCCACGTTGCGGATCGCCGAGGGGCCGGGGATCTTCTCGCGAGCCTGGCCGGACGCGACGCGAAGGTCGTGCGGCGCCCGCGGCATCCGGGAGATCCCGACCGCGTTGCAGAGCATCAGCGCCGCGGCGAACATCGGCGTGAACCGGATGACCGTCAGGCTGTCGACGGCCAGCGCGGCACCGCCGAGGAGGGCGCCGATCGTGAAGCCGGCGTTGAGCCAGGAGTACAGGTAGGCCTGGGTCTCCAGCCGCTCCTCGCGGGTCATCACGTCGAGGATGTAGGACTCGCGCGCCACGTCGCCGAGCGCCTCGAAGAGGCCGAAGACGGCCCCCACGGCGACGTACGCGGTGAAGGAGTGGACGAACGGCAGCGCGGCGAAGGCGGCGGTGCGGCCCAGCGCGGCGGCGACCCACATCCGCTTCGGGCCGAGCCGGTCGACCACCCGCCCCATCGGGTACGCCGCCAGGAAGCCGACCACCATCGTCAGCGTGATCCCGAGGCCGGCCTGGGCGGCAGTCATGCCGACGACCTTGGTCAGGAACACGGCGCTGCCGGTGTTGAATGTGCCCTCGCCGATCGAGAACAGGAGTGACTGCGTGGCGAGGCGGCGGGCGAGCGGCGTCGGCGGGATCAGGCGTCGTAGGAAGCCACGCGCCGAGCCACGCCCCGAGTCGGACGGCATGACCGCATTCTGTCCTGTGCCGCTAGCGTCTGTCGTGTGGATTTCCTGCGGCCCGACAACGATTTCGACACAGTTGTCGCCGCGTTGCGCGCGTGGCTCGCCGGGGACGGCTCGCAGCCGCTCCTGGTGGAGACCTCAGGCTCCAGCGGTACGCCGAAGCGGGTGGTCCTGTCGCGCTCGGCCGTCCTCGCCTCGGTGGCGGCCTCGGCCGCCCGGGTCGGCGGTTCCGGGCCATGGGTGCTCGCCCTGCCGTCGACGTACGTGGCCGGGGTGCAGGTGCTGGTGCGCTCGCTGGTGGCCGGGCACTCACCGACACTGTTGGAGCGGTCGGGCTGGCCGGCGGGGGAGGGCTGGTTCACCTCGCTGGTGCCGACCCAGCTCGGGCGGCTGCTGAGGTCGCCCGACGACGCGGCCGCGCTGGCCCGGGCGCACACGGTGCTCCTCGGCGGCGGGCCCATCGACCCCGCGCTGCGTGCTGCCGCGGAGGAGGCGGGGGTCCGTGTCGTGGCGACGTACGGCGCGGCCGAGACCGCGGGCGGGTGCGTCTACGACGGCGTGCCGCTCGATGGCGTCGCGGTGGCGCTCGGCGAGGGTGGCCGGATCCGGATCGCCGGCCCCACCCTCTTCTCCCGGTACGACGGTGCGCCCGAGCTGACCGCCGAGACGCTGGTCGACGGCTGGTACCTCACCTCCGACGCGGGCCGCTTCGACGAGGACGGCCGGCTGCGGGTGATCGGCCGGATCGACGACGTCATCGTCTCCGGCGGGGTGAACGTGCCCGGCCCGGCCGTGGCGGCCCGGCTGCGCGCGCATCCGGGGGTGCAGGCGGCTGAGGTGCTCGGCGTACCGGACGAGGAGTGGGGGAACCGGGTCGTGGCGTTCGTGGCGACCGACCGGTCGCCGAGCCTCGAGGACGTGCGGGACTGGGTGGCCTCCGAGCTGCCGCGGGCCTGGGCGCCACGCCAGCTCGTGCTGCTGCCCGAGCTGCCGCTGCTGCCCAACGGCAAGCCGGACCGGGTGGCGCTGCGGGGGATGGCATGAGGGTGCTGTCGATCCCGATGCGCACGCGCTTCCGGGGCATCACGGTGCGCGAGGTCGCTCTCGTCGAGGGGCCTGCTGGGTGGGGCGAGTGGAGCCCGTTCCTGGAGTACCCGGCCGACGTCGCCGAGCCGTGGCTGCGGTGTGCGGAGGAGGCGGCGCGCGGGGACTGGCCCTTGCCGGTGCGCACGTCCGTGCCGGTCAACGTCACCGTGCCCGCGGTCGGGCCCGAGCGCGCCCAGGAGATCGTGCTGGCCGGGGGCTGCCGGACCGCGAAGGTGAAGGTGGCCGAGCCCGGTCAGACGCTGGCCGACGACGAGGCGCGGGTCGCGGCCGTGCGCGAGGCGCTCGGCCCGGGCGGGCTGGTGCGGGTGGACGCCAACGGTTTGTGGTCGGTGGAGGAGGCGGTCGCCGCTCTGGGCGTGCTGGACCGTGCCGCCGGCGGCCTGGAGTACGCCGAGCAGCCGGTCGCCTCCGTCGAGGACCTCGCCCTCGTCCGCCGCCGGGTGTCGGTCCCGATCGCGGCCGACGAGTCGATCCGCCGGGCCGAGGACCCCTACCGGGTGCGCGACCTGGAGGCCGCCGACATCGCGGTGCTGAAGGTGCAGCCGCTCGGCGGCGTGCGCGCCTGCCTGGAGATCGCCGAGCGGATCGGGCTGCCGGTGGTGGTGTCCTCCGCGCTGGAGACGTCGGTCGGGATCGCGGCCGGGGTCGCGTTGGCGGCCGCGCTCCCGGAGCTGCCGCACGCGTGCGGGCTGGCGACGGTCCAGCTGCTGACCGACGACGTGGCCGTCGCCCCGCTGCTGCCGGTCGACGGCGCCCTGCCGGTGGGGCCGCCCGTCGTGGAGCCTGCCGCGCTGGATCGGCTCGCGGCGCCGGCCGATCGCGTGGCCCACTGGGAGGCCAGGCTCGCGGAGGTCCGCGCGCTGCGGGAGGATCGGCGTTCGTGAGCACCCCGTCCGTGGACCTGGCGAGCGCCGTCGTCGACCGGCTCGTCGCGGCCGGGGTCACCGAGGTCGTCCTCTCGCCCGGCTCCCGCAACGCCCCGCTCGCCTACGCGGCGTGGTCCGCGGAGCAGGAGGGCCGGCTGCGGCTGCACGTCCGCATTGACGAGCGCACCGCGGGCTTCCTCGGGTTGGGGCTCTCCAAGGTCGGCGCTCGTGCCGCGGTCGTCTGCACCTCGGGCACGGCCGTCGCGAACCTCCACCCGGCCGCGCTCGAGGCCGCGCACTCCGGCGTACCCCTCGTGCTGCTGACCGCCGACCGCCCCGCCCGGCTGCGCGGCACGGGCGCCAACCAGACCACCGACCAGGTCGGCATCTTCGGCGAGCTCGTGGCCACCCACGACGTCACCTCCCTCGCCGACCTGCCCGACCTCGACGCCGACGGCCCCCTCCACCTCAACCTGCAGCTCGACGCGCCCCTCACGCCGGCCGCCCTCCCCGTCGTACCTGGCGAATTGGTCGAGAATTCGGCCGCGGAGCAGCCAGAACGCCAGGTACGACGGGAGACCCTCACCCGAGGCCCCCGCACCGTCGTCGTGGCCGGCGACGACTCCGGGGCCCAGGCTCGCTGGCTGGCCCGCGCGGCGGGCTGGCCGCTGATCGCGGAGCCGACCAGCGGCTCCCGCACCGGCGACGGCGCGCTGCGCTGCGGCCGGCTGCTGCTCACCACCGACCTCGCGGACCGGGTCGAGCGGGTCGTGGTCTTCGGCCGGCCGAACCTGTCGCGCCCGGTCACCCGGCTGATCGAGCGCGCGGACGTCGAGGCGGTGGTCGTGCCGGCGCCCGGCGTGTGGCCCCTCCGCCCGCCTGCCTGCCGGCAGGCAGGCGGCGTCGAGTGGGCCGAGGAGACCCCCGACGACCCGGCGTGGCTCCAGGAGTGGCACGACCGCGACCGGGCGATCGGCCGCGGCATCGACCGGCTGCTGGCCGAGCAGCCCGGCCTCACGGCGTACGACGTCGCGGGAGCGGTCTCCCGCGCCCTCCCGGCCGGCGGCCTGCTGGTCGTCGGCGCGTCCAACCCGATCCGCGACCTGGACCTGATGCACCGTCCGCCGCCGGTCGGGGAGCACCGGATGCTCATCGCGAATCGCGGCCTCGCCGGCATCGACGGCACCGTGAGCACCGCCATCGGCGCCGCGCTCGGCCGTCCGCGCACCACCCGGGCGTTCGCGCTGATGGGTGACCTGACCTTCCTGCACGACGGCAACGGCCTGCTCATCGGCCCCGACGAGCCGCGTCCCGACCTGACGATCGTGGTCCCCAACGACGACGGCGGCTCGATCTTCGCGACCCTGGAGCAGGGTGCTCCGGAGCTGGCGCCTGCCTTCGAGCGGGTCTTCGGCACCCCGCACCGCACCGACCTCGCGAGCCTGTGCGCCGCGCACCGCGTCGCCCACCTCAGGGTCACGTCGAAGCCCGAGCTGGAGCAGGCGCTCGCCGCGCCCAACGGCGGCATCGAGGTCGTCGAGGCGGTCGTCGGCCGCCACGACCGCCGCGCGCTGGACGCCGCCATCCGCGCACTCGCTCACCAGGGAGACTGAGGCCATGGAGATCGCGCTGCTCCTCGTGGCCCTCGCCGCGACGGTCCTCGTGGTCACCGCCCTCTCCGAGAAGTACGACGCGCCCGCGCCGCTCGTCCTGATCGTGGTGGGCGTGGCGGCGTCGTACGTGCCGGGGGTGCCGACGATCCACCTCGAGCCCGACGTGGTGCTGCTCGGCCTGCTGCCGCCGCTGCTCTACAGCGCGGCCCTCAACACCTCGCTCGTCGACTTCAACGCCAACCGGCGCTCGATCCTGCTGCTGTCGGTCGGTCTCGTGGCGGCCTCCACCGTCGTGGTCGCCGCGGTGGTGCGCCTGGTGCTGCCGGAGATCCAGTGGCCGCTGGCGTTCGCGATCGGTGCCGTCGTGGCGCCGCCGGACGCGGTCGCGGCCACGACGATCGGCCGCCGGATCGGCCTGCCGCGCCGGGTCGTGACGATCCTCGAGGGCGAGTCGCTGTTCAACGACGCGTCGGCGCTGGTCGCGCTCCGCACGGCCATCGCCGCCCTGGGGGCGACGGTCAGCGCCTGGAAGATCGGCTGGGACTTCCTGGTCGCGGCCGGCGGCGGCGCGCTGCTCGGCTTCCTGACCTTCCTCCTCGTCGCCTTCGTACGCCGCAAGATCAGCGACCCGCTCGTCGACACGGCGCTGTCCTTCGTGGTGCCGTTCGCGGCGTACCTCGCGGCCGAGGAGATCCACGCCTCCGGCGTCGTGGCCGTCGTGGTGGCCGGTCTCCTGCTCGGCCACAAGGCGCCGCTGCTGCAGACGGCGCAGTCGCGGGTGGCGGAGCGGATCAACTGGCGCACGATCGCCTTCGTCCTGGAGCACACGGTGTTCCTCCTCATCGGCCTGCAGACCAAGTGGCTGGTCGACCAGGTCCGCGCCAGCTCGACGCCGGTCAGCTCGATCCTCGAGGTGTGCGCGGCCGTCCTGGTCGCGGTCGTGGTGGTCCGCATGGTCTGGGTGCTGATGGCCCGCATGCTCCTGATCCGGCCGGGCCCGGACCCGGTGACCGGCCACGTCTCCGACTGGCGCGACTCCTTCCTCATCGGCTGGGCCGGCATGCGGGGCGTCGTCACGCTCGCGGCCGCGTTCATCGTGCCGGTCGACACCCCGCACCGCGAGGTCCTGCTCCTGGCCGCCTTCACCGTCGTGGCCGGGACCCTGCTCGGCCAGGGACTGACCCTGCCGATGGTGGCCAGGCGGTTGCGGGTCGCCGGCCCCGACCCGATGGACGACGCGCTCGCTCGCGCCACCCTGCTCCAGCAGGCCGCGAAGGCCGGCTTCTGCCGCCTGGACGCGCTCGCGGAGGAGGACGCCGAGGACACCCACGGCGTACGCGACGTGATCACCCAGCGCATCGAGCAGCGCAACTTCGCGGCCTGGGAGCGGCTCGGCACCACCGAGGGCATCGAGAGCCCGAGCGATCGCTACGCCCGGTGGCGCACCGAGATGATCGAGGCCGAGCGGGCGCGGGTCCTGGAGATCCGTTCGACCGGCAGCGTCCCCTCCGAGGTCGTCAGCGAGGTGCTGGCGATGCTGGACATCGAGGAGTCGATGCTCGACGCTGCGGAGTCGGAGCGCGCGGAGATCCGCACGGCCGGTGCTCGCGCGAGCCGCGACGGCTGCGACCACCTGGCCAGCACGCCGCTGCTCGACCCGCCCGCGGGCGAGCTGGTCTGCCGCGAGTGCATCGAGGCGGGCTCGCAGTGGGTCGCCCTGCGGATGTGCCTGACGTGCGGCAACGTCGCCTGCTGCGACTCGAGCCCGCTGCGCCACGCCACCGCGCACTTCCGCTCGGACAGCCACGCCGTCATGCGCTCGGTGGAGCCGGGCGAGGACTGGCGCTGGTGCTACGTCCACCACCTCACCGGGTAGCGCGCTAGCGTCAGGATCATGCGCCTGACCAAGCACGCCCACGCCTGCGTTCGCCTCGAGCACGACGGTACGACGATCGTCGTGGACCCGGGCATGTTCTGCACCCCGGCGGACGTGGCCGGTGCGGACGCGGTCCTCATCACCCACGACCACGCCGACCACTACCACCCGGACGCCCTGGTCGGCTCGAGCGCTCCGATCTACACCGTCCAGGCCGTGGCCGACGACCTCCGCGGCCAGGCGCCGGAGCTGGCCGAGCGGGTCTCCGTGATCAGCCCGGACCAGTCCTGGACCGTCGGCCCGATCGGCGTCACCGCGGTCGGTGAGCTGCATGCGGTGATCCACGAGGACCTGCCACGGGTGCACAACAGCGGCTACCTGCTCACCCTCGGCGACACGGTCGTCTACCACCCGGGCGACGCGCTCACCGTGCCCGAGGAGCGGCACCACCTGCACCACGACCAGCCCCGCGTCGACGTGCTCCTCGCGCCCGTGTCGGCGCCGTGGATGAAGGTGAGCGAGGGCATCGACTTCGCGCGTGCCGTCGGTGCGCGCCGCAACGTCGCGATCCACGACCGGGTCTACTCCGAGATGGGCCTCGCCGTGGCCGACGGCCACTTCGGACGGCTGCTCGGTGCGAACGGGCAGGACTACGTCCGGCTCGCGGACGGTCAGGACCTTCCCAGCTCCTGACCCGCCCGGGAGCGGTTCGGCGCCGCGCGGCATGATGGCCTCCATGCGGATCACGCGTGCCACCATCGTCGGAATCATCGTCGGCGTCCTGCTGCTCGGCGGCCTCGTCGGCTTCGCCGTGGGCCTGCCGAAGACCGAGGAGCTCCCGAAGCTCCCGGACACGCTCGGTGCCCAGGTCTTCCAGATGTCGACGCTGACCTCGGAGGAGGTCAGCGGCGCGCTCGGTGCGCAGGCGGCCTCCGGCGCCGACTTCGACAAGCTGCGCACCACCACCGCGGCCAGGGACACGCAGACCTCGCAGCAGCTCACCGGCCTGTACGGCGACGCGACCTACCGCACCTACATCGACCTCGGTCACCAGGACCGGCTCAGCCAGGGCAGCGGCTTCATCTCCATCGGCGTCACCGTCGTGCAGTCCGACGCCGGCCTGGTGTTCCCGCAGGGCCCGGCCGCGATCGACAACGGCGCCGCGCACTACGCCATGCGTGAGATCGACGGCTACCAGTGCGCGGGCACCTACCAGGACGCCCAGCCCGCCAGCTCGACGTCCGCCGCCTCGCCGGAGCTCTACGGCACCTCCGAGTGCCGCACCCAGCACGACGGCTACACCTACGACGTCTACGCCACCTCGACCTCGATGGACGAGGCGGCGGCGTACCTCACCGCGGCCATCGCCGGATGACCCGCGCCGAGCTCGACAAGCAGCCCGCCGACGTACGGCGGATGTTCGACGCGGTCGCGCGCCGCTACGACATCACCAACGACGTCCTGTCCTTCGGCCAGGACCGGCGCTGGCGGCGCGAGGTGCTCGCGGCGGTCGACCCGTCGTACGGCGACCGGGTGCTCGACCTCGCCGCCGGCACCGGTACGTCGAGCCAGCCGTTCGTCGACGCGGGCGCGACCGTGATCCCGTGCGACTTCTCGGTCGGCATGCTCAAGGTCGGCAAGCAGCAGTTCCCGGCGCTGCCCTTCACCGCCGGTGACGGCACCCGGCTGCCGTTCAAGGACGCCACCTTCGACGCGGTCACGATCTCCTTCGGCCTGCGCAACATCGTCGACCCAGTCGCGGGTCTCGCCGAGATGCGCCGGGTGACCAGGCCCGGTGGCCGGCTCGTGGTCTGCGAGTTCAGCCACCCGACCTTCGGCCCGTGGCGCACGGTCTACATGGAGTACCTGATGAAGGCTCTCCCCGCCGTCGCCCAGGCCGTCTCCTCGTCCCCGGACGCCTACGTCTACCTGGCCGAGTCGATCCGCGCGTGGCCCGACCAGCAGGGCCTCGCCGACCTCATCGCCACGGCGGGCTGGACGCGCCCGGAGTGGAAGAACCTCTCCGGCGGCATCGTCGCCCTCCACCGCGCCACCGCCTGACTCAGGCCCGCCCCGCATGCAGGCCGAGGCCCTCGGCCAGCGACCCCAGGTGCAGCTCGAAGAGGGCATCGGGGTCGCCGAACCGGTCGGGGCCGTACTGCCCGAACACCTCGAAGCTGACCGCGCCGAACAGATCGGTCCACGCGAGGACGGCGCGCACCAGGGCGGTCTGCGGCAGGTCGTGGTCGAGCTGGCTGCGGATGCCGGCGAGGCTCGCCGCCAACGGCCGGCTCACCCGTGAGACCGGCGCCGGGTGCAGACGGCCCGCCGCATGGGCCTCGGAGAGGATCTGGAGCAGCGTGCCGGCGACCCGGGTCCCGGGCCCGGTGGTGCGCTCCTCGGGGGCCGCGTAGCCCGGGACCGGTCCGCCGTAGAGCAGGGCGTACATCGCCGGCTCGGCCAGGGCCCAGGCGCGGACAGCACGACCGGCCGCGAGGAAGCGCTCCCGGTGCCGGCCGGCCGACACCGCGGCCACGGCGGCGTCGACGGCGTCACCGAGCTCGTCGTACCCCTCGACGACGAGGAGGGTGATCAGCTCGTCGCGGCTCTTGACGTAGCGGTAGACGGCCGACGACACGACGCCGAGCTCGCGGGCGATGGCCCGCAGGGACAGGGCGGCGGCGCCCTGCTCGGCGAGGTGGCGCCGGCCGATCTCGACGATCTCCCGCATCGTCTGCGTGCGGGCGCGCTCTCGGGGGGTGGCCATGGGGTCACTGTACAGATCGCCAGCGACAAAAGAGAGCAGTGCTCTTGCTTTTGGGTTCGGGACGTGTCATCGTTCAAACAGAGAGCGGTGCTCTCTGAATCCTGAACCCTGAAGAAGGAGCCCTCATGTCTCTCCACGTCGTCACCGGCGCCGGCCCCGTCGGCAGCACCATCGCCCTGCAGCTCGCCGAGGCGGGCGAGCAGGTCCGCGTCCTCACCCGCTCGGGCAGCGGTCCCGTGCACCCGCTGGTCGAGCGGCGCTCGGTCGACGTCTCCCGGCCGGAGCTGCTCGAGGAGGCGTTCGCCGGAGCGGTGGCCGTGCACCACTGCGTCCACGGCTCGGCGTACGCCGCCGCGACCTGGCGCGCCGAGCTGCCGGTCGCCGAGCGGGTGGTCCTCGAGGCAGCGGGCCGGGTGGGCGCGGTCGTGGTCTTCCCCGAGAGCCTGTACGCCTACGGTCGGGTGTCCGGGCCGATGACCGAGGACTCCCCGCGGAAGGCGGACTTCGGCAAGCCGGCGGTGCGCGTCGAGCTCCTCGCGGCCAGGGCCGCGTCGGAGACGGCCAACGTCAGCGTCGCCGCGTCCGACTTCTTCGGACCGCTGGTCCGCACCGCGCACGCCGGCGAGCGGCTCGTGCCGACGGTCCTGGCGGGCCGGACCATGCGCGTCGTCGGCAGCCTCGACCAGCCGCACTCCTGGACCTACGTCCCCGACCTCGCTGCCGCGATGATCCGTGCCGCCGCCACGCCCTCGCTGCACGGCGCATTCCTCCACGCCCCGACGTCCGAGCCGCTGACCCAGCGCGAGCTGATCACCGCCGTCGCGCGTGCGGCCGGCGTCGACGTACCCAAGATGGGTGTGCTGCCCGGGGCGCTCCTGCGTGCGGTGGGCCTGGTCCACGGCGGCACCCGGGAGCTCGCCGAGATGACCTACCAGCTCGAGCGCCCGTTCGTCCTCGACTCCACGCGGAGCCAGCAGCTGCTCGGCCTGGCGCCGACGCCGATCGACGTCGCGCTGAAGGCGACGGTCGAGTGGTGGCGCGCGCAGGACGCGAGCTGACCGGAGGGTCCGCGGCGCGTCGTACCGACCCCCTGTCGAATGCCGGAGACGGAGTGGCAATATGTGTTCCAGACCACTAGTGATCTGATTCACAAGATCACAGAGGGAGGGCCCCATGCAGCTGTACGTGCCGATCCTGGTGCTGGCCGGCATCGCCGCCGCGTTCGCGGTGGGCTCGGTCGTCATGAGCGCCTTCGTGGGGCCCCGGCGGTACAACCGCGCGAAGGCCGACGCCTACGAGTGCGGCATCGAGCCGACGCCGCAGGCGCTGGCCGGCCGGTTCCCGATCAAGTACTACATCACCGCGATGCTCTTCATCGTCTTCGACATCGAGATCGTCTTCCTCTACCCGTGGGCCGTGAACTTCGACGCCATGCACTGGTTCGGGCTGCTCGAGATGGTGCTGTTCATCGCGACCGTGTTCGTCGCCTACGCCTACGTGTGGCGCAGGGGCGGCCTGGACTGGGACTGAGGAGAGGTAGCCACCCCATGGGTATCGAGGAGAAGCTCCCCAGCGGCGTCCTGCTGACCACGGTCGAGGGACTGGCCGGCTACATGCGCAAGGCCAGCTTCTGGCCGGCGACCTTCGGGCTGGCCTGCTGCGCGATCGAGATGATGACCAGCGGCGGCCCGAAGTACGACCTCGCCCGCTTCGGCATGGAGGTCTTCCGGGCCAGCCCCCGGCAGGCCGACCTGATGATCGTGGCCGGCCGGGTGAGCCAGAAGATGGCGCCGGTCCTGCGCCAGATCTACGACCAGATGGCCGAGCCCAAGTGGGTGCTCGCCATGGGCGTGTGCGCCAGCAGCGGCGGCATGTTCAACAACTACGCGATCGTGCAGGGCGTCGACCACATCGTCCCGGTCGACATGTACCTCCCCGGCTGCCCGCCGCGTCCGGAGATGCTGATCGACGCGATCCTCAAGCTGCACGACAAGGTGCAGCACACGCCGCTCGGCGTGAACCGGATGAAGCAGATCGAGGAGCTCGAGGCCGAGGGTCTCGTGACGCTCCCGACCGGCGACCAGAGGGGTCTGCTGCGGTGACCGACGAGGTTTCGACAAGCTCAACCACCGACGGGATCGAGCCGAGCCCCGCCGACGACGAGCAGACCCAGCTCCCGGCCCAGGAGGGCCCGGCGACCGTCATCGAGAGCCAGGCGATCGGCGCGCGGCACGGCATGTTCGGCGTGCACGGCACCGGCGACACCAGCGGGTACGGCGGTCTGGTGTCCGCCGTCGTGCTGCCGCAGGCCGCGCAGCGCCCGTACGGCGGTTGGTTCGACAGCGTCGCCGACGCGCTCGACCCGCTCATCGAGAAGGTCGTGATCCACCGCGGCGAGATCACCTTCCACGTCCGCCGCGACAACCTGCTCGCCGCGATGCAGCTGCTGCGCGACGACCCGGCGCTGCGCTTCGAATTCCTCTCCGGCGTCAGCGGCGTCGACTACCCGGGTGAGACGGGCAAGGAGCTGCACGCGGTCTACCACCTGGGCTCGATGACCTACAACCGCCGCGTGCGGGTCGAGGTCGGCGTACCGGACGGCGACCCGCACCTGCCGTCGGTCACCGCGATCTACCCGGCGGCCGACTGGCACGAGCGCGAGACCTTCGACATGTTCGGGCTGGTCTTCGACGGCCACCCCGCGCTGACGCGGATCCTGATGCCCGACGACTGGCCGGGCCACCCGCAGCGCAAGGACTACCCGCTGGGCGGCATCCCGGTGGAGTACAAGGGCGCGACGATCCCGCCGCCGGACCAGCGGAGGTCTTACTCATGACGCAGGAATCCACGCAGGAGTTCACGGTCACCGGCCAGGACTGGGCCGACATCGCGGCCGGCCTGGCCGACCAGGACAGCGACGACGCGCAGGAGCGCATCGTCGTCAACATGGGCCCGCAGCACCCGTCGACCCACGGCGTGCTGCGGCTCATCCTCGAGATCGAGGGCGAGACGGTCACCGAGGCCCGCTGCGGCATCGGCTACCTGCACACCGGCATCGAGAAGAACATGGAGTTCCGCTCCTGGGTGCAGGGCGTCACCTTCTGCACGCGGATGGACTACCTCAGCCCGTTCTTCAACGAGGCGACGTACGTGCTGGGCGTCGAGCGGCTGCTCGACATCGAGGACCAGATCCCCGAGAAGGCCCAGGTGATGCGGGTCCTGCTCATGGAGCTCAACCGCATCTCGAGCCACCTCGTCTGCATCGCCACCGGCGGCATGGAGATCGGCGCGCTGACGGTGATGACGATCGGCTTCCGCGAGCGGGAGCTGGTCCTCGACCTGTTCGAGCTCATCACCGGCCTGCGGATGAACCACGCGTTCTTCCGTCCCGGCGGCGTCGCCCAGGACATGCCGCCCGGCGCCCTCGACCAGATCCGCGACTTCATCGCCCTGATGAAGAAGCGGCTGCCGGAGTACGCCGCGCTGTGCAACGCGAACCCGATCTTCAAGGCCCGCCTGGAGAACGTCGGCCACCTCGACCTCGAGGGCTGCATGGCGCTCGGCCTCACCGGGCCGGTCCTGCGCAGCGCCGGCTACGGCTGGGACCTCCGCAAGGTGCAGCCGTACTGCGGCTACGAGACCTACGACTTCGACGTGCAGACCTGGGACACCGCCGACTCCTACGGCCGGTTCCGGGTGCGCCTCAACGAGATGCACGAGTCGCTCAAGATCATCGAGCAGGCCGCCGACCGGCTCGCGAAGATGGAGGGCGACCCGGTGATGATCGCCGACAAGAAGATCGGCTGGCCCTCGCAGCTGGCCATCGGCAGCGACGGCATGGGCAACAGCCTCGACCACATCCGGCACATCATGGGTGAGTCGATGGAGGCCCTGATCCACCACTTCAAGCTGGTGACCGAGGGCTTCAAGGTGCCGGCGGGCCAGGCCTACGTGCCGGTCGAGTCGCCGCGCGGCGAGCTCGGCGCGCACGTCGTGTCCGACGGCGGGACGCGCCCCTACCGTGTGCACTTCCGCGACCCCAGCTTCAACAACCTGCAGGCCATGGGCGTGATGAGCGAGGGCGGCCAGATCGCCGACGTCATCGTGGCCATCGCGTCCATCGACCCGGTGATGGGAGGCGTCGACCGCTGATGCCCACGCTCG
>DATFHM010000224.1:0-11550 GCA_035248385.1 Nocardioides sp. | reverse complement strand
CCGGAGATCGGGCCGAGCGGGATCGCGAGCAGGGTGCCCGGCAGCATGTAGACGACGCTGGTGCGCAGCACGCTGGCGCCGAAGCCGAAGCCGGTGAGGACGTCCGGGGTCTGCACGAAGTACGTCGCGCCGAGGAACACGCTGAACATCGCGAACCCGACGAACAGCGACGCGAGGTTGGTCGCGAGCACCGGCCGGTGGGACAGCAGGTCGAGCTTGATCAGCGGCGTGGCGGTGCGGTGCTGCAGCACGCCGAAGCCAGCGAGCACGACGACCGAGCCGGCGAACAGGCCGAGGGTGGCCACCGACGTCCAGCCCCACTCGTGGCCCTGGGAGACGGGCAGCAGCAGGAGGACGAGGCCGAGCGCCAGCACGGCGGCGCCTCGGTAGTCGACGGATCCGCCCTGACCCGCGCGGCGCGGGAGGACGACGGCGCTCACGGCGAGCATCACGAGCGAGGCGGCCGCGGTCAGCCAGAAGATCCGGTGGAAATCGCCGTCGTGCTGGGTCAGCAGGCCGGTGGCGACGAGCGCGAACCCGCTGCCGAAGCCGAGCGCCGAGGCGGCGACGGCCATGCCGTGGTGCATGCGCTCCATCGGCAGCTCCTGGCGCAGCACGCTGATCGCGAGCGGGAACAGGCCGAAGCTCGCGCCCTGCAGGGCACGTCCGGCAATGAGCACGCCGATGCTGTCGGCGGTCGCGGCGACGACGCTGCCGACGAGGGTGAGGCCGAGGACCACCAGGATCACGCGCCGGTTGCCGAGCACGTCGCCGAGCCGGCCGAAGAGCGGGGTGAGGGCGGCCGCGGTCAGCATCGTCGCGGTCGAGACCCAGCCGACGGTGGTCGCGGCGGCGCCCAGCTGGGTGCCGATCAGGGTCAGGGCGGGGACGACGACGGTCTGGATCAGCGAGAGCAGGAAGACGTTCGCCGCCATGGCGGGGAGGACGAGCCGTGAGTACGTCGCGGGGCCGGTCGGGGCCGAGGGCGCCTCGACGGCAGCTGTGGTGTCGAGGGTGGTGGTCATGGAACGAGCGTGACACAGGAATTGACACCGTGTCGATTTTCGACGACGTGACGTCAAACACTCGTGACGGATCGTCGAGAACACGTACACTCGATGGCATGACCGCCTTGTCCACCGCCGTGCGCCGCAGGGGCGGGCCGACCAAGGGCGACCAGCGCGAGCAGGCGATCCTCGAGGCGACCCGCGCGCTCCTCGCCGAGCGCAGCGTCAACGACCTCACCATCGACGCCATCGCGAAGGCGGCCGGCGTCTCCCGCACCGCCTTCTACTTCTACTTCCCCACCAAGCAGGCCGTCGTGGCAGCGCTGCTCGACGGGCTCTGGGAGCAGTTCGGCAGCACGCACGGCTGGTTCGACAGCGAGGGCGCCGACCGGGCCGGGCTGCTCGAGCACCACCACCTGGTCGCCGCCGTCTGGCGCGAGCACCTGCCGATCCTGACCTGCACCACCGGCGCGGTGGAGTACGAGCCGCTGCTGGAGTGGGTCGAGCGTGCCCACACCCGCCTCGTCACCAGCCTCGCCGCGAAGATCGAGCGCGACCAGGCCTCGGGGGCGGCCCCCGCGGGCATCGGTCCGACCGCGCTGGCCGAGCTGATCTCCGACCTGCGCGACAGCCGCCTGCGCGCCATCGCCCAGCTGCGCGGCAAGGCCTACGACGCCGCGGTCGCCGACCTCACCGAGGTGGTGCTGCGGATGATCTACGGCACCCTCGCCTGATCTCCTGACACGACGACGCCCGCCCCGGCAGAGCCGGGACGGGCGTCGTGGTGGTGCGGATCAGAAGGCGCCGGTGCCGTTCGGCGTACCGAGGCCCGTCGGACCGTCCCAGCCGGCACGCGCGTTGCACCACTGGGTGGTGGGGCAGGTGCCGTTGGAGCCGGACGTGACGTCGTTCAGGTTGCCCGGGTGGGCGTAGGGCAGGGCGTTGGCGTAGCCGGACGTGTTGCCGGACAGCGCGTAGACCGAGGCGATGATCGGCGAGGACTCGCTGGTGCCGCCGACCTGGGCCCAGGTCGAGGACGTCTTGCTGGTCGGCCAGTAGATCGCCATGCCGCCCTGCGACGGGTCGGCCGCGGCGGCCACGTCGGCCATCGCGCGCTTCGCACAACCGGTGTTGAACGTCGAGGCACCCGGCAGGGCGGTGTTGTACGACGAGCAGCCCGAACCCGCGCCGCTCCACACCGTCTCGGACCAGCCGCGGCTGTTGGAAGCCGCGACGAGGGACGTGCCACCGACGGCCGTGACGTAGGACGAGGACGCCGGGTAGGAGCCGCCCTGGTAGCCGTTGTCACCGGTCGACGCGGTGACCGCGATGCCCGGGTGGTTGTAGTAGGTGCCGTAGGTGGTGTCGGCCGCGTCGCCGCCGCCGTAGCTGTTGGAGATCGCGACCACGCCGGCCTGCTTGGCCGCGGTGTTCACGGCCGCGCCGAGGTCGGCGAAGCTCGCCGACTTGGCCTGGACCACGACGATCCTGCAGTCGGGGCAGATCGCGGAGACGGCGTCGACGTCGAGCGCCTGCTCGCCGGCCCAGCCGGTGTTGAAGCGCGGCAGGCTGGTGCCGCCGTTCTGGTCGATGACCTTGAGGCAGCCGCTCGCGGAGGTGCACGCGGGGAGGCCGAAGTAGGAGCGGTAGGTCCCGAGGTCGCGCTCCAGGTTCGGGTAGCCGTAGGCGTCGACGATCGCGACGGTCCGGCCACCGGAGCTGGTGCCGCCGAGGTTGTAGGCGGACTGCAGGTTCGCGGGCGTCATCGCTCCCGCGGCAGGCGCCGTGCTGTTCGGTACGACACCGGCGGAGCTGACCAGCACCTTCGCGTCGCACGCGGCGTGACCGGCGGACGGCAGCGCGCAGACGCGCTGCGCGTGCAGGGCGGCTTCGGGCTTGGCGTGGGCGTCGGCCGCGGTGGCAGCCATGCCCGTGGCCACGAGCGCGCTCACCCCGAGCGCAGCCAGGACTCTTCTCATCGTGGGGTTCCTCCCGGATCGAGATCGTGCCGACCGAACGGGCAGCATTCACGTTCTATCGCCTGGCCCGACCCTCGTCCAGATCAGTTCGGGCCATCTTCACCTTCATCTTCCTGCAGTGCGAGGGCATGAAGATCCGTCTGCCGTCGATCCGGGTGAACATCGCAAGAAGTTCCGGTGCGGGGCGCCCCGAGCCGTAGCGCCGGGACCCCTCCCGGCAGGAGGCTCTGCGCTGGCCCGCCGGGCCCTGATGGTCAGTTCCGTTCTCGAGAGGAATCACCGTGTCCCGTCCGATCATTGCCGGCCTCGGGCTGGCAGCCGCGGCGGCGAGCGCCGTCGTCGCGGTGCCCACCGCCGCGCACGCCGCCTCCGGCGACGTCGTCATCAGCGAGGTGTACGGCGGTGGAGGCAACACCTCCGCGCCCTACCGCTCCGACTTCGTGGAGCTCGTCAACACCGGCTCCGCGTCGGTGAGCCTCGCCGGCTGGAGCGTGCAGTACGCCAGCGCGTCCGGCACCACGTGGAGCCGGACCGCCCTGAGCGGCTCGGTCGCCGCGGGAGCGACGTACCTCGTGCAGCTGTACACCGGCACCACCGGAGCCGCGCTGCCCACGCCGCAGGCCACCGGCACCACGAACCTCAGCGCGACGTCGGGCAAGGTCGCGCTGGTCACGAACAACACGACGCTGACCTGCGGCGCGAGCTGCCACGCGGCCAGCGGGGTCAAGGACTTCGTCGGCTACGGGACGGCGAACGACGTCGAGGGCGCGGCCGCTCCCGCCGGGTCGAACACCACGTCGGTCACCCGGACCGTCGCCGACACCGACCACAACAACACCGACTTCGCGGCCGTCGCGCCGACGCCGGGCACCTCCACGCTGAGCGGCGGTGGCGGCACGTCCTGCACCGGCACCCAGATCCACGCGATCCAGGGCGCCTCGCAGCTCGCCACCACGGGCTCGGTGTCGGGTGTCGCGGGCGTCGTCACCGGTGTCGGCAGCGCCGGCTTCTTCCTGGAGGAGCCGACGGCCTGCCAGGACAGCAACGTGGCGACCTCCGAGGGCATCTACGTCTACACCTCCACCGCCCCGACGGTGGCCGTCGGCGACGCGGTGACGGTCGCGGGCACGGTCAGCGAGTACCGCTCGGGCGGCGCGACCACGGCCAACCTGACCAGCACCGAGATCACCTCCCCGACCGTGACGAAGGTGTCGTCGGGCAACGCCCTGCCCGCCGCGGTCACGGTCGGCGCCGGGTCGGCGTCGGCCGACCGGATCGTCCCCTCGACCGTGATCGAGGACGACTCGAGCGGCAACGTGGAGACGTCCAACACCTTCGACCCCGCGTCCGACGGCCTCGACTTCTGGGAGTCGCTGGAGGACATGCGGGTCACGATCGTCGGCGCCCAGGTGGTCGGGCCCACCAACACGACGTACGGCGAGACCCCGATCGTGCCCAACGGCGCCGGCACCCGTACGCCGCGCGGCGGGATCCAGCTCACCGCGACCGACCCGAACCCCGAGCGGGTCGTCGTCTCCGACCTGCTCGCGCCCTCGGCCGTCGCGAACGTGGGCGACAGCCTCGGCAACCTGACCGGCGTCCTCGACTACGGCTTCGGCACCTACGACCTCGAGCCGACGTCGACCCCCACGGTCACCTCGGGCGGCCTGCAGGCCGAGTCCACGACCGCGGCCACCTCCGGCCAGCTCGCGGCCGCGACGTTCAACGTGGAGAACCTCGACCCCACTGACCCGCAGACCAAGTTCGACGGGCTCGCGGCCCAGCTGGTGAACAACCTGAAGTCCCCCGACCTGGTGTCCCTGGAGGAGATCCAGGACAACGATGGCGCGACCGACGACGGCGTGGTGGCCTGCGACCAGACGATGGCCAAGCTGATCGCGGCGATCTCGGCGGCCGGCGGACCGGCGTACTCGTGGACCTCGATCGACCCGCAGAACGACACTGACGGCGGCGAGCCGGGCGGCAACATCCGGCAGGTCTTCCTGTACCGCACCGACCGGGGCCTGTCCTTCACCGGTCGCGGCACCCCGACGTACAGCACGAACGCGACGCTGTCCGGCACCGGCTCGGCCACCACGCTGGTCACCAACCCGTCGCGGATCCAGCCGACCAACACCGCGTGGAGCTCCTCGCGCAAGCCGCTCGTCGGCCAGTTCAGCTGGAACGGGAAGTCGCTGTTCGTCATCGCCAACCACTTCAACTCCAAGGGTGGCGACGACCCGGACTTCGGCAAGGACCAGCCGCCGGTGCACTCCTCGGAGACGCAGCGGCACAACCAGGCCTCCCTGGTGCGCTCCTTCACCGACTCGCTGCTCGCCGCCGACCCGAACGCCCGGGTCGTGGTGATGGGTGACCTCAACGACTACGAGTTCAGCCAGACCGCGGACATCCTTGTCGGGTCGGGGACGACCGCGCTGAACGACCTGCCGCGCACGCTGCCCGCGAACGAGCGCTACACCTACGACTACCAGGGCAACAGCCAGGTGCTCGACCACATCCTGCTGTCGCCGGCGCTCTCGTCGTTCAGCTACGACGTGGTGCACGCGAACAGCGAGTTCTCCACGCAGATGTCGGACCACGACCCGTCCGTGGTGCGGTTGACCTTCTGATCGCTGCTGATCGGGGCTGAGCGGGAGCCGTGGGGTGGGCGCGTGACGTGCCCGCCCCACGGCGGCTCTACGCTCGCGCCATGACCACAACGTCGCGCGCCGAGCGCCTCCTCGACGCCCAGGTGTCCTGGCTCGTCGGTCAGCTGACCGGCCCCGAGGCCTCGGCCGCCGTCGAGCAGGACCTGGGCGCGCTGCTCGACGCCGAGACCCGGGTCCCGCTCGGCCGGATCGTCTCCGTGGAGGACGCCCAGCGCGCCGTCCGAACGGTGCTCGAGGTCGCTCCGGCGAGCACCGGCGCGAGCACGATCGTGGAGATGCTGGCCGATGTCGCGTACGACGGCCCCACCTCGGCGTACACGCTGAGCGAGGTGGTGGCGCGCGAGGACGTCGAGCGGATCACCGACGAGGCGCTGGCCCACACCGACGTCGTACGCCGCCTGCTCGACGACGTGAGCGCCAGCCCGCTCGCCTCCGGCCTGGCCTCGCGGTTCGTGGGCCGGCTGGTCAACGAGATGCTGCAGTCGAACCGCGCTGCCGCCGAGAAGGTGCCCGGCGTGGGCGCGCTCGTCTCCTTCGGCCTCGGCGCCGCGGGAGCGGTCGCGGGCGCCGCCACCGGCTCGATCGACGCGGTCCTCGGCGACGTCACGTCGAAGGGCGCGGCGATCGCGGCCAAGCGGCTCAACCGCGTCCTCGTCGACACCCTCTCCGACCCGGCCGCGCGTGCCGCCGTGCTCGAGGTCTACGACCTGTACGCCGACCGCCCGGTCCCCCAACTGCGCGACGTCACCACCCGCAAGGAGGTACGCCGGATCGCCGGCCTCGCGCAGGACGTCGCCATCGACGGCGCGACCCGGCCGCCGGTCCTCGAGCTCGCCGACGCCGTGGTCGCGGCGTTCTGGGGTGTCTACGGCGAGCACCCGGCCTCGGCCCTGCTCCTCGACCTCGGCATCGACCGGGAGGCGGCCATCCGCGAGGGCGTGCGGGTCGCCACCGACGCGCTCGCGATCGCGCACGAGAACGGCGACCTCGAGCGGATCCTGCGCGACCGGCTCGCGCCCTTCTACGCCTCGCCCGAGGTGAGCGCGATCCTCGGCGACTGATCGGCCACCGCCAGCGGGATCGCGCACCAGGGCTCGGCGACCGGCGTCTCGCCGTGCCAGGCGGTGCGGATCAGGCTGACCTCGTCGGCGAGCCAGGCGCTGCTGTACCACTCGGTCATCCGTCCGAGGCGCTGCTCGATGGCCGATCCGTGGTGGTCCTGGTCCAGCTCCGCCACGACGATGCCGTGGCGGAACACCCGGCGGTCGACGTAGATCCGGGCCGCCTCGGCGGTCCGAGCGACCGCGCCGGCCAGCGCCGCCACCTGCGCCACCTCCCCGCGCAGGTCGGCGACCACGAGTCGACCCTCGACGCGCGGGCCGGACAGGGCGATCGCACAGCCGGGCAGAGCCGCCAGCCCGCGGTCGAGGGCCGTCGCGAGCGTCTCCGCCACGTCGTTGGTCACGTTGCCGAACCGGGCCAGGACGACCTCGAGGTCGTCGGGCAGGACCGGCCTCAGGCCCACGGTCGCGAGCTGCCCGCACACCAGGCGGAGCTGTTCTCGGACCTCGGCCGAGGGCACGAGCGTTGCGCGCAGGAACATCCGACACCTCCGCGACCCTGATCGGCCGCGGAGGTGCCGGGTTGAGGGATCAGCCGAGCGGGGCAGCCCAGTCGTCGGACGCGGTGAGGCCGCCGATCAGGTAGGTCCACTCGATCTTCTGGTACACCAGCGAGAACGTCGTCGTGCTGCCGGCGCCCGGCCGGCCGCTGAGCTGGTAGCTCACCAGGTGGGCGTTGGTCAGCTTGATCCGGAAGTAGTTCTGCTCCACGCCGGTCGCGCTGGCGCGCCAGAAGTTGAAGGTGCAGCTGGACAGGTTCTCGTTGTTGACCTGGGCCCTGATCAGCAGCGGGGTGGCCCTGCCGAGCACGGTCGTGAACACGAGGGGCTGGTGCTGACGACGCCCGCTGACCTGGCCCGACGCGGTGTCGATGGGCGTCTTCAGGCCGTCGCTCAGGGCGGAGATCGCGTAGGTGCCCTCACGACCCTTGATCGTGACGTCACCCTTGATCACCCCCGCAGCGCCGGTGCACTGACCGGTGATCGGCGGGTTCGTGGCAGCGGTGGCTCGGAGGTCGGAGGAGCTCTGCCGCATCAGGAGCAGCGAGAGGAGGAGGGCCGCCACCAGGACGATGACGACGCGCGCAGGCATGGGGATCCGCGACAGCTGGTTCATGTTCGGATGCTAGGTCCGCCCCGGGGCCCTGTCAGGAGAACCGTCAGGCGGATCCGACGACCTGCCCGCGCGTGCGATTGAGGCCGCGCCGAGCGGGAACCGGGCCCGTATCCGAGGAGAGGAGAAGGCTCATGTCCGAGTCACAGCGCTACGAGCCGGACGACACCGATCCCGAGGCCAGCGTCGAGGACGTCGACCCCGAGGCGGCCGTGGACGAGGCGGACCCCGAGACGCCCGTGGAGGACGCGGACCCGGAGGGGGCCGTGGACGAGACGGTCGAGGAGTCGTTCCCCGGCAGCGACCCGCCGTCGACCTGGGCCGGCCACGACCGCCGGGGGTGAGGTCACTCCGCGGCGGCCACGAGCGACAGGAGGAGGGCGGCGCCGGGCCCGGTGCTCGCGTAGAGGATCACGGCGCCCGGCGTACCGTCCACCTTGACGGGGAGGGCGAGGGCTGACGACCAGATCCCCTTGACCGCCCGTCGCCACGGCCGCCACCGGTGCTCAGCTGCGACGTCGGGCACCCAGACGATCTCACTCCGGTCCAGCGCGAGGCTGCCCGGACCGCTGCCGGTGAGCGCCTCGATCTCACAGGCGGTGTGGGCGTTCTCGCCGTTGGCGTCCGCCGTGAACAGTCCGTCCCGACCGTCCGCGAGGACCGCCGCACCGACGGCGCCTGCCGCGATCTCGGGGCCGAGCAGGGCCAGGTCGACCAGGCAGGCCTCGAGCAGGTGCTCCCAGCCCTCGTGCGCGCCGGGAACCGGCTCCGCGATCGCGGTCACTGCAAGGGCCGTGAAGTTGTCATGCACGACGGTCCCACACGCAAGGAGGGATCCCTAGCCGCGGAGCTCCCCGGGTTGGAATCGAACCAACGAAAACCAGATTCAAAGTCTGGCCGCCCGTGCCAGCAGAGCAACCGGGGAAGGTGGCTCAACGGTAGTGGACGGGGTTGATCGAACGGCTCTCCGCATGGTGTCCTGATTTCTGCACACGCACGTAGTCACTTTGTGCGAGGACCCCAGGAGAGCCCATGACGACCACCGAAACCGCCACCGCCCCGCTGCCGCCGTGGCACCCGAGCCGGCCGCACCACGAGCTCTCCGCCGACGTGCGGTGGTGGATGGGGATGCCGGTCGCGTTCGGGCTCTTCGGGCGGCTGGCGCTCGACCAGGTCGCCTACCGCGAGGTCGCAGCGGCGGTCGACGCCACCGGCCGGTTCCGGGAGAACTTCACCGACCGCGGGATCCGCAGCTACCTGTGGGGGCCGCTGATGCTCTTCGGCGACGAGAGCGACCGGCGCGCCAAGACCGAGCAGCTCAAGCGGATGCACGGCGCGGTCCGGGGCCGCGGACGCGGTGAGTTCGAGGGCGAGCGGTTCAGCGCGCTCGACCCGGCGCTGTGGAAGTGGGTCGGCACCAGCAGCGCGTTGATCTTCTACACCGGCTACGTCACGACGTACGCCGACAGCCTGACCGCCGAGGAACGCGAGGTCGTCTGGGAGACGGTCCTCGCGATGAGCGACTTCGACCTCGCCAGCGAGCGGGCGGGCGTGCCACGGACGATCACCGAGACCCTCGCCTACTACGAGGAGGTGGCGACGACCAAGCTGGCCGACAACGAGTTCCTGCAGTGGGCCAACCGGAGCTTCGGCACCCTGCCGGTGCCGACGCTGGTCGGGCCGCGGTGGCTGCACCTGCTCGTCACGCCCGCCTGGCGGGTGACGACGCCGGTGCTGTCGCGGCCGGCCCGGATCTGTGCCGAGGCCGCCGCCCACCCGCGGATGCGGGAGCTGCTCGGGGTCCGGTGGAACCGCCGCAAGGAGATCGAGCTCCGGGTCTACACGGCCGCCCTGCGCGTCGGGCGCCGTCGCCTGCCCCGGTGGCTGCTGCTCGAGCCGATCGCCTACAACCGCTACCGCTACGAGCGGCTGCGGGCGGCGTACGAGAAGCCCGAGCTGGAGACCTTCGCGCCCTAGCCCAGCGTCGCCGGCAGGTGCTCCCAGCCGCGCAGGATCCGGGTCGGGCGCCGGTCGGCACCGCCGGCCAGCCGCAGGTCCGGGAACCGGTCGAAGAGCGCGCGCAGCCCCACCTCGCCCTCCATCCGTGCGAGCGAGGCGCCCAGGCAGTAGTGGCGGCCCGAGGAGAAGGACACGTGCTCGTTCGCGTTCTCGCGGGCGACGTCGAAGCGGTCCGGGTCGGGGAAGACCTGCGGGTCGCGGTTGGCTCCGGCCAGGACCGTGGTGACGAGGGCGCCGCGCTGGACAGGCGTGCCGGCGACCTCGGTGTCGGCGGCGCAGAAGCGGCCGGTGAGCAGGACGGGCGGGTCGTAGCGCAGGACCTCGTCGACCGCGTTCGGCCAGAGCTCCGGCTTCTCGCGCAGCAGCGTCAGCTGGTCGGGGTGCTCGGCGAGCAGCGCGATGCCGTTGCTCAGCAGGTTGACCGTGGTCTCGAAGCCGGCCGCGAGGACGAGGCCGGCGATGGACTTCAGCTCGATCTCGCTGAGCCCCTCCCCCTCGTCGCGCGCGGCGACGAGCTTGCTGAGCAGGTCGTCGCCGGGCTTGCGACGCAGCGCGTCCAGGTGCCCACCGAGCCAGGCGTCGAACTCCTCGAGCGCGCCCTCGACCTGGCGGAACTGGCTCCAGGTCAGGCCCAGGTCGAGGCTCGGCGCGGCGGCCGCGCCGAACTCCAGCACGCGCTCGCGCTCCGACTCCGGCACCCCGAGGATCTCGGAGATGACCGTCACCGGCAGCAGCGCGCAGTACCGCTCGACCAGGTCGACCGGGCTCTCGGCGTGCGCGGCGAGGTCGTCGAGCAGGCCGGCCGCGATCTCCTCGGTGCGCGTGCGCAGCGCGGCGACGGCCTTCACCGAGAAGACGCGCGTGACGAGCTTGCGGTAGCGGGTGTGGTCGGCGCCGTCGGTGACGAGCAACGACGGCGGCGCGACCGGGTTGAGCACGTCGACCTGCGCCCACTGCGCGGTGCGGGCGAGCCAGCCCGAGGCGGCGCTCGGCGTACCGGTCCGGAAGTCGGGACTGTTGAGGACGGCCTTCACCGTGGCGTGGTCGACGGTGACGACGCTGAAGGTCCCCTGGTACGCCGGTCCGTGCTCGCGGATCTCGTTGAAGAGCGCGATGACGGCGCGGTGGTCGCCGCCCTTCGCCTCGCCGATGAGGCGGCCCTGGAGCTCGCCGCGCTGGGCCGAGCGGTTCAGCATCACGCGGGCGAGCCCGTGGTTGACGACCCAGCGGACGGGCTTCTTCACCGCGTGCTCGGCGGCGCCCAGCGGGCCCGCCTTGCTGCGGAGCGCCGCGGAGACCGGGGCCGCGCCCTGGGACAGCTTCAACACCTCGACCACCCTTCCGGTACGCCGTCGTACCGACTCGCCTGGTACCTGACGGTACCAAGGGCCGCTTCGGGAGACAAGGGACTAGGGTTCGGGACCATGACCGACCTGCTCAGCACGGCCACCGGCTTCCGCGAGCGCCTGCTCGCCGGGCTCACGGCCGCGCTGGAGCTGCGGGAGTACCACGACGTCACGATCGCGGACATCGTCGGCCAGGCGCGCACGTCCAAGCGCACCTTCTACGAGTACTTCGAGAGCAAGCAGGAGTGCTTCCTCGCGCTGGTGCGGGAGAACAACGACCGCCGGCGGGCCGAGGT
>DATFHM010000223.1:0-6669 GCA_035248385.1 Nocardioides sp. | reverse complement strand
AGGCGACGGTCGCCGGGTAGACGACCAGCGTCTCCTTCAGCTCGGGGAGGTAGGTCCTCAGCACCGATGCGTCCGTGGTCAGGTTCGTGAGCAGGGTCGGCAGGATCGGCTGCAGGCTGTCGATCGTCGAGCTCAGCGACCTCAGCCCGGGCGTGCCGTCGGCCAGCAGCCCGCGCAGGTCGCCGTCGTGGGTCGCGACCTGGGTGGTGAGCGCGTTGAGGGAGCGGGCGTAGGCGCCGGTGTAGCGGGACAGCGCGACCTGGGTGCCGAGGACCGGCCGCAGCGAGGCGATCAGCGACGTCGTCGCGTCGATCTGCTGCTGGGCCGTCGTGAGCAGGGAGCTGGTCGCGTCGATGACCTGACCGAGGTCGCGGCCCGAGCCCCCCAGCCCCTGGCCGACCTCGTCCAGGACCCGCGTGGTCTGCCGCTTCGGCACCGACTTCAGCAGCGCGTTGAGCTTGTCGAGCACCGGCGTGATCTGCGGCATCTCGATCGCCCGGTCCGGCGGGATGACCGCGCCGTCGGCCAGGTATTGGCCGTTGCCGACGCCGGCGCCGACGAGGTCGACGTACTGCTCGCCGATCGCGGAGGTGCTGTGCAGGTGCGCCACGGCGTCCGCCGGGATCCTGGTGCCGTTGTCGATCCGCAGCACGGCGACGGTGCCGGTCGTGGACAGCTTGAGCGAGGAGACCTGGCCGACCTTGACGCCCTGGTAGGTGACGAGGGCCTTGGGGTAGAGCCCGCTGGCGTCGCGGAAGTCGACCGAGACGTCGTACACGCCCAGGCCGGCCATCGCGGGGATCCGGGCGTAGACGAAGACCGTCATGCCGATCGCGAACGCGGCGAGGACGGCGAAGATGCGCAGCTGGTTCTTGACGAGTCTGGTGAGGATCATCAGCAGATTCCGATCAGCTGGAGGAGGCAGGACGAGCCGGACGAGCTGCTCGGCGACGCGCTCGGGCTCGGGGAGGCCGTCGGCTGCGGGGAGCGGTGCGTCCTGGTCCCGCCGCTCGTCGTGGTCGAGCCCGCGGCGAGCGGTGCCTGCACGGGGTCGGTGAGCTGGTTGGCGATGGGCAGGCCGCCGAGCAGCTGGCCGACGTCCGGCAGGCTCCCGCTGCGCAGGTCGAGGGTGAGGAAGAGGTTCGCGTAGTCACCGCGGACCGCGTTCATCGTCGTCATCACCGGGAACGGGATCGTGAGCCCGATCTTCAAGGCCTCGGGCAGCTTGCTGCTGGCCCGGCCGAGGTTGGTGAGGATCGGCACCAGCGCGTCCAGGTTGCCGAGCAGCGCCTGCCGGCTCGCGCGTACGACGCCGACGGCCCGCACGCTGGCGTGACCCGCCGCGGTGACGGCGTCGACCAGGCGGACCCGCTCCTGCTCGAGCACCTTCAGCCCCGGGGTGATCCGGTCGATGGCTGTGCCGATCCGGTCCTTGTCGTCGCGCAGGCCGCGGCTGAGCCGGTTGAGCGAGTCCAGCGCGGTGACGATGGCGCCCTTGTTGTGGTCGAGCACGCCCAGCAGCTGGTTGGCATCGCGCACGAAGGCCCGGGTGTCGGGCACCCGGTCGTGCAGAGCGGTCGAGAGCTCGCCGGTGATCGTGCTGATCTGGGAGAGACCGCCGTTGTTGAGCAGCAGCGCCACGCCGCCGAGGACCTGCTCGGTGGACGGGTAGCTGCCGGTCTGCGAGGCGGGGACGACCGTGCCGTCGGTGAGCGGCTTCGTGCTGCCGCCGGACGGAGCGGAGACATCGACGTACTGGGCGCCGAGGAGGGTCTTCTGGCCGATCGAGAACATGGCGTCGGCCGGCAGGTGCACGTCCTTGCGCAGCCGGAGGGTGACGACGGCCTGCCAGTCCTCCTCGTCGATGGAGGCGACGGTGCCGATCGTGACGTCGTCCTTCTGGACCGTGGAGTTCGGCACCAGGTTCTCGACCTGGTCGAAGTGGACGGTGACCGTGTAGCCGTCGCTGCCGACCGCCACCTGCCCGGGCAGGGTGTTGTCGTTGGGCTGGATCTGGCAGCCCGAGGCCGTCAGCCCGACGAGGACGGCACCCGCGGCGGCCCAACGCCGCCAGGTCAGAGCCTTCATCGGTCGCCTCCCGTGCCGAGCAATCCGGACAGCAGCCCGTCGAGACCACCGGTGGTGTTCTGGACCAGGCCGCCGAGACCGCCCGGCTGCGCGCCCTTCGCGGTGCCGGATCCCTTGGTGGTCGAGCCGTGCGGGACGCCCGGGATCGACAGGTTGGCCAGGCCGAGCAGGTCCAGCAGCGGCTGCAGGGTCGCGCTGCACTGGGCCGCGGTGCCGCCCGAGCCGAGGATCGCGCCACAGATCAGCTGCGGGACGTTGTCGAAGTTGGCCAGCGCGGCGCGCGCGGTGAGCGCCCGGTTCTGGATGATGTTGTTCAGGTCGACCAGCGAGTGCGGCGCGACGTGGAGCACGCCGGCGAGCTCGTTGGACCGCGAGGCGACCGTGGCGGCGGTGGTGTCGAGCCCCCGCAGCGAGTGCGTCAGCTGCGCCCGGTGGTGCCGGAAGAAGACCGACGTGGTCCTCAGCACCGTGCTCAGGTCGCGCATCACGCCGGTGAGGTTCTGCCGGTTGTTCGCGAGTACGGCGCTCGCGCCGGTCAGCTGCTGGGTGAAGCCGCGCACGGCCGCGTCGTCGAGGGCGAGGTTGCGGGTGAAGGTGTTGAGGTTGGCGATGGTCGAGAACAGGTCGCCACGACCGTTCGCCAGCGAGGTCGCCGCGCCGCGCAGCTCGGCGACCGCCTGCCGCAGCTGGGTCGAGTTGCCGTGGTGCAGGCTGTTGTCGAGGGCGTCGATCGCCGTGGCCAGCGACCCCTTCCGGCCGCCCTGCGGGCCGAGGGCGCCGGTCAGGTCGATGAGCTGCTGCTTGACCTCGTCGAAGCTGAGCGGCACCGCCGTGCGCGCCTCCGGGATCGAGTCGCCGTCGCCCATCTTCGCCCCGCCGGCGTACGCGGGGGTGAGCTGGACGAAGCGGCCGCTGACCAGGCTCGGCGACACGATCGCGGCCTTGGCGTCCTGGGGGACCGGCTGGCTCGCGTCGACGGCGAGGGTGACCACGACGCCGTCATCGGTGGGGTCGACCGCGGCGACCTTGCCGACCTTCACCCCGAGGACTTTGACGTCGTCGCCGACGTACAGGCCCTCGCCGGAGGCGAAGGTGGCCTTGATCGTGGTGGTGGTGCCGTCCTTGAACAGCTGCCACCCGATCGCGGCGACCAGCGCGACCACCACGATCGTGACGATCCGCTTCGGCGACAGGATGCTGGCGAGCGCGTTCACTGGGTCACTCCCGACAGGCCGGGCACCAGGGTCCCCGGTGAGGTGATGTTCTGGACGTAGGCGTCGAACCACGGCCCGCTGCCGATCGCGTCACCGAAGGCGGTCGCGTAGCCGCGCAGCCCGGTGATGGCCTGCTGCAGGTTCCGGCGGTTCTTGTTGAGGACCCCGAGGAGCTGGTCGAGCTGGTCGAGGGCCGGGCCGAGCCGGCCGTCGTTCTGGGACAGGACCAGCTGCAGCTGGTGGGCCAGGGTCCGGCCGTCGCGGAGCAGCGCCACGACCACCGACTGGCGGGCGTTCAGCTCGGCGAGCAGCGAGCGACCCGAGGTCAGGAGCGGGGTGATCTCCTTGTTGCGGCCGGCCAGCACCGCGGTCACGCGGTTGGCGTGGCCGAGCAGCGAGCGCAGGTTCGCGTCGTTGCCGGCGATCGCCGACGACAGCGAGGTGATGCCGCGCAGCGCGGGTCCGATGCTGTTCTGGGAGGTGTCGAGGGTGCTCGACAGCTGTGCCAGCGCCCGCGTGAGCTGGGACTTGTCGATCGCCGAGGTCTTCACCGTCAGCTCGTTGAGCGCGCTGGTGATGTTGTACGGCGACGACGTCCGCTCGACCGGGATGGTGTCACCGGCCTTCAGGTCACCCGTGCCGGCGGGAGTCAGCTGGACACCGGCCCGGCCGAGCAGGGTGATGGTGACGATCGCCGCCGACGTGTCCTCGCCGAGCTTGAGCTTGCTGTCGGTGATGACGGCGTCGGCCACGACGTGGGTGCCCTCGATCCTGATCGATCGGATCTTGCCGACCTGGGCACCGGAGACGAGCACCACGTCGCCCGCCTTGAGGCCGCCGGCCTCCGCGAAGTCGAGGTGGATGACGTCGTTGTTGCCGATCAGCGGCAGCCTGTTGAGGTTCATGCTGGCGAGGACCGCCACCACGATGACCAGGGTGCCGACGAGGCCGCGGACGGCGAGGCTGCCGGGGGTCTTCATCCTCATCGCGAGCACCTCGCCGCTCCGGAGGTCGTGATCGGAACCGTGCCGGTGACGTCGGTGATCACCTTCACCCCGCAGAGGTAGAAGTTGAAGAAGCTGCCGAAGGAGGCGGTGTCCTGGATCAGCGCGTAGTGACGGGGAAGCAGCGCGAGGACCTTGTCGAGGGTCGCTGAGTTCTCGTTGACGCCGCGTGCGGCCACGGTGAGCTGCGTCAGGTCGGTGCCGAGGTCGGCCCGCGAGGACTGCAGGAGCGAGGCCGCCTGCCGCGCGAGCGGCGCGATCTGCCCGGCCGCGTCGAGCACCTGCGTGTCCTGGTGCTGGAGGCCCTGGACGAGCTGGGACAGGTTCGTGATCAGGTCGCCGAGCGTGCCGCGGCGCTGGTCGATCGTGCCGAGCACGGCGTTGAGGTTGTCGATGACCTGCCCGACGACCTGCTCCCGGTCGCCGATGGCGCTGGTGAAGGACCCGACGTGGTTGATCAGGGTGTTGACGGCCGACTCCTGGCCCTGCAGGACCTGGATGAGCTCGCCCGACAGCTCGTTGATCTGCGCGGTGCTGAGCCCGGCGAACAGCGGCTTGAAGCCGTTGAGCAGGTCGTCGAGGTCGAGCGCGGGCTTGGTCCGCGCGACCGGGATGGTGGCACCCGCCGCGAGGGCGGGGGCGTCGCGGTTGCTGGTGGACAGCTGCACGACCCGCTCGCCGATCAGGTTCTTGTACTGGATGGTCGCGTCGGTCGCGGTGTTCAGGCCCTGCGACCGGGCGACGTTGAAGGTGACGTCGACGGTGTTGTCGGGCTGCACCTCGATGTCCTGCACCTTGCCGACGTCGACGCCCGCCACGCGGACCTCGTCGCCGACCTTCAGCCCGGACACGTCGTCGAAGATCGCGTGGTACGAGTCCCGCGAGCCCGGTCGGTACGACGCGGTGATGATGCCGACCCACACGGTGAAGACCGCTGCGACGACCAGGAAGATCGTGAACTTGACCAGGTCGGCGCGTTCCTTCTTGCGCAGCGCGCTGCTGCCCTTCATCGCGTGGTCCCTCCTGCCAGCTGGCCGAACAGGGCTCGCAGCGAGGCCTGCTTCGTGGCGGTCGACGTACCGGCGGCGTAGGGGTTGGCGCCGGTGTGGAACTCCGGCTGCGGCTGCGCGGCATCGCGCGGCGTGACGTAGGGCAGGCCGAAGCAATGCGGGCCGCTGTCCTCGCCGAGCAGCGGCAGGTTCTTGGCGTAGGTGTACGGGTCGGCACCGGGCACCAGGCGGGTGATGGTGGTGACGCCCGGGTTCGTGCCGCCGACCGCGCCTTCGGCCAGCTGGTTGGCCGACGCGAGCCCGAAGACGAGGCAGGGCAGCTCGGGGGAGTAGCGGGCGAGCACGTCGCTGACCGGCTGCATCGTGGTCAGCGAGGCCACGATGCCGTGGCGGGTCTGCCTCAGCAGGGTGTCGGCCTTGCCGCTGAACGAGGTGAGGCTGAGCTCGAGCGCCCGCAGCGAGGCCTGCTGCTGCACGAGGGTCTGCGACGTCGTACCGAGGTTGGCGAAGGTGCTGACCAGGTCGTGCTCGGAGCGCGCGTAGGTGTCGACCACGTCGTCGGTGCGGCCGAGGTCGGTGCTCAGCGTCCGCAGGGACGGGTTGAGGGAGCGCAGGTAGGTGTCGGTCTGGGTGATCAGGTCGCCGATCAGCCGGCCGCGCCCGTCGACCGCGCTGGCCACGGCGGTGAGGGCCTGGTTGACCTGTGCCGGGTGCGCGGCGTCGAGCACCTGGGTGAGGTTCTCGAAGGCGTCGTTGATCTCGACGGTGACCCTGGTCGCCTCGATGACGTCGCCCGCGGCCATCGGCGTCGTGTCGGTGTTCGTGGCGGAGCTGAGCTGGACGTACTTGCCGCCGAAGGCGGTGGGCGGCACGATCTGCGCGGTCACCGCGGCCGGGACCATGGTCACGTCGCCCGAGTTCATCGCGAGCCTGACGTCGACGGTCCTGCCGTCGGTGGTGACCTTGTCGACGTGGCCCACCTGGACGCCGCGGTACTTCACCGGCGCGCCGTGCGCGAGCGTGAGGCCCGCCCGGTCGGTGTGCACGTCGACCGGGACGGTCGACTGGAATGCGCCCTTGTAGCTGGCGATCGTCGCGGCGACGACGCCGGCGATGATCGCCACGAAGACCAGGCCGTAGAGGGTCTTGCGGTCGAGGAGGTGCATCCGGATCACCCCGCGATGTGGACCGACGGACCGCCCCAGATGGCGATGCCGAAGACCAGGTCGACGAACATGGAGCAGATCAGCGCGGAGCGGACGGCGCTGCCGACCGCACGGCCCACGCCCGCCGGGCCGCCCTTGGCCTGGAAGCCGTGGTAGCAGCAGATCGAGACGATGACGAGCGCCATGA